>JAITJS010000102.1 GCA_031278815.1 Treponema sp.
AAGGTTGGGGAGGAATCCTTCGGATCCGGGTCGTCTGTAGGCTGGGGGCATCCGGCAACCAGAGCCGCGAAGGCCGCCAAAATTAAAAACATCTTCTTCATATACACTCCTTTTTATGAAACCGGTCAATTAAAACACCATTTTATGTTCCCCGGTTTTTCTAGGGGGGACCGGAATAGTTCCGTTCCCCGTCTGTTTGTTTCACCATTCGCCAGTCTTACTCCCAGTTCGTTGACGAAGCGCTGCTCAAGTTAACTCCTGGTCCTGCCTCTGCTTCCCGATGCTTGGTACCGTTCGCTACATATACTACTCTTCCCCGGGTGTTATTATATGGCGACAAGGAATTGGTAGCCGTAATTGTACCGCCTGTTTTATTAAAGACCCCAGTTAAAACTACCACACCGCCTCCGCCAGAGAAGAGTGATGAAGCTGCGGGGGCAGCGGAAGCTCCATTACCACTGATAGTTCCCCCACTCATCGTAAAGGAACCGCTTCCGACATACACCCCGCCACCTACAGCAGTGGAAGTGTAGTAGGTTGATGCATTAGCTGAAAAGGATGAAACAGAATTATCGCTAATGGTCCCACCGCTCATCATAAAAGAACCATTTCCGACATATACCCCGCCACCTGCGGCACTAGCATCGTAGGATGCGGTGGCTGAAACAGTGTTTCCGTTGATAGTTCCACCGATCATCGTAAAGGAACCACTTTGGAGAGCTACTCCACCGCCTGCGGCGTTGGCATCGAAGGATGATGTAGAAGTGGATGAAACAGAATTGCCGCTAATGGTTCCATTGTACATCGTAAAAGAGCCACCTTGGACAAGTACCCCGCCACCTCCGGTGGTGAAGTTATTGGAGGAAGGAGAAAAAGAGAACGTATTACTACTAATTTCTCCATCGTTCATGGTAAAGGTGCCGCCTGTAACCTGTACGCCACAAATATTAGCCCCGCTTATTTTTGCCCCCTTATTCATGACAAGTGTTCCACCGGCATTTATTTTTACTAGCGGATATGATTTACCGGATCCGTCAAGGGTTATGTTGTTGCCCAAGACCAGTTCTATACCGCTGGGAAGCGTAAACAATGGTGCGGAACTATTACCGTTTGATATGGAATGGACCGCGGAATTCCCCTCAATGTTGATTGTTTTCCCGGCGTTAGTCGTAAAAGAAATATCCGGGGCGGCGAAATTTCCGGCTATGGTAATCCAGTATTCCCCCGCTTCATCGTTGTTTATCGCCGATACCGCACGCTGAAAACCTGCCGAATTATTTGCCGTGTAACGGTTTGTCGGCGTTCCCATTGCCCATAGGCTCAAGGGAGAACCGCCCCCCGCATTCACCGCCTGTACCCACACATAGTAGGGTGTTTCGTTGACCAGGCCGGTAATAGTGGTGGAAAGTCCTGTTCCCGTGTAAGATGCCGTACCAGGGGCTGTTGTTCCAGTACTCAAATACACCTTGTAGGATGTGGCCATATCAACCGCGGTCCACGCGACCCTTACTTTGCCGGTTCCTGCGGTCAATACCGGTGCGGCGGGAGCGGGCAAAGTAAGGGTTTTTGTCGCATACCCACTCAAGGCGGAACTGCCCCCCGAATTTACCGCCTGTACCCACACGTAGTAGGGCGTTTCATTGACCAGGCCGGAGATGGTGGTAGAAAATCCCGTTCCCGTATAAGATGCCGTACCAGGGGCTGTTGTTCCGGTACCCAGATATACCTTGTAGGATGTGGCCATATCAACCGCGGTCCATGTAACCGTTAACCTGCCGTCTCCTGCGGTCAATACCGGCGCGGCAGGGGCGGACAAAGTAAGAGTTTTTGATACCCGCTCGCTCAAGGCGGAACTGCCCCCAGAGTTCACCGCCTGTACCCACACATAGTAGGGGGTTTCATTGACCAGGCTGGAGATGGTGGTAGAAAGTCCCGTTCCCGTATAGGAGGGCTCCTGAGGAGGTGTTGTCCCGGTACTCCAATACACCTTGTAGGATGTGGCCATATCAACCGCGGTCCATGTAACCGTTAACCTGCCGTCTCCTGCGGTCAATACCGGCGCGGCGGGAGCGGACAAGCCAAGGTTTTTTGATACCCGCTCGCTCAAGGCGGAACCCCCGCCTCCGTTCACCGCCTGCACCCATACGTAATAAAGCGTTTCGTTGACCAGACCGGAGATGGTGGTAGAAAGTCCTGTTCCCGTATAGGAGGGGTCCTCAGGAGGTGTTGTCTCAGTACCCAAGTATACCCGGTATAAACTCGCCCCCACTACCGCATCCCAGGTTATCTGTAAGGATGCCGGTAACGCAGTTACCGTTACCCCTGTCGGCGCCTCAGTAACCGTCATGGCGAATACAGATGCCGATTGCCCGCTTTCTTTGCCCCCACCGGATGCGCTTACTTTGTAGTAATAGGTGGTATTCGCGCTTAATCCGGTGTTGGTATACGATGCGGTAGAACTGGTATCAATATAAAGGTAATCCCCGTCATGGGTTGACTGGTATACCCGGTAAGAACTTACCCCGGCTACCACACCCCATGTTATCCGTATGGATGATGATGAAAGGGGGAATGCGTTTAGCCCTGTGGGGGCTGCCAGATCTTGTGTTGTGGCAGACACCGGCGCCGATTGTTCACTCTCGCCGGCCACCTCGTTGTATGCCCTCACTTTGTAGTAATAGACGGTACTCGGGTTTAAGGATGTGTCGGTAAATGATGTGGGAGTACCTTCGTTAATCATACTATAATTGCCGTCAGAACTTGTTGACCGGTATACCCGGTAAGAACTTACCCCGGCTACCGCATTCCACCTTAGCCGTATGGACGACGATGAAAGAACCTCCGCATTTAACCCCTCAGGTATAGCTGGCGCGGCAAAACCGCCGGTTAGCGTAAAGGTAAAAGGATTGATTTCGCTGTTATTTGGGATAGTAATGTGCGCCGTACTGGTGGCCTCGCTGGTTGGAGTGTAGGTTATCCCAAAGGATATGGTTTCTCCTGGTGAAACCGTTGTTTTTGAAGGTAAGGCCACGGTAAACTGGGTATTTGATGAGGCAATAAGGGGATTTCCCGAAAGCGACAAGTCAACGATGCCGGTGTTTGTAAGACTAAAGTTCTCCATTTTTGTTTGATGAGCCTGTACCAGCCCAAAACCAACCGTACCGTTATGGGCAACAACCGCTTCTCCGTTTTTTAGTTCAATGACCGGATATTCCTGTTTTCCGGCTGCCTGTACCAGAAATACCGCGGGGTTTCTGGATATATCGTTATTGGCAATACTAATAGTTGCGCTATATTCCCTTACTCCCTGAGGCATACATCGTATGACAAATGTTGTCGCGCCGTTTACCGAAATAGTCCCGGTTGGTTGCGAATCAAATGAAAACACCCCCGCATCGCCGCCTGAAATGGTGACTCCCCCCTCCACAATCGTCAACACTTCCGTTCCGGTATTTTTTACAGTAACCGTTACCGTGCCGGATTGGGTTAAGGGAATCGTACCCATAGTGATGGTGCCGTTTTGCGGTATTCCCGTATCGCCGTCAAATATTTCGATAATCGGTTTGGGGGAAACCCCTGTTCCGGATAGGGTAAAGGTAAAATCACCCGACGGGGCGTTTGATTTTATGGTAACGGCCACAGTATGAGTACCGCTTGACCGAGGAGTAAAAACAATCGCAACATGCAAGGGCGTGGAGGCGGTAATTTCTGACTTCGCAGGCTGGGTTACCGAAAACGAATCATCCAGGCCTTCAAGCTGCACCGGTTCAACCCCGGCGAGGGTCAAATTGCTGGAACCGGTACTTTTCAGAGTAACGTGAATTTGTTTTGGGGTATTGACAACCCCTTCGCCGATATTGATGGTATCATTCCGAGCGACGCTTCTGCCGTCATATTCAACGCTGATTTCCGCTACCAGCCCTATCTTCGATAAAGCCGCCATGTTATTTTCATTGCCCACCTCAATAACTACGGTGTTGTCGCTGATGGTAACCGACGAGTCTTCCACCGTCCAGATCGAGTATGTTCTGAGGTTTATTCCTATATCCTTACGGGTAAAATAGATGTACCCTGAAGCATCTTCCGTTGTTTCTGCTTTGGATGCGGTTCCTTTGAGTAAATCCCCCTGCTCGGAAGAAACAAACTTTTTCCCGGACCAGGTTACATTTGACAGATCATAGGAGGACTCATTTTTTATGGTCAGGGTTGGGGAGGGATCCTCTGGAACCGGGTCGTCTGTAGGCTGGGGACATCCGGCAACCAGAACCGCGAATGCCGCCAAAACCAAAAACAGCTTCTTCATAAAACACTCCTTTTTATGAGACCGGCCAATTAAAACACCATTTTATGTTCTCCGGTCTTAACTACCGACGTACCGTCGTAGGTAAAAGCATAGATATACCTATTAATTAAAGATGACTATCAGATGCTGCGTTGCCTATTCTAAGCCTTTAATATATGCCTCCATGTTTTTCAGAGTCTGAACATTAGAAGGATTTGCATAATCGACAACCAGGGTATTATCAGTGAAAATAAACTCGTTCTCTTCTCCTCTATTCACCACAACCAGTTCTCTGGTATGGCAAGGATATGCCCTCACCCCTCCTCCTTCTGTATAAATATATAAAACAAAATAAATGTAACCTGAAGTATCTTCCGTCAATGCAATGGTAGACGAAATGTCTCCTGCACTAAAATAACCTGGGTCTCCTGGTAATCCTTCGATGCCGTATGGATTTTGCACGGTTGGTTCAAAATATTTGTCCTGCAAATGAACATTCATGAGCAATGAATAGGACTCGTTTTTTATCCTGATAGAAGTTTTCTTCTTCTCTATCTCTTGGTCATTATTGTTGTTAGGATTACTACACCCAGATAGCATAAAATCGCTAAAAACAAGGCAAAAAATTGCCGATACAACTATTGAGAAAATATCCCGTCTCATGTTTTTTCCTTTGCGGTCTTTCCCGCCGTTACAATAGAGTTGTTCAAAAACTGAAGTTTTTGAACAAATTCCGATAAAAAACAACAAAATACGGAGCATTTTGCAAGACTTGTTCGATAACCACCGGGTTATCACAAGTCCAATATTTGCATTTCATTATTGCCCCTATGGGAAATACCCTCCTTTTTATGAGACCGGCCAATTAAAACACAATTTTATGTTCCCCGGTCTTAACTACCGACGTACCGTTATAGGTAAAATCATAAATATAGCTGTTTTTCGCGGTAAAATCCGGAACACTAACTGACCGGAGGGCGGTGTGTACCGTATAGCCGCTGACCGGCTTTCCTTCCGCGGTGGAAGAAAACTCGTATACCCCGGTTTTTCCCGGGGGAACCGGAAGATTGCCGTTACCCGTCTGCGTGAAAGCCGTTCCCAGATAATGAAGCTCAAACTGCATGTCCGAAGCGTTGAGAATTTTGACAAAAGCTCTGAGGAATTCAAGATTTTGCGGTTGGGGTATTTGTACGGTGTAAGACCGGTTTTCTTCGATGACCTGGTTCACCTGGACGTTGGGATCAATGCCGTTAGCCCAGACCTCCCCGCTGGCCAAGTCTGTTCCGTCCACAACCCGGTACCGGTATTCAATGGGAAAGGTTGAGCCAACGCCGTAATTATCGCTGGCCCGGACCGTAACGTTTCTTGATTGGCCCGGACCCAATTCAAGCAGCACCGGTCCTGAAAAAGCGTCCTGGTGAACGATTGCCTGGTAACTGGATTCGTTAAAGAAGGTTACTTTGCCGGTCGCCGGCTGGTTTTCATTAGTATTAGTATTGCTGCCCGGGTCCGCCGTATCGTTGGGACAGCCCGCCATGCTTATCACCAGGCTGATTAAAAAAATGGCCTTTATGCTTTGCTTCATAGAATAGACCTCGAATAGAACTCAATAATACCCGGCGTTTCAGCGCGAAACACCGGGCAAACGCAAAACAACAAGAATTTAGAGGGATTCTATTTCATCCGCCAAATCCCGCTCTGCGCCTTCCATAAGGGTTACCGTATAGTTACTCGCATCGGAAACCGTACCGCCCTTGAAGTTAACGGTGATGGTATAGTCATATCCGTTCTTTATGGTGGGATTACCAGTTTCCGTGCTAAAACGCGCCGGCAATTTCAGGGAACCATTATAGAGGGTGATAACAATATACTTCTCCGTACCAGTTACCGTGCTTTCCAATTCAAAGGTAAGCTGTTCACCCGTACCAACCGCGTCATACCCATTCTGAGCGAACAACGCGCTACCCCCCGCTAAGGTAAAGAAGATACCTTGATTCGGTACGTTATTGGATACGCTAAAGTAAGCCACCGGCGATTTAAGGCTCCCTTTGATCTGATCCCAGGTTACATTGTTATCATTGGGAAAATAGTAGGATTGAATGCTGCTTGCATTGGCCAGAGGACGGGGGGTTGCCGTTACCGACGCAAAGTGATCGGTTGGTTTTAAGGTGGTAACTTGCCCGGTTGATCTGGTGTAATACACATATACCGGGAAAATAGAAAGGGATGCCGCCGTTTCCGTATAGAGGAGTACATTAGTTGCCAAGGAAGGCAAGTAGGCTATTTTCTCCCCATCGGGACTATTTTTTCGTAATTCCAATCCGATGCGCCCTGAATTGGTAACCTTATAACCGAAATCCCCGGTATAGTTGGGGCTGATCTCGGTACGGTACTTCTTTCCTGACTTGTAGGTTGCCATAGCGGAATACTCAATTTTCGCAAGGGATAAGTTGGCTTTGTTTTTCTCATATTCATCCCTGGATATACCCCGCAGGATGAGATAGCCTCCTACATCAAAGTCGTCAACATCATCGGATATATCGAAGACCCGATCGCTGGTACTTGCTCGAACACCACCCAAAAGGTTGGAATTGCTGGGAGTCTGTCCCTGGAAGATGACCATATCCTTTGAGGTGTTGTTGATAACCGTCAGGGTACCGGCCGACTCAGGGTCCCATTGGAGCCCGGTACCATCATCTCCGTTCCCGTTCCCATTGCCGTTCCCATTCCCGTTCTCATTACCGTTACCGGTGTCATCACCGACATTCGTGGGACAACCGGTAAGCAGCTACCCCAATACCAGCATTAATGCCAGTATTCCCTTGAAAAATCCTGTGTTTTTCTTCATACTCTTTCCTTATAGAAAAAATTTGCTGCGGAATCGGCCCTTCGGTACCCCGGGATTTACCGACCAAGGAAGCCGGCATACCGGAAAGGCCTTTTCCACGTTATAGCAACCGCACCGCGGCTTTGCCCAATATCATAGGTTCCCCGGGTCTCCCCTGGAAACGTAGAAGGATACCCCCGAAAATTTTAGTAATAGGACTAGAGAATTCAATATCAGTACTAAAGAACAGAGAATTTTACTTGGTATAGGAATTATTTTAGGATAAAAGTATAGGGGGGGGAGGGGGGGGTAATACAAATAATTACAGAATACATACCGTGCCTCTTAACTATCCTTCTAAGCTCGGGATCCATTTTTATATTAAATAGTATACCCCCTTCTCAAGAAAAAGTCTAGCCTTTTTGAATCTTTTTTTGTTTTTTTGTACTTTCTAACGAACCCGCATCGGCTACGACTGGACAGAAGTTTCCAGGAGCGCGGGGTACCCCAGACCACCAGTCTGACGGGCAGCGCTCCGTCAAGCCCCCTCAGCCGTAGCGCCCTGTGGGGTCAACAACTCCAGAAAGCTCGTGCTTTATAGGGGCTTGCAGATCACCTGCGGATGGAAGCTTACTACGAGAAGCCCCCGAGGTTTTTAGCTAATTCCAAACTCAGGATAGCATTTCTGGACATGTTCGATCTGGGGGAGGATTTCAAAGAAAATTGCTACCAGTTCAGGATCAAATTTGGTCCCTGCTAAATGACGAATCTCGGTTAAAGCCGCTTCTTTGGACCAGGGGTCTTTATACACCCGTTTGGAACACAGGGCATCAAAAACATCCGCAATGGCCACGATCCGGCCGGTTAAGGGAATCTCCTCCCCTTTCTTACCCAGGAGCTTCCCCCGGTGATTCCTCATAGGTTCCTTACTGACCGGATCCAGCCAGCCCGGATAGCCGGAGCCATCCCAATTCTCATGGTGATTAAGGGCCACATCCCGGGCAATGATATCCAGAGGAGACTGGGGGTCCCCAAACAAATCCGCCCCATAGAGGGTGTGCCGCTGCATGATACCGTATTCTTCCGAGGTAAAGGCTGCGGGTTTCTTGAGAATCAAATCAGAGATGGCGACCTTTCCCACATCATGAAACATGGCCCCGATCTTAAAGGCATCCTTGAATTTCTCCCGTTCCTGGTCCGGTATCCTGTGGTGATAGGCCCAACGATCGTACATTTCAACCGCATAACCGGCAACCCGGTTCACATGGGGGCCGGTCTCCTTGGGATCCCGTAGTTCCGAGAGCTTAATCATCCTCAGGATCATAATCCGGTTCATATAGGCCCGCTGGAGCACGATAGCGGCATTGACGGCAAAATGGCTTATGAGGGATTCATCATCTTGGGAAAAAGGCCCCCAATTCCCGGCTTCATCGATGGCATTAATCATCTGAATAACCCCCAAGAGCTTGCCGTCGGTGGTTTTCAGGGGAACCGTCAAGGTGGAGGTGGTCTTATAGCCCGACACCATGTCATAGGAGGGGTTATAAGAATAGGGCGCGTCCCGGGGTATGCGGTACACATCCGGTACATTGACCGACTTACCGGTCAAGGCGCAATACCCGGACATGGATTTGTCATTTATGGGAATCGAAAAGATGGAATAGATCAGCTTTTGCCCGGGGGGCAGCTTCTTTTGCTGGGTGTCATTCTGGGCGTATTTAATGGCCAGCCGCCCGCCTCCGGGAGTCTCTTCTTTGACGTAAATTGAACCTGCATCTGCATGGACCACCTTTCTGGCTTCTCCTAGTATCCGCTCAAGGAGCAGATCAAAATCTTGAATCTGATTCATTTCATAGTCAAGTCGAAACAAAGATTCTAGATTGGTAATTGCATCAGCCATGAGACTCCTTTCCTTATGATACTGAGGAAATTCCGCCGTATTTTCTCTCATATCGTCCATACAAAGACTGCCTTTCGAGCCTTAAAGATGCCCTATGGAGCATAAACACCGCACAATCAGAAAACGCTTCGGTTCAAAGGCGCCATCCCCCGCTTAGTCTTTACGTCCGGTACATTTGATAATATGATAGCCAAATTGGGTCTGCACTACATCCCCCACCGAACCAGGGGAAAGCCGCTTAACCGCAGATTCAAAAGGAGCCACCATTTTTCCAGGCCCAAACCAGCCGAGATCCCCTCCGGAAGATTTGGATGGACAGGTAGAGAATTCCCTTGCCAGAGACTCAAAGGATACTCCCTGTTTAACCCGTTTCAAAAGATCTGTGGCAAGACCTTTATCCTTAACCAGAATATGACTCGCTCGCCATTCCATAGTTGCCTCCTGAACATGATACTCCTTAAAGATATGCTGCAGATCAATCCGAATCTGAGCAGTACCGATAACATAATATCATTAAGATGATAAAGTATATGGATTATAATAAATAAGGAAAAGTACCCTTGACCGCGTACCAGTGAACAAAATACCCCGTTCCACTATTCCCCGGCACGTCCCTGGAATTACCCTCAGGGAGCGTGTGCCCTATGACCCTGGTTTTTGGGAAAACCTAATCTCCTTCTTTGATAATTTCAATCTTAATACCGTCGTGTTGATCCGGTTCATCCTTGGGAGGGATGGTTACTTTGAGAATACCGTTTTTATACACGGCTTTCACGTTTTCTTGAGCATATTTATCCAAGGGGACATAGTACTTTTGTTTTTCAATGTCCTTAAGCTTAAGGCGGCGTTTAAAATACCGTACATTATCCTCCCCCTGGGTTTCCAAGGCTTCGGAATAGGCTTCCTCAATTTTCGCAGAAAAGACCATGTAGTCTCCCTGAAACGAGAGATAAATGTCCTTTTCATCAAACCCAGCCAAGGCGAACTCGAAGATCATACTCCTATCCCCGGTCATATAGACATTCATGGGTGGATAGGAATAGTTGGGGTAATAATCAATATTTTCATCAAAAGGCCCCTTGGCTCCAAAAGGCCCCCTGGGTCCATACTGGGGATCGTAATGATCAAAATTACGATGCAATTCATCGCTGAAATTCTGGGCAGCCTCAAAGATTTCATCAAATATAGTACCCATATCAATGTACCCTTTACCTTTCATGCTAGGCTCCTTTGCACCCTTGATGAGTGCCTACCGGCCTTCAGGCCCGGTTAAATTGACCCTCTTAAGAGCGGTCATGAGGGATAGCGCCCTCTTCTCTATAAATATAACGGTATCCTCCCTATCAAGGCAATAGAGGCGCGGCCAGGACCCATCCCTCACGAGATATGGAGGCTTTTAAAAATAAATCACCTCTGCCCCTGCTTCTTCCTCAGGGCAGCACCCTTATCCTACTCAGGAGACTATCCCTACCACCTGAAGGGTCGTTTCGGCTGGATATTTTTTACGAATGCGATAGGTGCAATATGCCGCCATGAAAAGACCCAGCACTCCTCCCGCAGCCCGGGCAGGATCTCCTGAAGCGGGAACGAGGAGTCCGGTAAGTATGAATCCCCCCATAAAACCCAACAAAGGGGGGAGCAACGCTGCAAGCGCTTGCCCCACCAGCATTCCCTTGGGAGTTTCGATCTGCACTACATGGCCTATGGCCACGGGAAACCGGAAGGGATTTTTCGCGGTAAAAAACCGGGCCCTGGTCTTACATTCTTGGTGCATACAGCCGAAACAGGCGGAACCGGTTCCCAGGCTTACCGTAACGGTCGTTTCCGATATAGCATGGACCCGGCCGATCATACTATAGCCTCTTGAGTTTCTTGCTGCCTATCCTGCAGGGGCATATCCAAAACCCTATGACGGATCCGTTCTATGGAACGGGCCTTACCCGCCCCATCAAGTTCAATCAAGACCCCTTGCAATTCAGGTTTATCCACTGCCTCGGTGGTCCATTCGGAAATACCCGTGAGATATTCCTGTATCCGCTTTTCCTTATTGACCCCGCCCACGGATTCAGTGCTACCCGTACGCCCCGCATCGGTAATCACCGCAGTCCCCCCTGGCAGGACCCGTTCATCCGCGGTCTGCACCCGATTATGAGAGCCAATCACCGCAGAACAATGCCCCGCAGCCAGGGCAAATAAGGCGCCCTTTTCCGCACTTGCCTCTGCATGAAAGTCAATGATCACATAAGGCGTTTCCTGCCGAAGCCGTTCCAGCAAAACCGGAAGCGCGGAAAAAGGATTATTCCCATGAAGCCGCTGGAATCCACTTTGCCCTAAGAGAACCCCTATGGCAATCTTAGGATCCGAGAGGCCTGTTCCGATTTTGAATATCCGGGAACCAATCCCCGGCGCCTCTCGGTTGAGGTTGTCGGGCCTGAGCACGTAAGGAAGTTTCGCAAAATTTTCAACCAGATCTTTTTTGTAAAAACAACAATCCCCCGTGGTAAGTACCTGGGCGCCCAGCTTGCGGAGAAACCCCGCATGGTTTCTTCCAAGACCGTTCCCACTCGTAGCCCCGTCAGCACAGGCAATCACAAAATCCAGCTTGTTCCCTTGCTTGAGATCCGATAAGCCCTTCTTGAAGGCGTATATACCAGCCTTTCCGACTATTTCCGCCACGTAGAGAATCCGCATACTCGAAGGTGTATACCGTCTTACCTATTACCCTGGTAACTATAATACCCGAGGTTTTTGGACAAACCGGAAAGGATCCGCTCAAATTCCGCTGCTGCTCGGTAATCCTCCAATTCTCGACAGGTATCTCGCAGATTATACAAGGCTTCGGAGTACAAGGGGGCTAACCTAATGGCCTCTTCAAAACAGCGCCGGGCTTCCTCATAGCTACCTTCGGTAAAATAAAGCACCCCTAGGTTATTCCAAGTCTTAGGAGCGTCCTCATCTCGTTCTAATGCCGAATGATAGCATGCTTCCGAAAGATCGAATTGTTCAAGCTCATAATAGATCAAACCCATGGATACCCATGCCGCTGCCAAGGTATCTTCTATATAAATCGCCCGTTGAAAACTATGTAAGGCCTCTTCATAGCCTCCGGTTCGTTGCTGAGCGATACCCAAATTTAACCATAGTAATGGATTCTCAGGATCCATAATCAGGGCCTTACGAAACAGGGAGATCGCCTCGTTGGGCCTATTCGCTTCAGTTAACGCAATACCAGAATCGTTTAAAAATGCCGCTGTTTCCATGATACCCCCTTTGCTAACTATACTACACTTATCGGGAGCGGGCAAGACAAATACCTATAAAAACAAAAACTCATCCCCCATCCCTGGTTGCGCTCTTTTATATATGCATATAGAGGGGCGAACCCTAAGTTTGATGCTTCAACCACGCATACTACAGGAAAGTCCTGCACCTATGGCAGTGGTGTATTCTGCATCCTGGGGATATTCAAAGGCTACCCCATACATCCCGGTGATGGTGGCTAAGATATGTTTGCCTATGGGATTGTTGCTCCCATTTCCAGTAACAAGCACTCGATCGATGTTTTTACTTTTCGCGGCGAATACCGAAATCATCCCAATCACCTGATAGACCAGATTCAGGATCCCCATAGCCAAGTCTTCATGCCGGGCAGTATCCAGCATCTTACCAAAGTTGGAAGCCGTGGCCTCCCTATTGAGAAAACTTATATCTGTCTCCATGATGTCTTCCAAAAGAAGATCCACCTGATTCAGATTTCCTGATGCGGCCAATTCCATAATGCCGTTGAAGTTTGAGGTCAAAAGCAACTTCTTTGCCAAACCCAGGATAGTACCCCCTCCTACCCCGGATCCTCCCAGGTGGGCGATTCTCTCTGGTTTTGCTTCAATGATCGCGGTGCCTGTGCCTATGTTGGTGATGATGATATTATCTTGTTTCGAAAGGAACATGCCTCCAATGCCGATGGCGGTGATTTCATCGATCTGATCCGTGGGGATACCAAAGAGGTCGTTTTTTATTTTGGTTGCCCCTGCCCCCGTGATTATGATGCGCTCAATTTCCGCCATTTTAATATCGTTCTCTAGGATCATCTTCCCAAAGGCCCCGGCGGCAGAGGTTACCGCATCTACCGCCTTGGTCTTGAGCTTTCTCGTCATATTCCCATCTTCAATGGACACTGCCTTGGTGATGGTACTGCCTATGTCTATACCGATGATCATCTTCTTACCTGCCCTTCACCAATCAGCAAAGAAGGAATACAAGCCTCCCTATTACGGCTCGCTCCTGTTCCGGTTTTTTTAGGTCGCCTTGATGACGTACCCTTCCTTACGTGCAGCAGGTTTGGGCGCTTCCCCTGCAGCATACCCCAGGATACAGAAACCAACCCCTACATAGTTTTCTGAAAGTCCCCATCTTTTGAGCAGGGCCTTCCCTTCCTCAAACTCAAATACCTGCTTTGCCCGGTGAATCCAGCAGGAACCCACCCCAATAGCATAGGCGGCGATCATCAAATTACCCAAAACGAGACTTCCATCTTCACAGGGGCGTGGGTTTGGTTTTATCCACCAAGACCGCCAGGACCGTGGGAGCACCGTAGAAGGGCTTTGCCTCAGGGTTATTGAGCACCCGGGCATTCAATGCCTCAATTTGGGAAATCAAGGCCTTATCCTGCACCACCAGGATTACCGCAGATTGCGCCCCCGCACCGCTGGCAGCCCACGTACCTGCTTCGAGTATCGCGTTCAGTTCTTCATCTTTGATCTGCTCCGGTTTATATGCCCGGATACTCCGCCTATTGTTCAAATCTTCCAGGGTACTTTTCATAGTACACCTCCCTACTTAATATACATGCTGGTTTAGGATAGTACAAAAGCAACGCCATGACTACGGTATGGCTCATGGGCCTTACAAGTCCAGATCCCGGGTAGCAACCTTACCCTCTATATAGGTAGCGAACGCTTCCAGGGGCATGGGAGCAGTACCCAGTTGCCTCCCGTCCCGGAGGCGTACGGAAACTGTACCCTCCTCCATTTCCCGCTGACCTACTACCAACATATAGGGAATCTTGCGGTTCTGGCATAAGCGGATCTTCGCGTTCATCCGGTTGTCCTCCAGTTCAGCCCTAACCCGCAGGTCCCGGCCTTGGAGTGCCGCAGCCACTTGTTTCGCATAGTCAAAGAAACCAGGAGCCACGGGAATCACCGCAGCCTGTTCCGGGGCAATCCATACGGGAAAGGCGCCGCCGAAATGTTCGATGAGCACGCCGAAGAAACGTTCCAGGGAACCCAGCAAGGCCCGGTGGATCATGTAGGGCCGTTTATGCTGGCCGTCTGAGTCCACGTAGGTCATATCAAAGCGTTCAGGCTCATTGAAGTCAAACTGGATGGTGGTCATCTGCCATTCCCGGCCCAGGGCATCCTTGATCTTGAGATCTATCTTGGGACCGTAGAAAGCCCCCCCTCCCTCGTCCAGTTCGTAGGGAAGCCCCTCCGCTTCCACCGCCTTACGCAACGATTCCAGGGCCGCATCCCACCGGCTCTGTTCCCCTACAGACTGAGCCGGTTTAGTGGCCAAGTATGCTTTGATGTCCTTGAAACCAAAGACCTGCCATATTTTGAGGCTGAACCGGAGCACTTCCAGGATTTCCCCCTCCATTTGTTCAGGGGTACAGAAGATATGCGCGTCATCCTGGGTAAAGCCTCGGACCCGCAGCAGGCCGTGGAGCACCCCAGAGCGCTCATACCGGTACACCGTACCCAGCTCTGCCCAGCGTAGGGGCAGGTCCCGGTAACTGCGGCCTTGGTTCTTGTAGATCATGATGTGGAAGGGACAGTTCATGGGCTTGATGAGGTAATTCTGCTGGTCGATTTCCATAGGGGAATACATGTTCGACTTGTAGAAGTCCAGGTGTCCTGAGGTTTCCCAGAGCCAGGATTTACCGATATGGGGGGTGTAGAGGATTTCGTAACCGTTCCTGAAATGCTCGGTCCGCCAGAAATCTTCGATGGCCGCCCGTATACGGCCTCCCTTGGGGTGCCAGTAGATAAGCCCGGCTCCGGCCTCCTCGTGGATGGAGTAGAGGTCCAAGTCCTTTCCCAGCCGGCGGTGATCCCGTTTTTCCACCTCTTCGAGGAAGGCCAGGTATGCCTTGAGGTCTTTGGAGGTTTCCCAGGCAGTGCCGTAGATCCGGGTGAGCATGGGCCGCTTTTCATCTCCCCGCCAATAGGCGCCGGCAATGCTTTGGAGCTTAAAGGCCCGGGAGTGGATCTCCCGGGTATTTGCCACATGAGGGCCCTGGCAAAGATCTTCCCAGACCCATTCTCCTTTGGCGTTTCGTTGCTCATAGACCGTAATGGGGGTGTCCTCGGGCACATCCGCTATGAGTTCCAACTTAAAAGGCTCCTGGGCAAAACGCTGCCGGGCTTCTTCCCGGCTTACCGTGAGCCGGACAAAGTCCTGGTTTTCCTCAATGATACACTGCATTTCCCCTTCAATGCGGGGAAGATCTTCCTCAGTTATAGGCACAGGGAACTGAAAATCATAGTAAAAGCCGTTTTCCACGGATGGGCCGATAGCCACCCGGGTTCCTGGAAAGAGTCGGGTTACTGCTTGGGCCATAACATGGCTCACCGAATGCCGGATGCGGGCAAGCTTTTGACTGGCATCAAGTTTTTCCTTTTTGTGGGGTTCGTGTATGTCGGACATGGTACCTCTCCAAAACTAGTACTTGCAGTATCCCTTTTTTCCCAGCCCAGCGTCAAGCCGCCTTTCCCGGATAGAGGATTTAGGTATTACGATTCGGACGGTTAAGCATACCCAGGTGTGTGGCGATCCGTATCGCGTCTGCCCGATTAAGGGCCCCCAGTTTGTTGTAGGCGCTTTTGATGATACTCTTCACCGTATTGACCGAAAGGCCCGCTGCTTTGGCCATCTCTTCCCGGGTCAGCCCTTGAGAAAGGCTGATGAGGATCTTCTGTTCCCGGCTAGACAAGGCACCATAGGGCGCTTCCGGGGCAGGAAGGGTCTGGTAGGTTTTCCCCAGGGTAAACCACTTTTTGGCATAGGTAGCGGCATTTCCCCGGATTTTTTTCAACCACTCCTTGGGGATGGTGCGGGTTTTGTCCCTCAAGGCCGCATTCGTAAGGCTGCGCATCTCATTACCCAGTTCGATGAAAGGCATATCCAGAGCATTGGATTCCGCCAGCCAATAGGCTTCTTCCAAGGCCTGGATGCTGGCATTCCTGTCTTTGCAGTGATATAGGCATACCGCCTCCAGGATCTTGAGGGCGATCTTACCAAACAGATAGAGCCCTATCCCGGATTCATGTTTCTGGCTTTCTAGGAAGGCCAAAGCCTCAGCGTATCGTTGTTCCGCTACCTGGTATTTCAGCTTGACCAAGGTTTCCAGGCCGCACATGAAGTTTTTTAAGTCCTTTTCTTCAAAATCGTTTTTTAACCAGGAAGACAGGTACTGGGTTTGCCGTATGTGGGTATAAAACCAGCCCGTCACCATATCATACAAGACTTGCCGGTTTATAAAGGCTTTTTCCAAAAGCTGGGTCTGGAGTTGCTGTAAACACTCCTGGGTTCGCTTACCATTCCCCTGGGCAAGGCTGATCCGTAACATGTAGAAGAGGACCCGATTTTCTATCTGGTACTGCTGTTTTTCCCGAGCCTTGTGGAGTGCCTCCAGGGCATAGTGTTCTGCTTGGGATAAGTCGGTTTTGAAATAGGCCAGTTCCGCTCGGGCCAGATCATCCATCCCATAGGCGCAGCCTTGCATGACCGCGCTTATATAGGGCACCGCTTGCGTGATCTCTGCAAGGTACTGTTCCATGTGCCGTTTGTTCGGTCCGCTCACCATACAGCTATGGGAACCCAGGCAGACCGTATGGCCTCCTTTTAATTCATACCGGATTAAGGAACCGTAAAAGGACTCATAGGCCTGCTTAAAATACCAAGCAAAGTCATAGTGTTTGGTATAAATGCAGGTGATCATCCCCCAAAACCCCCGCATGACATAATAACTGTATAAAACACCGATGGTCAGCTCCGATGAAGGCAGGGACTCACCGACTCTTTTCATGGTTTTTAGAAAGACCGCAGCTTCGTTAAACTTGTTGAGGCTGATCAAGAGCTTAATACGGATAATAAAGGCATCCATATAGCGATCATAGATATCCGCAGGAGCCCGTTCTAGGATCTCCATGAAAAAGGCGGCCACCGTAAAGTTCATGACCTGAGGAAAGGAAAAACATATATCAAAAATAGCCTGGTAATTCCCGGTTCGCTCGTAATAAGTAACCGCATCCATTTTTAAGTTGTGGTCTAGACACCATCGGGCGGCGATAGTATATACCTCCTCTTTCTCCAACGCTGAAAGGGTACCCTGTTTTCCCTGTAAATATTCCAGGAACAACTGGTGGATCTGATAGCTGTTCTGATAGCAATCAAAACGGATAAACGAGTGGATATGTTTCATTTCTTCAAGGATCCCCGGATCCGAGGCCAATGCATAGAGGATCTCCAGGGGCCAATGATCAATGAGGGATAAACGGATGAGGTATTTCTGCAGTTCCGGGGAAAGAAAGGCAAATAAGGCATATTCGATGAATTTGAAACTGTTGAATTTCACGGAGGAACGGACATACCCAATACCCCCACTTTTTAAGGATATCCCGGCCAGGTGTATGGCAAAAGCCCAGCCTTCGGTTTCATGATAAATCTCCGATGCGGTTTGGGAGGAGATGTGGATATTCTGGATACCATAATAGTCGGTAATTTCTCGCTGAGTGAAACGGAGATGTACTTCGTCTATTTGGGTTAACAGGCCCTTGGCAGCGAACCCTTCGATATCTATGTCCGGTTTCGTCCGAGAAATAATAAGAGAGCTGATAGTAGCGAAGGGGATGCTGATGGATCGTTCGATAAAATGTAACACCGTTTTATCTTTAATGAGGTGGAAATCATCGTACACGAACAGGCATTTCCGATCCCAGGCAATATCTTCCTGGGGGATGAGGATATACCGGTCAAACTGCCGTTCGGTTTCCGGAAATCCGATCTCCCGCATCCTATCCGCGCTAGCCGTATCAAGCAGTGCCACGGCTTGGGTGAATTTCTCCCAGAACCGGGAGGCCAGATTGTCCCGTTCGGAAAACTGTAACCAGATCGTAGGGATCTTGGATTTATGCAAAAACGCATATACCCCTTGGGTTTTGCCATACCCTGCGCCGGCAATCACCGTAACAATCGGGTACTTTAAAGCCCTTTCCAACAACCGGTCGATGCGAGGCCGATGCAGATACGGTTGATTACCCAGACCAATCGGCACATTGCTATGAAAAAAAGATTCTTGCATGCTTACCGCCTTATGCTAGGTTACTATGAATCCTGCAAGCGACTGGAAAGCCCCTGAGGTTATCCTGTGGCTTGTCCATCCTGGAGCAGACCGGTGGCAATGGCAATCCGTATAGCGTCTGCCCGGTTTACGGCGCCAAGCTTGTGATACAAACAGGAGATCGTGTTTTTGATGGTATTAATTGATAGGGTCGTATCCTGGGCGATCTCTTCTCTAGTCAGTCCTTTGGAAAGGTTGAGTAGCACCGCTTGTTCTCGAGGAGACAGGGCCTCTGGAAGGAGCTCTGGATTCACGTACTGGTACTGGGCAGCTACTATCATGAGCTGCTTCCCATAGGCCGAGGCATGGCATCGGATTTTTTCAAGCCAGTCCCGGGGTATACTGCACCAGGGGGCTTTCAAGGCTGCACTGACCAAAAGGCTCATATCCATTCCCTGTTCGATAAAAGGCATATCCATGGCATGGGGAAGGGCCAAACGGTACGCCTTTTCCAAGATCCTTGTGGCCTCTACTGAAGCACCCGTATGATACCGGCACATGGCTTCTAGGATCGCCATTTCTATTTTTCCGAATAAGAAACACTCAAGCCCATAGTAGCTTCCCGGGCTATACAGTGCATCCAGGACCCGGGAGTAGTTTTTTTCTGCCAGATAATACTTGGCCTGTACCAGGATTTCCATGCCATACATCAAGGAATGGGATTCCCCTTCCTTTAAATCTTCGGTTAGCCAGGAGGCGGTCCGGGTATGTTGGCCTATCTGACTGTAAAACCATCCATTCACCACATCTAAGATGGTGTAGCGGTTCACATATTCCCGGATATCCCGCTGGACCTCTAAACGCTTGAAAAGTTCCTGGATGATACGGTAGTTCCCCCGGTATAGATGGATCCGCAACAGATAGAAAATGGCCCGGGTTTGAATTTCGTATTGCTTGCGATTCTGGGCCTTATACAGGGCCTGGTAGACAAATCGCTCTGCATTGGGGATGTCCCCTTTGAAATAGGCCAGTTCTGCCCGGAGGAGATCATCCAAACCATAGGTGCAGCCGTTCATGGAGGTGGATAGATAGGGAACCATGGTGCTTACCGCCTGCAGATACTGGTCCAAGTCCGCTTTTTCAGTACTCCCGAACCAGCATACATAAGAACCAAGAGTCATCATGGTAACGGGACCGTGCAGTTCATGGCCACTTAACAGGTAATAGTAATGGCCTTTTTCAAAATAGGACACAAAATCATAGCGATGGGTATAGAGACAGGAGATGAGCCCCATAAAACCCAGGTTATTGTAACAGCCATAGAGGACCCGGTAGTTAAACTGAGAAGGGGACAGGGCTTCAAAGTGTTTGATGATCTTCTGGAGCTTTTGGGCACATTCTTCAAACCTGCCCAGGGTAAAGAGGAGCCGGGTATAGAGGATATAGGCAGCGGCGTTTTGCGTATAAGCTTCTGCAGGGGCCCGGTCCAGAATAGGGAGCAAAAATTCCGCCACATGGTCGGACAAGGCTAAGGGAAAGGTGTAGACCAGCCGGATCAGTTCCGTATAGGAACGGGCTTTTTCATAATAATTGATGGCGTCTATTTTCAGGTTGTTCGCCGCGCACCACCGGGCTGCTTTAGCATACACCACCTGCTTTTCTTCCTCGGTCAGACGCTGCTGGTGACGGTTCAAATACTCCAAAAGCAGATGATGGATCCGATAGGCATTCAAATAGATGTCATAACGGATAAAGGACCCGATCCGTTCCATTTCCTGGATAAGGTTCTGATCCGGGGCTAATTCCATGAGGATCTCCAGGGGCCAATGCTCAATGAGGGATAAGGTGATGAGGTATTTCTGTAAATCCTGGGATATGGAGGAAAAGATACGCTCTTCAATGAGGGTGAACATATCCGAACGCATAGAGGATCGTCCATAGTCTGCGACGCCGTTCCCCTGTTTTAGAGACAGTCCGGCGAGCTGCAAGGCGAAGATCCAGCCTTCGGTATCATGATACAGGTCCCATGCGGCTTCTGGTGGTAGGGTAATACCCTGATGTTGAAAATAATCAAGCATTTCCTGCGGGCTAAACCGCAGATCCTCTTCGGTGATTTGGGCCAAAAGCCTGTGGGCAAAGAAATTCACCGTATTAATGGCCGGTTTGGTCCGGGATATGATGATGAAGGTGATATTCGGGAAGGGTATATTGAAAAAGTGCTCCAGAAATTCCAAGACCGCTTTTTCCCGGAGGAGATGAAAATCATCGTAGACAAACATATACTTCTGGTGAGGAAGACGACCGTCCTCAATACTGGAGATGTACCAATCAAATTGCCGCTTGGTTTTCGGGAACCCAATGGCCTCAAGCTGAGCGGCCCGTTCTTTATTGATACAGGTCGTGGCTTGGACAAAATTCTCCCAAAACCGATCGGGATTATTATCCCGGTCTGAAAGCTGCATCCAGACAGTACAATACTGTTGTGTCTGGGCAAAGGAATGCACCACATGGGTTTTACCATACCCTGCACCGGCGACTACCATAACCAGAGGACTCTGTACGGCTTGTTCCAGTAACTGGTGCATACGAGATCGCTCTAGGTATATACCGGTAGCTGGACTTATGGGTACGTTACTATGAAAGAACTGCTCTTGCACTACTATCTCCTATCTTTATATATAAGGGCAATTCCACTTACCGTAGATTTTTGGAACTGCTGCCTCAAAAAATGCCGTGTCGTGACGCCTCAAGCTAAAACTACCGCCTCAACCCATCGAACCGGATTCCCAATTTTGGGGCTGGCTTTAATACATAGTTTTTGAACTTTATTTTTTACTGTATCCTTTTGTTCCTAGACGCCTGTTTCCAGGTAACCTAGCGGATACTTTCGAGTAAAACATATTACTGTTTTACTCGAAAAATATTTTATAATTATTATAATAAAAATAGAAGTATGTTAAGATAATTATACACCAAAAATGTCAATACGTCTTCTCTAATGCAGGGTCAAGGCATATAAATTTGTAAGTCATTGTAATATAAAGAATTAAAAAGAGGCATATAAAAATAGTATTCCCGATGTAATTTTTTTACCGTAAATGGATAGTATTTTATATAGCCTCGCCTTGCTTTCAGATTGTAGAGCATTGTTGATATATAGTAAATCTAAGACCTCTGTACTATGATGCATCTATGATTAAAGCTTCCTTGTCACCGGTGGATCTTATCCGAGAAGCCTTTCATTACCAGAGTCGTTTTGATGGTGCTACTATGGTGTTTAAGATCGATTTTCCGGTTACCGAAGATCCTACTTTTTCCTATTTGATGCAGGACCTAGCCCTCCTGGCCCGCACTGGGTTCCGGGTGGTGATTGTGCCCGGAGCCAAAGAACGGATCGACGCGGTATTACAGGAATATCGAATGGTGTCCCAGTACCAGGGAGAGAGCCGGATCACCACTGCCGCGGCGATTCCCTTTGTGGAGATGGCGGCTTTTGATGTGGCCACCCGGTTCATCACCGGCCTCTCAGCGGACCGGGTAGATGCGGTGATTGGGAATTTTGTCCGGGCTCGGGGGCTGGGGGTGTGTGAAGGGCTGGATATGGAAAACACCGGTACAGTAGACCGGATCCTCACGGACTCCATTGAGCGGGTGCTTCATCTGGGGATGGTACCCATCCTCCCCTGCATTGGCTGGAGTCCTTCGGGGAAGCCTTATAATGTGCCCAGCGATGAGATTGCCCTCTCCGCTGCCGGTGCATTGGGAGCGGTGAAGCTTTTCATTGTTTCGGTGCATGCGGGCTTACGAGCCGGAGCCTATGCCATACCCAAACACATTGAAGTGGGGGCCACCGGCCGTATTGTCCGCTTGACCCCCCAGGAAGGGGAGGCCATTCTGGAAACCAATGAGGTGCTCCTGGGGCCTGGAACCCAAGACCGGCCTTTGCAAGAACTCCGTTTGGCGCTGCATGCCTCCAAAGCCGGGGTTGAACGAGTCCATATCATCGACGGCCGGGAACAGGGGGCTATTCTACGGGAACTTTTCTCCAACTTGGGAGTCGGAACCATGGTATATGCCGATGAATACGAGGCCATTCGTTCTTTGAAAAGCGCAGACATTCCCGGTATTTTACGGCTTATGGAACCTCTGGTGCAGCAGGGTAACCTCGTGCGGCGTACCCCAGAGCAGATTCAAGAAAAAAAGGAGGATTACGTGGTGTTTGAGATTGACGGATCGGTTCACGCGTGCGGCGCCCTCCACC
This sequence comes from Treponema sp., assembly GCA_031278815.1. Taxonomy (GTDB): domain Bacteria; phylum Spirochaetota; class Spirochaetia; order Treponematales; family Breznakiellaceae; genus JAIRLU01. Next base: position 22,608 of record JAITJS010000102.1, read on the forward strand.
AGTGGGGAGCAGAACAGGCAGAGATTGCCGCGGTGGCCACAGACCCAGCATATACGGACATGGGTCTGGGCCGGCGTATTGTCCGCTATCTCATTGACCGAGCCATCAAACAGGAATTGCGCCGGGTTTTTGTGCTTACCACCCATACCCATGACTGGTTTGAATTCTTAGGCTTCAGCGAATGTGGGGTGGAAAGTCTCCCGGCATGCCGCCATAAGCAGTATGACCGGACCCGCAAGAGCAAGATCTTTACTTTGGATTTATAAAAAGAAAAAGCGTTTTTCAGATTAACCTGTACCCAAAGGCTTGCCCAGGTACTCCTGGACAAGCCCTGTTTAACGCACCTAAAACCGGTCCAGAATCTGCTTTACTTCTTGGGGACTGGTTGCTGCCTGGATCACCGCAAAGGATTTTGAATTAAGCAGCTCCAGGAGGCGGCTCAAAACCCGCAGATGATGCTCCCTTGATGAGTTCTTGTCTGAATATATCACTTAATGGCATCTCCTGTTCCTCCATTGTGTGCCCGATCTTGAAGAAACAGTTCCCCAGGAACCACCAAAAATCCAATGAAGCCACATATTCCCAAACCTACTGCAAAGGTTCCTTGGACTACTTTGGAGATACCAAAGGCCTTCCAGAAAATATTCCATGATTTTTCCATACCCATACCTCTTCTTAAGAATTGCAAAGGAAATTCAAAACGAGAACTTATACATTACCGGGAATGGAAATCAAATTCGGAGTTTAAGAAGGATCCTATTTTTTGCGTCTAGCCTCGTAATAGGTGCAATTACTACGAAGGGAGACTGACAAAAAATGGCAGCCACCTTATGGGGTTCACCGTGAATAAAGATACGTTGAAATCCTGTTCGTAACAGCGTAAGCTGCGGGCTTTCTATTTTGGTAAGCAACGCCGGTTCTTCGGGGGGAGATGGGATAAAACGATCAATGCTTCCGTTGGTACTACCGGTCCTTTCCGCCACGAATCCAGCGGCCCGTAACGGTTCCACTGCGGCAAGGCAAAAGCTTACCATCACAGCAAGCGCGGTGAAACCGGTTATTAGGATGCGGGGTACCCTATTCTCCATGGACCGGATCATACTTTCAATATAACGATCCCCGGTGCGCTATGCAAGGTATGATACGCGCCTTTTTTTTCGCTTCTTTGGGTGCGGGCGGTTTACAAGCCCGCTTGGTCCAGCAGGGCATGATCCTGCAGCAGTTCCTGAGCCGGACCCTCTACGAACACCCGCCCCCCCTTCAAGAGCATAACCCGGGTACATAGATCCTGGGCCAGCTCCAGATCATGGGTAGCCACCAGCATGGCCTGGGGTAGCCCCGCGAGGATGGAGATGAGGGTCCGCCGGGAACGGGGATCCAGGAACGCAGAAGGTTCATCCAAGAGGAGCAAGGAAGGCTCCATCACCAGTACCCCTGCCAGGGCGGCAAGCCGTTTCTCCCCTCCTGAAAGTTTGTGGGACAGCCGGTTTTTAAGATGCCCTATGCCCAGGCGCGTCAAAATAGCGGTGATCCGCGCTTCGATGGTCTTTTCATCAAACCCGTAATTCCGCAGCCCAAAGCCAATATCATCCAGTACCGTAGGCATGAACAACTGGTTATCCGGATCCTGAAAGACCATCCCGGCAAGCTGCCGCAGTTCCCGAAGCCGTTCTTGCCTCATGGGGATACCCCCCAAGCTTATCTCTCCTTCCACCGCTTTAATGACCCCAATCAGGGTAAGGAGCAGGGTAGATTTTCCTGCGCCATTGGCTCCAATCAAAGCCACTCGCTCCTTCGGCTCCAGGGAAAAGTTTATATCCTGTAAGACTAACGGTTCATGGGGACTGTATTGTACGGTTAGGTTCTTTACGCACAGCATCATACCAAATAAAAAATACCTATCCTATGAGGCGTCCTAAAAACACACTGAAGTTGAAGAAACGGAATACTCCCAGGGCTATACCCAGTCCCAGGGTATACCCATAATCCGAGACGCGAAAACCCTGCTGCCCCCCTCCCCGATACATCCCATCAAAACCCCGGCACTGCATGGCATGATACACCCGTTCAGCCCTATCAAAACTCCGCAGGATGAGTTGTCCTAGAAAACAACCCATATCCTGCATCTTGATACCTTTTTGAGCAGGAGCGCGCAGGCTATAGGCGGTAACCATAGTGGCTGCCTCGGTGAGCAAGACCGAGATATACCGGTAGGTCATAAGCAGTTGCAGGTTCAGTATCTTCGGCATCCCCAGCTGGGTGAGTTGCCGGCTGATTTCAAAGAAAGGGGTAGTCGCTATGAGGAGTAAGACCCCAAGGACGGTAAGGAGGGTTTTAAGCAAGATGGAAACCAGGGACACCATACCGGTACTCACCGCCCAGGGGCCAAGATACAAGGCGGTTTCAGAGAGCAGAAACAGGTTGCTCACTCCCCCCATAAGGGCAAAGGGTAATGCCGCAAGGAGCCTGCCTAACAGGGGCTTGTAGGGGGTCCCGGAAAGGGACATGAGGACCGCCGGGTACAGGAGAAAGGGCACAAGACCGCTCACCTGATGGGAAGGGAAGGAAATGACCGTTACTACATACCCGAAGGTGGTAAGGAGTTTTGCCCGGGGGTGCAGCCGATGAATCGGGGAAGTCCCCAGGGCAAGGCGTTCCAGGGTATCGATCCCCCCGGCGGCCTTATATAGGTTCATGGCCTAGGTAGTCTTTCGCGCTACGTGGATGATAAACCCGATTCCCCCTGCCAGGACAATGGTGATGATGCTCCCCAGGATCCCTGCGGTGGCAGTTCCCAGGGCCGAGCCTTCTTCGTTCCCGGCAAAGCCGTAATCAGGCATGAAGGCAGTGGTCTCCACCACCGAGGCGGTGGTCTCATACACGGACCCTTCCCGTTCAAGCTCAGCGGTTCCGGTGACCTTTTCTATGGACCACTCAAGTCCATCGGGGTATGCAGAGGCAAAGAGGGACAGGAGCCCTCCTACCAGGATCGTGAGGACCAGGAAACTTACCAGGATCTTGTTTGTGGAAAGGGTCTGGGGAATTGGGGTATCTTCAACCGCACTGGAAAGGAGTTCTGGCCGCACTCGGTGGACATAGCAGAGCACCCCCGCGGTAATGATCCCTTCTATCAAGCCTATGGCCAGATGAATAGGCTGCATCAAAACAAGAAAGGCCCCAAAGGGCAATTCGCTTATGCCTGAGAGGAGGGTCTCCAGGACTACCCCAAAGGCCCCAAGCTGCAAGCCGATGACCACTGAAGCTATGGAGGCGGCAATGATATACTGAAGTACGCGCTGATTATGGTCTTTGCCTCTTTTCATAATGGGTTTAAAAATATACTGAAAGGCTAGAAAACACGAGGTAAATCCCATGTTAAAGACATTACAGCCATAGGCTAAAAGGCCTCCGTCGGCAAAGAAGAGGCATTGGATTAAAAGTACCGATGCCAAAGTAAGCAAGGCAGGGAAAGGCCCGAGGAGTGCGGCCAATAGGATACCCCCGCCAATATGACCGGACGAACCGGTCCCGGGGATGGTGAAGTTGATCATCTGCCCCGCAAATACCAGGGCTCCCATGACACCCATCATGGGGATCTTCTTCTCATTTAAGGTGTCTCCCGTAATACGTTTTACTCCGTAGGCAATGACCAGAGCACTCACCCCGGTCATCACTCCACCCACTGCTGGTGAAAGCAAGGCATCTGCCATGTGCATAGTATGCTCCTTAATAAAACGAACTTTCCCCCCTTCATTAAAGAAGAAGGATGTAAAAAAGCCATGAAGACCCGCTTGTTCCGTAGCAAGCATCAGCCTTCATGGCTTTTTTATTAAGAAAACTGCTTTCTTCAATCCAATTTCAATTCCCAACCTTCATGATCGGGAACAAATTTACTATACCCCCTTTATCCCATACTGTCAAGCGCCCACTTCCTCAGCACAGCGCTTCCTTCATCTGCCGTACATATTCGTATAGATACCTCCCTGCATGCACCCCATGGTCTTCAATGATCTTTACCATGGCACTGCCTACAATCACCCCATCAGCCACCTTTCCTATGGCTGCTGCCTGCTCCGGGGTATTGATGCCGAACCCCACCGCAGTAGGGAGGGAACTCACCTGCCGGATTGCATTGATAAGGGAAGCCAGATCCGTCTCTATCTTCCCCCGTATCCCGGTAACCCCCAAGGAGGACACTACATAGAGAAACCCCCGGGCATCGGTCGCAATCTGCTGAATACGGGACGCGGACGTCGGGGCAATCAAGGAAATCAGATCCACCCCAAGGGGATCCGCCACAATACGCACCTCTTCTCGTTCCTCAAAGGGCAGATCCGGGATAATGATGCCATCCACACCCACTGCTTGGCAGCGGGTGAAAAACCGCTCATACCCATACTGAAAAACCGGATTCAGATACGTGAGCAACACCACGGGAACCTGGATTTGCTGCCGCAGCGCTTCCACCAAACCAAATATCCGGGCGGTGCTCGTCCCTACGTTAAGCGCGCGGATATTCGCCGCTTGAATCACCGGGCCTTCGGCAATAGGGTCGGAGAAGGGGATCCCGATTTCCACGATATCCATTCCTGCCCGGACCATCTCCAAAACAAAGTCGCGGCTCTGCTCCAAGGACGGATCCCCGGCAGTTACAAACCCGATAAAAGCCTTTTTTCCTGTGGCCTTTTGAAAGGCCTCTTGGATCCTACTCATAAATCGAAACCCCCCGATACCGGGCAATCGCGGCTACGTCTTTATCCCCTCGCCCGGAAATACAGATGATGATACTCCCCTCCTTATCCAAGGTGGGAGCAAATTTACGGGCGTAGGCCACGGCATGGGCGCTTTCAATGGCCGGGATAATCCCCTCCATCGCGGCAAGGTACTCAAAAGCCGTTACCGCTTCCTCATCGGTAACCGCTACATACTGGGCCCGGCCCGTATCATGGAGGTAGGCGTGTTCCGGCCCAATCCCCGGATAATCCAGCCCTGCGGAAATCGAGTAAACTGGCGCAATCTGCCCCTCTGGATCTTGGCAGAAATAGGACTTCATCCCGTGGAAAATACCCGCCCGCCCCCGGCTTATGGTGGCCGCGTGGTGGGGCGTATCCAGGCCCTTCCCTGCCGCCTCACAGCCGATGAGCTGGACCTCCTGGTCCGGGATAAAATCATAGAAGATCCCAATAGCGTTACTGCCTCCGCCCACGCAGGCGATCACCGCAAGGGGCAGCTTCCCCTCCTGTTCCAGCACTTGCTGTCGAGCCTCCTGGCCGATGATACTCTGGAAATCCCGAACCATTCTGGGAAAGGGATGGGGCCCCATCACCGAGCCGATCACATAATGGGTATCCTCTACCCGGCGCACCCATTCCCGCATGGTCTCATTCACCGCGTCCTTCAAGACCCGGGTCCCGGTCTTTACCGGATGGACCTGGGTACCTAAGAGCTGCATCCGGTAGACGTTGAGGCTCTGCCGCTCCATGTCTTCTTCCCCCATAAAGACCTCGCAGCGTAAGTCAAGGAGGGCCGCGGCAGTAGCTGCGGCAACCCCGTGTTGACCTGCCCCGGTTTCCGCGATGAGCCTGGTCTTGCCCATTTTCTTGGCCAAAAGGGCCTGGCCCAAGACATTGTTGATCTTATGAGAGCCGGTATGGTTGAGGTCTTCCCGTTTCAGATACACCTTGGCTCCCCCTAAGTCGCGGCTCATCTTGGCTGCATAATACAAAAGGGATGGCCTCCCCGCATAATCCCTGAGCAAGCCCGCCAGTTGAGCCTTAAAGTCAGGGTCTTCCTTATAAAAGGCATAGGCCTTTTCCAAGCGGCTCATCTCATGCATCAAGGTTTCAGGGATATACTGTCCCCCATACTCCCCGAACCGGTTTAACTTCATGGGATTCCTCCATATTTATCATTTCTCTCCGTTTATGCTATGCATTATTACCTATCAGTATTCTTTTTGCTGCGATACTCATCCAGGCTTATGAAGGTTTCCGGGTGTTCCCGGTATTCTTGCATCCCTTCTTCAATCAGAACAATCTCCTCTTGGCTTGCCGGTTCAATGACCGGTTTCCAATTTGCGGCCTTTCGCAATAGGGTCTTCATTATTGAGACATCGCCTTATAGGTATAGGGTATAAGGAATGGCGGGAATTGGGAAGGGTGATAATCTATAAAAAAATACGAGCCGCGGCATGTGAGCGAGGTCAATCCTCCCGTACAAGCGGCTCGGCTCGGGTTATAACGAAGCAATGGCCCTTTGGGTCATCCGATCGCAGCGCTCGTTAAATTCATTGCCTGCATGCCCCTTAACCCATTGCCAAGTCAGAGAAAAATCCTCCGTCAGTTTATCTAAACGTTCCCAGAGTTCCTTGTTTTTTACCGGTTTTTTCTCACTGGTTCTCCATCCGTTCTTTTTCCATGCATGGATCCAGACACTTATACCCTGATGTACGTATTGGGAATCGGTATAGACCGTTATCTGTCTTGAGTATACGTTTAATTCGGACAATGCCTCCAGTGCGGCAATGGCCGCGATCAATTCCATCCGGTTATTGGTGGTATTTTTTGCAGCTCCCCATTTTTCAGCAATAATGCTTGGTACTCCGGTCTTCCCCTCTCCGGAGATTCCCCGAGCAGTGGATTTAATTTCAACGATGACATAGGCCCAGCCCCCAGGCCCCGGATTACCAGAACAGCCCCCGTCAGTGTATATACTCAGCCCTTTGTTTGGTAATGAGCGGTTCCCCATACTTTTCCCTTTTCCCTCTCTTTCTTGTATTTTCTCTTTAATCTTTGGATGCCCTCCCAAAACCTAAGGTGTTGAAAAAGCCTCTATAATAAAGACGTACACCATCTTCAACCCCCAAGGGGGTTACATGCCCTTCAGGTATGCTTAGGTATCAACCCTTCAAGGCTCGTTTAAAAGTTAAACCAGTGGGGGTTATCGCCAAACCGCCGGTGGAATTTTCCTTTATGGATCCCGGCAGGCTATCCCCAATCTGCTTCATGGCCCAAACTACTTCATCAAATGGTATAATACTCTCAATGCTAGATAAAGTCAAATCCACCGCGGTAAGGGCATTGGCCGCTACAAAGGCATTCCGCTTTACACAGGGAACCTCGACCAGTCCGGCCACTGGATCGCAGGCCAGACCCAGAGAATTCTTGAGGGACAAGGCAGCAGCAGAAAAACACGCCCTCAAAGGCTGTTGTTCCAGGTACGCAAGGGCACAGGCTGCCATAGCTCCTGCAGCGCCGCATTCCGCTTGACAGCCTCCTTCCGAACCGGCCAAGGTCGCGCCCTGGGCTATGATGACCCCGGTAAGACTGGCCACTACAAAAGCGTCCCGCAGCCGGGAATCATAGGGGGGACTACCGGGGTGGACCCTGCTGAAGGCCCCTGTAGGCGCCCGGTTCTCCCTGGTATCCCACCAAGCCCAGATGAGTCCCGGTACAATACCGCTGGAACCGGCGGTGGGAAAGGAAACAACCTTGCCCCCGCAGGCATTTACCTCGTTGATAGCCAGGGCATAGGCCAGGGATCGGGTGAAAAGCTCATCCCGGATGAGATGTCGAGCTGATGAAGCAAAGGCTACCGCCGCAGCTTTGGTAAGTCCTGAGCGGGAATGTTGGGGATTTTCAATGCCTTTGCTCAAGGCGTTTCTGGTAACCGCGATACGTCGGTCAATCTCAGTGAGGATTTCCTCTTCCGGCACTCCAGACATGAAGGCTTCCCGTTTGATTCCGTACGCCGGAGCCGGGATATTTTCAGCCTGCAATATCGCTTCAAGCTCAGAAAAGGTATGAAACCGGAATTGCATTTTTTGCCTCCATCTTCCGCTTAAAGGGTCAGCGCCGGCATCGGGAGGACCCGATAAACCGCGGGCAGCCCTTGGATTTGGGTGATGACGGAAACCGGGATGGGGCTGTCCGTCTCAACCACCAATAAGGCTTCCCCCCCTCGTTCCTTGCGGTGGCTGGAAGTGGCCGCTATATTGATGTGCCGGGTCGCCAGGATATGGGTTACGTCTGCAATGACCCCAATCTCGTCATAATGTAAGACCAGGATGGCCTCGGATTCTCCGGAAAGATGCACCCCATAGCCGTTAATGGCATCAATACGGATAGAACCGCCTCCTATGCTTGAGCCTTGCATGATCAAGGTATGGTCTCCATAGAGTTCAAGGACCAGGCTATTGGGATGCCAGGATGGAGGTAATTCAGAGGCGGTCTCGATTACCAAAGCAAAGCCTTTCCCCGCAGCCTGAAGCTCTGCTAATAAAGCACGGCCTCGGAAAAGCCTTTCATCCTCAGGAGAAATACCCAAAAGGCCGGCCACTGCCGCATCCCCTGAACCATGACCTTGCCAGGTAGCAGCCAGAGAACCGTAAAAGCGGATCACCGCCCTTTGCGGAGCAGTACCAAAAATCTTCCGGGCCAGAAATGCGAGCCTGCTCACCCCGGCAGTATGAGAACTGGAAGGGCCGATCATCACGGGACCGAAGATTTCACTTAACAGGACCTGTTCTTTGGGCATCACCACACCTGCATCATGCCGCTCCTTACTACGCCTTCCCTGGACCGCCCCGTAAGAGGGCCACCGCAGAAGAGGTACCGATCCGGTCGCAGCCGGCGTTCAAGAAACTTTCCAGGTCTTCCCTGGTCCGGATCCCCCCGGCGGCCTTGATTTTAACCTGAGGGCCGATATGCTGCTTAAACAGGTGAATGTCCTCCAGCACCGCCCCGGCAGTACCGAACCCTGTAGAGGTTTTGATGTAGTCTGCTCCGGCGCTGCTTACCAACTCGCAAAGGCGGATTTTCTCCTCCATCGTGAGATAACAGGTTTCCACAATAACCTTGAGGATCCGGTCCCCCACCACCTTTTTAAGGCAGGTGATTTCTTCCAGGACCCGGTCGAAGCGGTGGTTCTTCACGTCCCCTAAGTTAATCACCATATCAATTTCCGAGGCTCCATCAGAGAGGGCCTGTTCGGTCTCTGCGGCCTTTACCCGGCTCACACTATAGCCCAAGGGGAAGCCCACCACCGTGCAAAGGGTCAGCTTCTTCCCGTAGGTTTCCTGTACGGGCTTACTATATGCAGGAGGGATACACACCGAAGCGGTCTTGTACTGCACCGCTTCGTTACAGAGGGTACGGATATCCTCCCAAGAGGCGACGGCCTTGAGCAGGGTATGGTCAATATGGCGTAAAATTTCCTCGTTGGTCATAAAACGCGGCCCCCCGGCTTACTGAGGCAGCCCAGGAGGCGGTAACAAGGCCGCATCAATGCCAAAAAGATCATTGTCGATCTTCAGTTCATCAAGGATTTGGGAAATCTGGCCCCGGTGATGGGAACCGTGCAGGGTGAGTTGGTGCAAGAGAAAATACAGGGGGACCGCAGGAGGATTTCCCCCATACCACTGGACCGGTACGGGAATAGCGAAATCCTGTTCATCCAAGGCCGATATAACCTGGATGAGCCCCTCATCCAGGGACGCACAAGCTGAAACCAAGGCGTTCCATTGGGCTTCGGTAGCCGTGTCCTGGGGGATGGTAAGGGATTCCAAGGGGACCAGGGCTTTTACGGCAGTATCGTGATGGGAGAGGGCCCCTTTGAAGAGCCCCTGAAAAAAGAAGGTTCCTCCGGCGATATGCCGGGCCAGCCCGGAAAGGCTCCCGTAGTAAGACCCCCGTTCTTTTTCCCGTTCTGCCGGGGAAAGGGTCTGCAAAATAGAAAAGACCGCGTGATTGCGTGCTTTCTGGTACTGGGCAAACAGGAGACAGGTTTCTTTCATAGTATTGATTACTCCTCTATGATGATGTACTGGAAAGGGGGTTTCAACACTACCCTTGGTTTGAAACCCCTCTGGATCACAGTATATCGGAAAGCCCTGCCGGTGAGAAGGGAGGCTTAACGGGGTTATGAAAGTAGGGGAACTACGTTGAAGTCAGGCCATTCATCCCGTAGTCTTCACTGGTAGTCAAGGCCGTCTTCGGAACAGTTCAGGCATCCGGCAAAGCACGAGAGGGGGTCAATCCCTGTTTCCAGCATTGCGGCATATTGCGCGGCGGCTTCCGCCTTCAATGCCTCAATGCGGGGGAAAGGTTCCGGCGTTGAGGTGCGGGGCGCTTCCTCCTCCGACCTTTCGGCGGGAATGGGTATGCTTTGTTCTATGGTAATCATGGAACCAGTATAACGCACCATGAGATAAGAGATAAGCGGCGGTTCTTCACGTCTCCTCCGTTAATTTTAATCACCAGATTGATTTCCGAGGCTCCATCAGAAAGGGCCGGTCTCTGCGGCTTTTACCCGGCTCACAGGGTAGCCCGGG
>JAITJS010000116.1 GCA_031278815.1 Treponema sp.
TCAAACAGATGGCCTGGTCTGAAGAATATCTAGAGGGCTTGTTATTCCACTCGGGATTTGCCAAGCACACGGAACCTTCTCCGGCAAACCCTTGAGAATTTTTAATGCGCTCGCCCTGGATTCACCCCCGGATATATGCTTGACCCTATTGCCTAGTTTACTTATCATCATAAAACTATGACACCTAACCATAACGAAGCCGGCGCCCTGTCGGCAACCCAACCAATCGAAGAAGCGATGCTGGCCCATCTGGATAATCTCACCAAGCCCCGGGGAAGCCTGGGGAAACTGGAAACCTATTGCATCAAGATGGCCAAGATTCAAAACCGGGTTCCTCCGCAGATTACCAAGAAAGGGATCTATGTGTTTGCCGGGGATCAGGGTATCACCGAAGAAGGGGTCTCCCTGTACCCTGCGGAAGTTACCTATCAGATGGTCCTCAATATGGTTGCCGGCGGGGCCGGGATCAATGCCCTGGCCCGAGGAACGCACTGGGAAGTAATTGCTGTGGACGCCGGGGTGAGCCGGGATTTTCCTCCCGATGAGGAACTCCCACCGCAGCAGGCGTGCCGCTTTATACGGGCAAAGATAGGCAACGGCTGCCGGAATTTTTATAAGACCCAGGCTATGAGCGCCCAAGAGGTGGTCAAGACCTTGGAGCAGGGCAAACGCCTGGCAGATGATGCCCAAGCTCAGGGCTATGACCTGGTGGCCATCGGGGACTTAGGGATAGGAAACACCAGCACTGCCGCAGCTATGCTCATAGCCGCAGGGTTTTCTTCGGATGAGATGGTAGACCGGGGAACCGGTATTGATAAGGAGCGGCTGGAACACAAGAAGCGGATCATCAGCGAAGCGGTGGCCCTGCGTAAGCCTGCGCTAAAGGGCGAGGCCATTATAGAACAGGTGGGATCCTTTGACCTAGGGATGATGAGCGGTTTTATCCTGGGTCTTGCCGGCAGGGGCATAGCCTGTGTCCTGGACGGCTTTCCGGTAAGCGCCGCGGCATATATAGCGGCGATGATAAATCCTCAGGTGAAGGACTTCCTCTTTGCCGGGCATCAATCCAAGGTTGCAGGGCATCGTCCGGTATTGGATAAGCTGGGCCTATCCCCGGTTGTGTCCCTGGATATGCACTTGGGAGAGGGGACCGGCGCAGTTATCGGTGGTCACATCATTGAGTTAGCGGTCTTCACCGCCCGAAATATGGCGTCCTTTTCCCAGGCCCAGGTTTCCGGGGAGGATATTGTGGAAGAAAAGTATTAACGCATCCGTCTTTTGGTATGTTTAACCGGTTTCTTTCCACCTTGAGCTTGATTTCGCGGTTCCCCATCAAGGGAAGGTTTATAGAAAAATTTGATGTTTCCCGGATGGATTTCTATTTACCCATTACCGGGATCGTTCCTGCCTTGTTGGGTACTTTGGTTCTTTGCGGAGGGTACCTGCTTACGGCAAGTCCCCTCCTCACGGTTATCCTCACCCTTATCGGTCAATATTTGGCTTTTAATCTTTTTCATCTTGATGGGCTTATGGATACGGCCGACGCATTCCTTGGTACCTTTGACCAGGAGAAGCGCCACGCGGTGCTCAAGGATTCGCGGATAGGGGTGTACGGCTTTTTTGCAGGGTTTGCGGTCCTCAGCCTCAAGGCCGGGTTGCTCTATACCCTGTTTCCTTATCTGGTCCGTTTTCCTGCTCCTCTCTTAGCCTACCCTATAAGCGGAAGGTTCAGTGCGGCCCTGATTCCAGGCTTGACCGGGCCTGCCAAACCGGACGGACTAGGCGCCTTGGCAAAGGATACCCGGCCTTACCGGGTGATTGCAGGGCTCTTCACCAGCCTCGTCCTCTGGACTGCCGTGGTATGGGGAATAAGCGCCCTGCTCTCCCTCAATGAGCCAATGTACGGTCCTTTTTGGGGGCTCCTCGCGGTACCCTTGGTAAGTCCCCTGGGGTCGGTGTTTTTTGCCCGGATGTACCGGAAGCATCTGGGGGGCTATACCGGAGACGCCCTGGGCGCTGCGGTGGAGTTGGCGGAAATCCTCCATCTTATTTCCTCCCTGTTGGTGCTGGAATGGATAAACGTACCCTAATACTGTACAATAGGAGTAGGCCGAACTTCGCCTTTTTACGGTAATGGTATTTAGGATGGCGCTTAATGCTATCATGATAGCGGCCAGGTCATTGTCTGCCCGGGAGTTTCTGTACGATCCGCCTAACCTTCCGCATTCGTTTCCTCAGTGCCTCTAGGGTGTTAAACAAACCCCGTACCAGGGGCCGGTAGGTATAATCCCAGCTTCCTGGGCGGTGAATAATACGCCCCCCAAAGCCGATTTTGAACCGGTAAAGCCCTGCCATAGGATGAGCCGGATCTTCCCGAGGGGGTATACCAAAGAGATCGTAGACCCTACAACCCTGGGAACGTGCATCCTGTATGGCCTTCCATTGGAGGGCATAAGGGGCCATGAGATTCCGCTTATGATTCGAAGATGCCCCGTATAGATACACCCCGCTGTTCCCTCGGAACAGGACCACCACAGCGGCCAGGAGTTCTCCTTCATGCTCTGCCAGGTACAAGCGCAGATCCATGCGTTCCCGGTCCTGCCCTTCTTGCATGTAATCCCGGCAATGGCTAAACAGGGTGGTATAATACTCACTGCTATGGACGGCAATGCTATCCCGTTTTGCGGTTTCTTTGAGAAGCTCATAAAATCGATTCAGTTCCTCCTCACCGGCCTGCCGCACCAGGACCCCCTTCTTGTGGGCAAGCTGTATGTTATACCGCCATTTACTTTTCATGTTTTTGAGGATGCTTTCTTCAGAGCCGGTTAGATCCACGACTACCGTATCCGCAGCCTGTACAGGTACTCCTGCCCGAGCAAAAGGAGGATAGATTTGTGGTGGGGCCGTTTCAGGGCCTTCGGTATACCAGGGAGGATCGAAACGGATAAACGCAGTGTTCTCTGGCAGGAAGGCTTGCAAGGCCCCCGCAAGCTCCTGCAAGGCCTGATTCCGTGCCTCATCTTGAGCAGGAAAATCCTCAGGTAGTTCTGGTCCCCAAGGCACATAGGCAAAGGAAAACCAGGGGCCTAAACGCCGGCGTATCAAAAGCAAGGGTCGTATCCCCCATGCTCCCCAGTCTGCAAGAAATGCCCGGGTATTCCAGCCGAACCGGGCCTTGAAGCTGCCCCAAAATCCTGACTGTAAAAAGGAATTCGCCTGGTTACAGTGGGTGAGATCCGTAGGGAGAATACTCCTCAGGTACTGCCCGGGGAGGAAAAAACCGTGGACCGCTTCCCCTTTACTACCTCCACGGAACATCACTAATGGACCTCACCGGAAACCAGTACCGTGGTCCGTAGAGGCTTCCCATTGAGGAGCAGCGCCTTATCACCGGATACCACGGTATAGTCCTTCACGATCAGAGGAATCGCCTCAAAGGTATCCAGGTTAATTTCCCCAGGAGGGAGTCCTGGCTCGGTCCCTTCAAGGCCCACCACGGTCCCCGTGGGGGTCTCCCCGGCATCCAATACTTCCACCTGCTCCCGGCCCTCCTCATCGATGGTCGAAGCTGCCAGGAGCATACCCCGACTTTCCACCCCCCGGAGTTTCACTGGTTTCAGGTTATAGACCAGGATGATGCGCTTGTCCAGCAGTTCCTCAGGAGTATAAAAGGGTACCAGCCCCGAAACAATGACCCGTTTTTCCCCAGCTATCTCCAGGGTTTCGATGTAGAGCTTATCCGCCTTGGGATGCCGATCAATCTTGACGATTTGGGCCACCCGCAGGTCCAGGGTTTGGGCGAAGCCAGGAACCTTGGTTGCAGAGGCCGAAGAAGCCGCTTCTTCGGCTTTCCGTTCCGCCCTATCCTGCTGGCTCCCGGAATACCGTTCCCGTAAGGTCTCCACCAGCGCATCTTCCAGTTTAGGGAACAGGACCTCGCTTTTTACCACCCTGGAAAGCCCCTGATCCCGGCCCAAGAGGGCCCAGGAAAGGGGTTCCCCGGGCCCGGTAAAGGAAAGCCCAAAAAAGGAGGCTATCCGTTCAGCCGTGGTAGGCAGGTAGGGTTCGATCAGTATCGCCATATCCCGCACCGCATAACACAGGTCCCGGATAAGGGCCCGGGCTGCAGGAGGATCGGTTTGCCGTTTCCGCCAGGGCTCCCCGTCTTGAAAGGTCTTGTTGGCAAAAGAAGCAAGCTCAAATACCAGCCTGAAGGCATCCCGCAGTTCTGCCCGTTCCAATTTTTCGGTAATATCCTGCTCGTATCGCCTCAGGGTTTCCCAGAAGTCCTGGTGCTTGGCCTCGCATGGCAGGGTTCCCTCATAATACCGACTTACAAAGGACAAGGTCCGGTTCACCAGGTTTCCGAAATTACCGATTAATTCACCGTTCACCTTCTCCTGGAAGTCCTTCCAGGTAAAGAGGGCATCCGCCTTTTCAGGCCGGTTATAGAAGATATAGAAACGCCACACATCCGGAGCAATACCGGTTTCCATCACATCGGTACCGAAAACCCCCACTCCCTTGGACTTGGAGAATTTCCCACTTTCGTAGTTGAGGTACTCGGTACTGGACATGTGGTGCAGCATGGTCCACTGCTTCCCCTGCCCCTCAGGATCAGCGGACCCGAGCTGGCTTGAGGGAAAAATCACCGTATGGAAGGGGATATTATCCTTCCCGATAAACTGATACAGTTCCACCTCATCCGGGTTCTTCCACCAGGAATCCACAAACCCATACCAATCCGGGGTAGTTTCCGCGCCCAGGGTCCCGGTGATGGAGATATAGCCGATAGGGGCATCGAACCAGACGTAGAAGACCTTGTGCTCATACCCGCTTTTGGGTACGGGGATTCCCCACTTGAGGTCCCGGGTGATAGCCCGTTCCCGCAGGCCGTCCCGAATCCAGGCATGGGTCATTTGAATCGCATTGTGCGCCCAAAAGCCCTTGACCGAAGCGGTTTTAATCCACCCTTCCAAAAGCTCTTTGATGCGGGGAAGGTCGAGGTACAAGTGCGTGGTGGATTGCAGGGAAGGGGTGGAACCGCAACTGGCGCACCGGGGTTCCTTGAGCTCGGTGGGGTCCAGCAGTTTCCCGCAGGCCTCGCACTGGTCCCCACGGGCATCGGCATACCCGCAGTGAGGGCAGGTTCCCCGGACATACCGGTCCGCCAGGAAACGGTCGCAAGGGCCGCAGAGGAGCTGCTCTAGGGTATGCTCCACGATGAGGCCCTGGGCATCAAGCTTTTTGAAGATATCCTGGACGATTTCAGTCTGGATCGGGGTGGAGGTTCTCCCGAATTTATCAAAGCCAATGGTAAACCAACGATAAATATCCCTGTGGATGGCATGATACCGGTCACAAAGTGCTTGAGGGCTCACCCCCTCTTCTGCGGCCCTATTTTCAGTAGCGGTACCGTATTCATCGGTACCGCATATATAGAGGGTATCATACCCTCTGAGCCGGCAAAACCGGGCAAAGGCATCCGCGGACAGAACCTGAATCAAATTCCCCAAGTGGGGCACATTATTGACATAGGGTAGTGCGGCGGTGATTAATCTGCGTTTCATAAGTTCCAACTATAGTAAAAGAACCAGTAAATGACAAGTGGCCACGTTACGGGTTAGTCCTGTAACGTTACCGATTTCCCTGTATTTACATGACTATACGCTCGTGTAATTGCATGGCGCATATCTATGCAAAATCTGCAATATATAGGGGAGGAATGGGTTAATCCGCCCCGGTGGTGATTCAAAAAGTATGCTGAGCGACTAAACAAAGCCGTATTTTTGGAGAAGCAACAGGGTCGTCTAACTGCCCGCCTTATCCGATGCCATAACCGACAAGTATTACCTTCTATTCCTATTGGGTGCTTTTTTCCTACCTCCCGGCTATCATCTTTAAATAGGCGCTGAGAAAACTATCCCCATTGTCCATAGCTATACGGTCGTAGCTTACCCCAGCTGTTTTAGCCGTCTCTTCAGCCTTAGAACTGTTTTCCCAAAACAAATGCCACTATTTTCCCGATATGAAACCGTTCCCTGATAGGTTCGTTCATGATCGCTTATAAACTGGCGGCCACAGTTTATAAGCGGAAAATTGCTCAAAAAACATCGCATTTTGGTAATCTTTGTCGTTCATTTGTATAGTTGTTTGTCATGTTCCGATCCATATTCCGAATTGAAGGTAATTAAAATTGGTAAACCCCCGGCTTTGCCGGGGCGACTATAAAAGTTTGACTTTTACGGGAGTGTTAAAAATTTTTGAATTTACGCAGAGCTGGATGTTGTAACAGCGCAAAGGCAGAAAGGTTGCTCTGATATAGGACAAATTGAGCCGAGCATGATGGTCAAAGATAAAGGTAATCAAGCATATAAATGTGTAAAACGAAATTAAATTAAGCAGGGTAGGGTAAAGG
>JAITJS010000140.1 GCA_031278815.1 Treponema sp.
TGGAGTGGATTACCAACACCCATCCCATACATTTTTGATAAAATCAATATTTCATTAGACCACAAAATAAAACAAGGTAGAAATATACTTCAAAAACATAGTTTCCAGAGGTGCCCTATATACAGCAAGGCCCCCGAAACACGCAATCCTGTTCGTATTTGGGGACTTTTTCGGGGGTCGAATGTAAGGCTCTTACACTTGGTGCAATTTTGGAGAGGCCTGTATTCTCTGGCGTTCCCGATTCTGTTCTCTGGCGCGGTCATCATGTACGAGATATACCGGAATAGTGAATACCTAACCAAAACTACTGATAACTTCTACACGGATACCGGCTTAACGCCGGAGACCCCCTATAGCTATTACCTATCCTCAGGAAAAACCCATTACTGCCAGTTCTCCGCAGATTCAGGGTACATCTATGATATTTTTTAGGAAGATGCGGATACGGACAGCCAGAACTATGCGTGGTTGAGGTTCAAGGATATGGAACGACTAATAGCGGCAGCTATGGTATTTACTACTCCTAACGCTATAAGCTTGATTCTTCGTGGGGTCCAGACCGGATGACGGGTACGTTTTGTTCTCGTCGAACTCACGTTAATATACCCCTGAGCCTATCAGGTTGAGCCTTACCTTGGCGCAGCCCCTTCACTGGATTACGAGAGAGGGAGAAATGAGGTAAGATAAACATCCTCAATCAGGCACAAATAGGAAGGGTATACATGAAAAAAACCGTAACCATAAACAGTGTACGGGCACTGATTCACGAAATGGCTCGATAGTCCAAAGAGATATGGGCTTGATTCAAAGAGACGAATAAAAGGATAAGTGAGTTAGGCGGACGGCTGGGTGAAATCGTAGAATACATGGTGTCTCCTCACCTGGAAGAGAAGTTCAAGCAGCAGTTCGGTATCATGCTGATTACCCTCATCGTGGACCATAGGTTTGAGGAACCGGGAAAGGGCATTATCGCGGAAGTGGACGTGTTTCTGTCCAATGGGGAGTATGCCGTGGCGGTAGAGGCAAAGTCCAAGCCGAACATGCGAGACATAAGGGATCATGTGGAACGGATGAAGAAGCTCCGGGCTTATGCGGACAGGCGTAATGACCATAGAAAGTACCTCGGAGCGATAGCGGGAATGGTAGTACCGGCTCAGGTAAAGGAGTATGCCTTGAAACAAAGTTTTCCGGTACTGCTTCCCTCCGGGGATAGCGTAGCGCTTGAGTGTCCAGAGGGCTTTAAGCCCAAAGAGTGGTAAACCGCCAGGGGGTTTCTAAAGGACGTATCCACGGCGGCCTCTGGGCCCCCTAAAGTCCCCGGAATTCCATCCTGATCATCCCAGGCTTCAGGCAAGGGGCGCTTCGATTTCAAATCACCACTGCCGGTCAGGGGCTTTAAACCCCGCTGGCGGATTTTAAAGCCGCCGATGGGACTTATAGGGCCTCTAGAAGGTTTTTCATAATGTACTCCCGCCGTTGGGGGGTGTTCTTGCCCATGTAAAAGCTCAAGACCTGGGGAACCGCTTTGAGGGTCTGCACCGCTACCGGAACCAGGCGCATATCCGGTCCAATAAATTGGCCGAATTCCTTGGGGTTGATTTCCCCCAGGCCCTTGAAGCGGGTAACCTCACTCTGGGCTCCCAGGCCCTTGACCGCCTCGGTCCGTTCATGCTCGGTATAGCAATACCGGGTTTCCTTCTTGGTCCGTACCCGGAACAGGGGGGTCTCCAGAATATAGACCCTGCCGGAGTTGACCAGTTCTTCAAAGTAGGAGAGAAAAAAGGTTAAGAGCAGGTTACGGATATGAAAGCCGTCAAAGTCCGCATCCGTGGCAATCACAATCCGGGCGTATCGCAGGGAAGCGGAATCGTTTTCAATCCCCAAGGCCATCATCATGTTGTAGAGCTCTTCGTTCTTGTAGATCGCGGCCCGTTTCTTGCCGTACATGTTTTCCGGCTTGCCCCGGAGGGAGAATATCCCCTGGGTCATGACATCCCTACTTGAGACCATAGAGCCTGCCGCAGAATCCCCCTCGGTAATGAAAAGCGTAGAGGACGCCCCCTTTTCACCATCTTCGAGGTGGTACTTACAGTCCTTGAGCTTGGGAATCTTCAGGGCGATTCTTTTGGCCGCCTCTCGGGCTTCTTTCTTGACCTGGTTGAGCTCGGTTCTCAGGCTCTCGTTGGCAAGGATCTTCTGTTCCAGCTTCTTACTGTCCTCAACATGCTTGTGGAGCCAGTCCTCCACCGCTGCTTTGACTTCCTGAACCATCCATGAACGGATATCCCCATTGCCCAGCTTGTTCTTGGTCTGGCTCTCAAAGATGGGGTTTTGCAACTTAATCGCCACCGCGGCACTGAGTCCTTCCCGGATATCCTCGCTACGGTACTCTTTCTTGCAATAGGCTTGAATCCCCTTGAGGAAACCTTCCTTAAAGGCTGAAAGATGGGTCCCCCCATCGCTGGTGTACTGGCCGTTGACAAAGGAAAAGTATGCCTCCCCGTAGTTCATGGTATGGGTAAAGGCGAACTCTATGCGCTCCCCCTGGTAGTAGCCAATGGGATAAAGGCCCCCTTCGCCGACCTCTTCGGTGAGGAGGTCAAGAAGCCCCCCTGAAGACAGGTAGGTTTTGCCGTTCAGGGAGAGGGTGAGCCCCCGGTTGAGGTAAGCGTAATGCCAGATCCGCCGTTCAATGAAGTCCTGGTTGAAAGCGTAATTCCCGAAGATTTCCGTATCCGGGGTAAACTCCACCAAGGTGCCGTTGGGCTCCGGGGTCTTGAGCTTCCCCTTCTTGATCTCCTTGATGAGGATGCCCCGTTCAAAGACCGCTTCCGCATAGAATCCTTCACGGATAGAACGGACCCGGAAAAACGAAGACAGGGAGTTTACCGCCTTGGTTCCCACCCCATTGAGGCCCACCGAGAATTGAAAAACCTCATCGTTGTATTTGGCCCCGGTATTGATCACCGAGACACATTCCACCAGCTTACCCAGGGGAATGCCCCGGCCAAAATCCCGAACCCGTACCCCAGGGTTACCTTGAGCCGGTGCGAGCGGTACTTCCACCTCAATACGGTTTCCATTTCCCATAATGTATTCGTCGATGCCGTTATCAATGATTTCCTTAAGGAGCACGTAGATTCCATCATCAGGGTGAGAACCATCCCCCAGACGTCCGATATACATACCGGTCCGCAGGCGTATATGTTCCAAGGAAGAAAGGGTTTTTATCTTGGATTCGTCGTATACCCGGGAAGCTGCCTGTCTTGCCGGCTCTTTCAGAGCTGCCCTAGAGGACTTTTTCACCGGTTTTTGTTCTGATTTCACTTGCATACGCTTATCATACTCATTCTACCGCAAGGAATACTACCGGGAAAGCTCCGGCCACCCTGCAAAAGAGAGAGCAGGCATCGGCTTATAAGGCTACCCGGAATACGCTTCCGATATCGCCCCTTTCTTTGCCTGCGCTTTCCACCGTGATTGTCCCGTCGTGGGCAGCGACAATCGCAGCCGCAATGGTAAGCCCAATTCCCGCGTCGCCGGTACTGTGGCTGCGGGATTTATCCGTACGATAGAACCGTTCAAAGACATGAGGGATGTCCCCTTGGGGTATGCCCATGCCGGTATCGGCAATGATACACTCCCACTGACGAGAACCTTTCTCTATTTTTTCTATTGAGACGCGTATCACCCCTGAATCGGTGTATTTTACCGCATTGGAAAAGAGGTTCATAAACACCTGTTTAAGCCGGTCATAATCAGCTTCAATGGGGCTTTCCTTCAGGCTGAGGTGTAAGGCTATGCCTTTTTCATGGGCCGCGACTTTGAACTGCTCTGCGCTCACCTGTACTAATTTGGCAAGATCAAAAACGGTCTTGTTCAGGGTAATCGTATCCCACTCAAGACCGGTAAGGACATGCAAATCCTCAACCAAATGGGTAAGCCGTATGATCTCCTCATGGCAACTGAGCAAGTGTTCTCGGTCTGGTTTATACACGCCGTCAATCATGGCTTCTACGTTTCCCTGTAAACAGGTAAGGGGCGTGCGCAGTTCGTGGGCTATGTCCGCGCTCAGTTGCTTTTGCCGACGCTCTCCGGCTTCCAATGCGGCGGCCAGTTCATTGATTGAACAGGCCAGATCCTGGAGTTCCCGGGTCCTATACTGATCCGGTATGCGGATGCTTACGTTTTCAGGCTGGGAGTTCCTGGAATGTACCCGGGCTATTGCCCGAGCAGCCTCTGCGGCTTTAAGAACCGGCCGTGCAATGCTTCGAGATAGCCCAAAGGCAATACCCGCGCTTACCAAGGCCAGGATGAGGCCGGCAACAAGCAGAAGCCGGTTTATAGACTTTAAGAATTGTGTTTCAGTTTCACTGTAGAAAAAAGGGCCGTAGCTTTCTATCGTTACCCACCCGACGATCTTGCTCTTGTAGTGAACCGGATACCGCTGCTGCTGCATGGCGCCGTTTAAGCGGAATTGCTCTTCCATCCGGGAGGCGATACTGTTGAGTACCTTCACGCATTGCTGCATATCGCAGGAACGGGCGTTCCACACCGGTTCTCCCTGGGCATCTTCCACGCTTACAATATAGCCTTCATGGACAAAGTACATTCCCATAGCCGCTACCGTGAGGCTATCGAACCTGCCTTGCATGGGGTTGTACAAGTCCCCCATAACCCGGACTATCTCCCCACTCTTGGCATTGCGGTTCTCCTTAATGAGCGCATTAAAGGTTATACGGGTAAAGAGATTAATGGCCATCGTTAAGATACCCAGGGCTGCGCTTATAAACAAGATGTAGGTAAGGGCAAGACGGTTTTGCAAGCTTATGGGGGAACGCAGCTTTAGGCCGTTCATGATTCCCCCAGACGGTATCCCATACCATAGACGGTGGTGATATAGTGGGGTGTTTTAGGATCATCCTCGATCTTTGCCCGTAGTTTTTTTATATGGGTGTCCACCGACCGGTCAAAGCCCTCATAATCAGAGCCTTTTATCGTATCAAGGATCTCTTCGCGGGTGAAGATCTTCGCCTTGCGGGACATGAGGAGGGTAAGGATATGGTATTCGTCTCGGGTAAGATTAACCGCTTTCCCCTTCCGGCTCACCATCCGTTTTTCCGTGTCTACGGTTAAATCATGGTAGGAAAGCACCAGGCCTGTTGCCGGTTTACCATTACTTCTCCGTAACGCGGCGCGCACCCGGGCCATAAGCTGCCTTGGGCTAAAGGGTTTGCTTACATAATCATCGGCGCCAATGGCAAGACCGTGAATGATGTTTTCTTCCGCTACTTTGGCGGTGATCATGATGATAGGAATATCCGAAACCTCCCGTATTTTTTTGCACCACGCTTCACCGGAAATATCCGGCAGCATGAGGTCCAGGAGTATCAGAGAAAGGGCCTTCTTTGACCCCTGATGCTGCTCAAAAAGTTCCATCCCCTCCCTGCCGTTCTTGGCACAAAGCGCCTGAAACCCTTCCATTTCAAGGTATGCTTTTAGCAAGTCCAGGATCTTGCCTTCATCATCTACCACCAGAACCCGCGGTTTATCGTGCATGCCCTTATAATAGCCACTGGATACTTCTCTGTAAAGCGCAGGCCCTACAAAAATGTAGGACCCTTAGGTTTTTTCATACCAATATGTAGAAAGAAGAACCGCTCCGCAGTGCCCTGGAAGGCGTGCACTTGGAACCACAGGCCTGCTTCTCCTGGTACAGCATTGCTTTACAGGGAGCAGGAGCGCTCATTTCGTCCAAATCCAAAAGAAAAATCAATCCCTTGCTGAGATTGGCATAATCTGTGCTTACATACTTAAGAGTATTCTTAATAGGAGGAATGAACGGTGCGAAAAAAATTGTTCCTTTTGGCAGTACTGCTCCTATGCGCGGGGGGAATCTCCCTCTTTGCTCAGGAAAGTATTGAAAGTCTTGGGTTTTCCCTGGATGTGATGTGGCTCTTCATCGGATCCATCCTGGTGTTTATCATGCAGATCGGTTTTGCTTGCGTAGAGACTGGTTTGACTCGGGCAAAAAACGCCACCAACATCACCATGAAAAACGTGATGGACTTCTGTTTTGGCGCTATTTTGTACTGGGCGCTTGGCTGGGGCTTTATGTATGGGAAAGACGCTCTGGGCGGTCTTATCGGGACGGATCAGTTCTTCAATAGCCCCATGGCTTTGGACATAGAAAGCGGAAACTTCTATAAATCATGGTTTTTCCAGGTGGTCTTTGCGGCTACTGCGGCGACCATCGTATCCGGCGCCATGGCGGAACGGACGCAGTTTAAGGCTTACCTGATCTACACCTGCTTCAT
>JAITJS010000147.1 GCA_031278815.1 Treponema sp.
GATTTCTTGTATCCTAAGGCGATACTGTTAAAAGGTACATAACCTTCCGGTAGTTTCATGGCATTAATAAGTTTTCTTCCTTTATCGGTTTGTGTAAGTACGGCTACAGCGCTAACCCAACAAGAGCCAATACGCAATGATTCTGCAGCAAGCATTATATTTTGTGCGGCCACTGCGCAATCACTGTTTGGATCTATCGAGTTTGCTTCCCCAGATATGACGATAACGGTAGGAGCATGAAAAAATGAGTGAAATTGCTCATTTGCACCAAGTTTTTGGAGAAACTCATTATTCATAGAAGCATAAATCTTTTTTGCTTCCGATGATATTTCATCGAGAAACCGCTGATTTTGTATTACCGTAAAATGCCACGATTGTTTTCCAGCCGCTGAAGGCGCATACATACCCGCCTCTAATAGTACGTCAAGTTCCGCCTGTTTCAACGGATCCTCGGTAAAACTACGCACACTGCGTCTGTTTTTAATAACGTCCATTATTTCATTCATAGAATGATACCTCCTATATTGTTTAAAACAATTATAACGTATATCAGCAAGGCATATTTGCCTATTTCACGCTGTTTCTTGCCTAATCCTGCAATCTTAAAAACTATAAAGTGGTTGTGCGCGCAATTTAAGCACATCTTTTTTGGGAGGGTTTCCGAATAAACGCCTGTAATCTCTACTGAATTGCGACTCACTCATATATCCCACCAGTCTACTTGCGGTAACTGCGTCCATACATTCAGCAATCATCAGCCGCCTTGCTTCATAAAGTCTCAATGATTTTTGATATTGTAACGGGGTCATAGCAGTAATAACTTTAAAACTCCTATAAAATAAAGATTCGCTCATATATGCTAATTTAGCCAAATTTGCAACTTTTACCGGCTGCGAATAGTTTTTTACTAACCACAAAATCGCTTTTATAACCTGTTTCGTATTTGAATCTGCAAACCCTGATTGAACAATCTGTCTACCTATAGGACTAAGCAGAACCCGCGTTACAATTTCATCAAGAATCAGAGGCGCAATATGTTGTGCCTCTTTAGGATTGGATAAGCACATTGTTAGCCGGTTAACAGCGTTTATAATATTTACATCACAGTTTGTCATAAAACCTGTGCCGTTATCTTGCACATCATTGATGCCTTGCGGATAAAGCCTTAGCGCAAGTTCAGAAATTTTCTGTGGGTTAAGTTTTATTCCAATATTTAGAAACGGCTCTGATTGGCTTGCTTGCACTGAATGAAATACAACGGGCAACGCAACCGGAATCAAAATCATTTGGGATTTACCCACTTGATACGTTCTTTGCCCTACTGTAATGTTTTTTAATCCTTGTGCAACGATTAAAAGCGATGATTCACAAAAC
Source organism: Treponema sp. (assembly GCA_031278815.1). Taxonomy (GTDB): domain Bacteria; phylum Spirochaetota; class Spirochaetia; order Treponematales; family Breznakiellaceae; genus JAIRLU01. The sequence continues at coordinate 1,375 of JAITJS010000147.1, forward strand.
GTTTTCACACAATCATCGCCGCTTTTTGAATGCCTTCCGAACTTACAATTTAATGCATCTTGGCAAAAAGTACCATCATAAGGAGTGTGTGAATAAATTTGTTTAGCCAGATTCATTATTTCCGACTCAAGCATATCATCTATTTTATAGCTTTCATAGTAGTAACGCAAGTGCTCGGTGATCTTTTTCGGTAGCGGGTGAAAGATGTTGAATTCGGGTAAAGACCATGATACCCTATCACTGGCAAATCAATGCTAGCGAGGGTGAACCCTGGTATTAGCGCCGAAACCATATTGTTCATTTTAAATTATTAACCGTTACATACTAGACTAAGTACTGCAATTATACTAAAATGCTATAAAAGAGGTGGTTTCACTAAAACCTTGAAAAGGAATTATGGTATGGTAATCTACAACCTAGGGGGGATTCAAACGTTGAATGAATCCTATTCGTATATCAATTAGATGCAAGGAGTGTCCATAAGGCAATACACTGATGAATAATCATATACAAAACCTAATCCGTATTGGAATATTTTATGACGGCTATTATTTTTATAAGGTCAGTAATTATTACAAGTACGAACACAAAAGAAAATCAAGGATAAGTATTTCCGGTTTGCATGATTTTATCCGCAACGAGATAGCCTCCATCATGCACATAGATGACCTGCGTCATTGCCAGATCATTGACGCTCATTACTTCCGGGGACGTTCTTCCGCAAGAGATATGGGGGAAAAAGTACAGAGTGAACGGATATTTGAAGACATTCTCATGCGTGAAAATATCGTTACCCATTACCTTCCCTTGCGGTACGGAGAAAATAACACCTGGCAGGAAAAGGGCATAGATGTATGGCTTGCTCTGGAAGCCTACGAATTGGCAATCTATAAACGCTTTGATATTCTGGTGTTGGTTGCCGGTGACGGTGACTATGTACCCCTGGTTAGAAAATTAAATACCCTAGGAACCAGGGTAATGCTTATCTGTTGGGATTACAGTTATTACAATGAAAACGGCGCACTAGCCGAAACCAAAACATCCCGGCAGTTATTAGACGAAGTGCTCTATCCGGTACTTATGCGTGAACGGATAAACAAACAATGTTCAACGGAAACGATCAATGGTCTTTTTGTTAAGGAGAAGAAAGAAACCGATGGGGAAAATACAGACAATACGGTTCCCGTACTATCAAGTGCTCCCCAAACAGATCCCGGCTTGGTATCAATCATATTCAGTATCAAAAACGGTTTTGGATTCATCAAGGATGAAAAAATAAACAATGTATTCTTCTATTATGACACCGTTACCAATAGGGATTTTGCTGAGTTAGAGGTTGGTATGAAAGTGAGATATCTCTGTGAAGAGGATACGGAACGAAGTAAACGAGACGGCGCGCCCCGGTACCGAGCTTATAAAGTAACGGTCATAGACTAAATTCTTCCAGGCCCCCCTCAACGGCTATACAACCACTGGGGAGTGGCGAATTTACCCGCGGCTAATTCCCAGGCCCGGGCTTCCTCCTCCACTTGCAAAGGTGCAGGAATAAAATCCAAGGACAAGCCCTGGCGGAACCCTTCAGCTAGGGCAGATGCCACTTCCTCATACGCCATATCCCGGCCAAGGAGCGCCTTGAGACTCGTTACCCGGTCTTTTACATTCTGGATACATGTATCCTTGAGTTTTTCCTGGGGAACCAGGAGCAACTCAAACATCAGGTCTACATCACTAGCCAATAACAGGGTACCGTGCTGCAGGACGCAACCCATCCGTCGGGTTTGGGCATTACCGGATATTTTTTGGCCCTCCACAAGAATATCGTTAATGCCCGCGAAACGGGATGAAACCCCTAAGCGGGCCAGTCCCTGGATTATCCCCGGGCAGATCCTTTGGTAAGAATCCTGGATGGTCTCCCCTGCAAGAGGATGCCCCAGGGGCATGATGATACTGTAGGTAAGCTCTTCATGGTGAAACACCGCACCCCCACCGGAGATCCGGCGGACCACATCCACCCCATGACGGCTACAAGATTCCAGGTTCACCTCTTCGGTAAGCCCCTGGAAATACCCCACTGAAACTGCAGGAGGTTTCCAACTGTACAAGCGTAACACCGGCAAAGACCTTCCCTGAGAAACCCCTTCCAGGAGGGCTTCGTCCAATCCCATGTTATAGAATCCATCATGGAAACCGCTAGTAATGAGGCGGAAGGGAAAGGGCGGTTGCATAAGGGAAGTTGAGGAGATAGTCATATTCCTTCCCCAGGGCTGGTCCCGGCCAATACAGCAGACAGCACCGATGCCACCCCTTTCCCGGAGATGCCGAATACCGCTACCCCAGTTTCCTGCAACAAGCCATCAAAAACCGCGGCTAATTCCGAAAGGGACCGACCCGCAAGCTGCTGTTCCACCTTATCAAAGCCCTCTTCTGGGCTGGCGAAAAAATCCCCTCGAATGCGAATGCTTCGGATGATATCCCCGTCCAGATGCACCCTGAGCCGTATGAGCTTACACCCCGGAGGTTTTCCCAGACCTTCAAGTACCGGCATAGTTCCTGCCTTGGGTCTGTTGTTTCCAGGCTTCATAGGCATGATAGCTTGTCCGGGCCAAGGGGGAGGAGACTACCGCAGCAAAGCCCCGGTTCCGTCCTTCTTCAGCATAGGCTTCAAAGTGTTCTGGGCTGATGTATGCTGTCACGGGAATCTGTTTGGACGAGGGTCTGAGGTACTGCCCCATAACGAGGATGTCCACGGCAGCTTCCCGTAAGGTATCCATCACCCGTAACACCTCAGGCTTTTGCTCACCGAGTCCTAAAAGCAGACTGGTTTTGGTTACCCCGATACCTAAGGCTTTGGCGGCCCGAAGGGTGGCAAGGCTCTTATCAAAAGAAGCGCGAGGGTCCCTAACCCATTGGAAAGCAGGGACTGTTTCTACATTATGGGCAATAACCGCGGGCCCTGCGGCCACCAGCGGGGCAATTTCAGCAGCATCATAATCAGGAATAAGCAGTTCCACCTTGATACCAGGATTTCCGGTTTTGACTGCCCTAACACAAGAAGCAAAGTGCCCAGCCCCGCGATCCGGCAGATCGTCCCGATCCACCGAAGTGAGGACCAGATAACGGAGGTCCAGTTCCTGAGCAGCCACGGCAATCGCCCTTCCCTCATCCTTTCGGATCTCCTGTCCTCGGGGACTGGTGGAGACCCCACAGAAACGGCAGCTTCTGGTACATCGATCCCCTAGGATCATAAAGGTGGCTGTCCCTGCTCCCCAACAGGTACCCTTATTGGGACATCGGGCTTCATCGCATACGGTATGGAGGCGGTGTTTTTCCAGGATATCTTCAACGTGCTTCCATGTATCACCGCTAGGCAACGTGACCCGGATCCAGGGAGGTTTTTTGAGGGTCTTATGGGCTAAACAAGCTATATCCGAGGGTGGTAAAGCCATAGGATAGACTATAATACAAGCGGGCTCTAAAAGCCAGAGGTTCTAGAGGATAAACCCATCAATGCCCTTACCGGGTTTCATCCTGCACTGATCTGGTAGATCCCCCCTTCCTCGGCTACCATGGACTCCTTTTTCAGGGCCTTGAGAGCTTCGTACAGGTCCTCCGCGTTAATACCAGTGCGCTTACCCAGCTCCGGCAGCGCTGCAGGACCTTGGGAGAGGAGGGATTTGATAACCGCTCCCCGGCGCTGTCGGAAAGAACCTGCAAAGGGAGACTGCTTGGTATAATGGGCGCTCTTTCGGCTTGGATTAATGGTTACTTTCTTTAATGCCGCACCGTAATCCATGAGCGCCCAATACCACCTGCGGGGGTTTTCCCGGTCCAGGCTTGCCTCCAGGATGGGGATTATTTCCGTATCTTTCACCCCTTCCCGGCCCTGGAAAAAGAAATGGATCACCGCAGAACGGATATTCGTCTCGATGAAAACCCCGGGGTAATTATAGGCAAAACAGGCAATAGCACCGGCAGTATAGGCCCCAATCCCTGGAAGGGGGAGGAGTTCCGCCGGGGTCTGAGGTACCTTTCCCCCATGATCCTCGGTGATGATCCGGGCACATTCCTTTATATACCGGCAACGGCGGTTATACCCAAGACCGCTCCATTCCCGCAGGGCCTCCTCGAGAGAGGCCCGGTTCAGTTTTTCCGGTGTGGACCATCGATGCATCCACTGTTCCCAATAGGGTACCACCCGTTCGGTTTGGGTTTGCTGCAACATGAATTCAGAAACTAAGACCCCCCAGGGACTGGTGGATTCCCGCCAGGGGAAAACCCGCCCCGCATGGGTATAATGAGCATAGATGCTGTCCTTGAAGGTTTCATAGGTTTCTGGTAACGCTCGGTGAGGGCGCGGTTCCATCACGATGCCTGCTGCTCCAGTTGCCGGATAATACGCCGGGCAATCTCTAGCGGGTCAAGGTCATCGGTATCGAGGATCAGGTCTGCAAAGGCATAGGCATCGTTGTCAATGCCATAGATCTGGAGATACCGTTCCCGGTCCTGGCGGTCCCGCTCTTCGGTAAACGCCGCTACCCCTGCCAAGGTACCCCCTTCCCGTTTCATGATACGCTGTGCTCTGGTCTCACTGCGGGCGGTAAGGTATACCTTGAGATCCGCTTCGTGCAACATCCAGATAGCCAGCCGGGAACCAAGTACACAACCCCCTCCTTCCCGTGCCAAGGCCACCTGCCGCAGGTCCAGTTCCCGGTCCCACGCATCATCCTTCGCTGCCAAGGCGAGGATTTCCGAAAGCTCCTTACCCTGTTCCTGAGCCAGATTCCTAAAGGTAAGGTTGATAAACCGCAGGCCTAAGGATTCGGCCACTATCCTGCTTACCGTGGTATTACCGCAGCCGCTTTTTCCTGATATAGCGATCCGTATATCTTTTTTCATAGGCTTTTATTGCCTCCTGTAACCCTTACTGCTTGTGCCGCCTGTCCAGTTCGTCTAGCACTTCCGCAACCGTAACCCCTTCCCGAGTCATGAGCGTGGTGGTAAAAAAGACCAGATCCGCAGCTTCCCAGACCACCTCTGCATGGGTTTTGGCAGTACAGACCTCTTCGGCCTCCTCCATAATTTTCTCCCGAACCAGCTTGTCGTCTAAAGTGGCGGTGTATGAACCAGGGGTAGGATTGCAGAACCGGTCCGCAATGATGCTTTGCAGATATTCCCAGGTATACCGCCGGCCTGTCTCAAAACAGGAATAGGCTCCGGTATGACAAACCGGCCCTGCGGCTTCCACTACCGCAAGCAGCGCGTCCCGGTCGCAATCAGCACGAAGCCTCAGCAGCTTGAGGGTATTGCCGGAGCGCTCCCCTTTCATCCAGAGGGTATTCCGGGTACGGCTGTGGAAACAGAGCGTGCCCCGACTAAAAGATGCTGCCACCGCCTCCTGGTCGGCAAAGCCGGTCATCATAACCTGGCCGTCCGAAGACTGGGCAATGACCGGAAGGAGCGCCCCTTGGGGGGAAGGGCCTTTCTGCCAGTTCAGGGAACGGATAAAGGCTTCCCCCAGATCGATCCTACCGGTGTAGAGGGCCATACCAAGCTGCACATCACAGCCCAAAACAGCCAGCGCTTCGATCTCTTCCAAGGTGGAAACCCCGCCTGCCACGGTAAGGCCGCAGGATATCCCTTCCCGTAGGCGCCCTACCCCGGCCATATCTATACCGGTCATGGTTCCTTCCCGCTCCACACAGGTAAAAAGCAGGCCTGCAACAAAAGGCTCTGCTGCTTGAGCGGTTTCGATGAGGGGAAGGCCGGTAGGGGTTTTCCAGCCGTCTATCACAATTTCATAGTTCCCGGTTTCATTTTTCCTGGCATCCACTGCCACCATCACCCGTTCCCGGCCAATCTCCTTGGCCAGCGCCTGCAGAAAGTCGGTCCTCAGCCTCAAGGTCCCTCCATCCCGGCCGGTCCCCGGTGGATCCCGAAAGGCCCGGGAACCGATGATGATCTGCTGCGCTCCCAGGCTCACCAGGTACCGAGCCTGTTCCAGGGTCTTAATCCCCCCTCCAAGGCGGCATGCAGCCTTACGGAGCAGGGGCTTTATCATGTCCAGATTGGAACCCGTACCCATGGCCCCGTCCAGATCAATCACCGCTACCTCGCCGTAGCGGTCAAAGGTTTCCGCCAATTGCGCGGCATTGTCTTGCTGTAACACCAGATCCCTGCCCTGTTTGAGCTGGACCACCTGACCGTGCTGTATATCTATAGAAGCAATTACCATCGGACACACCCTCCTTTTGATGCAATATACCCCTTGATGTGGGGGATACTCGTTTTCCCAAAGTGCAGCAGGGAGGCTACCAAGGCCGCGTCCGCGTTACCCCGGTCCTCACTGCCTTTTTCCTGAGGTAACAGCACCTGGGCGATCTGCTCCAGGGTCCCTGCACCTCCTGAGGCTATCACCGGTACCGGTACCGCGGCTAAGACCCGCCGGATGAGGGGGAGGTCATACCCCGCACCGGTACCGTCCGCGTCAATCGAATTGAGGAGGATCTCCCCAGCCCCCAGTTCCGTTGCCTTAACTGCCCAGGCTATGGCGTCTATCCCGGTATCGGTTCTGCCCCCGTGGGAAAACGCGTGCCAGCGGGGTTTTCCCTCAGGGTCCTCCCCAACTCGTTTGGCATCAATGGAGAGGACCACGCATTGACTCCCGTAAGAACGGGCCATATCCCGGAGGATATCCGGGTTTTGTAAGGCCGCGGTACAGACCGAGACCTTGTCCGCTCCCGCGTTCATGGCTTCCCGCATATCTGCCACCCGCCGAATGCCCCCGCCTACGCACAGGGGAATGAACACTTCCGCGGCCACCTGACGCACCACCTCAAGGAGGGTGGCCCGGCTTTTATAAGAGGCGCCGATGTCCAAGAAGGTAAGCTCATCCGCGCCCTCCTGGTTGTAGCGCCGGGCCAATGCCACCGGGTCTCCTGCGTCGTGTAAGCCCTGAAATTTGACCCCTTTCACTACCCGGCCGTCGTCCACGTCCAGACAGGGGATGATCCGTTTCGCCAGCATAGGAACTCCTTTAGGTACCGGGGTTCGCCCAATTTTCCAGGAGCTTAAGGCCTAAGATGCCGGATTTCTCAGGATGAAACTGGACCGCAGCTAAAGCCCCTCGTTCTACGGCCGCGCAATACCGGACTGTGTATACTGCCTCCGCAGCGGTAAGCCCCGGCACTGCAGGATCCGCATAATAGGAGTGAATATAGTAGAAAAAGGTATGCTCCGGCAGCCCTTGGAAGAGCCGGGAATCCGGCGGGGCTTTTGTGAAAGCAGTACAGTTCCACCCAATCTGAGGAACCTTCTGCCCAGGAAAACGGCGCACCTTGCCGGGGATCACCTGAAGACCTGGCCGGGGTTTGCCCTCCACCGGGGGGGCCTCCTCAGAGGAATCAAAGAGGAGCTGTAAGCCGATACATATCCCCAAAAAGGGCTTATCCGCGATGATCCATTCCTTCAGGGCCTGGGCATAACCGGATACTTCCAGGGCTTCCATGGCAGCAGCAAAATGGCCGTCCCCAGGGAAGAGGATTTTTTCAAAAGGGGAACCCCCCGGCGCCAGGGACAATTCTTCCGGCCCTAAAGCAAAGCGGGCGGCAAGCCCAAGCCGGGCTAAGGCGTTCATCACCGAACCTAGGTTCCCGGCGCCATAATTCACCACCCCTATCATACCAAGACCCCTTTGGTAGAAGGTACCAGCTCAGGAGCGCGAGGATCCCGGGTTACCGCCGCTTTAAGCGCCCGGGCCGCGGCTTTGAAGAGGGCTTCTATCTGGTGATGATCACTGCGCCCCCGCAGTATGTCCAGGTGTACCGTAGCAGCTGCCCCCTGGGTAAAACCCTGCCAGAAATCCTCCACCGTGTCGGTCTGGAAGGAGGAAGTACCGGAGATAAGGGGGATTCCTGAGAGCTTGGCATCAAACACCAGGAAGGGCCGGCCTGAAAGGTCCACTGCGGCCCGGGCCAGAGTTTCATCCATGGGGAAGAACCCGCTTCCGGTACGGAGGATTCCCCGCTTCTCTCCCAAGGCACGGGTGAAACATTGGCCCAAGACAATACCCGTATCCTCAAGCAGGTGGTGCTGATCCACTGCCAGGTCCCCCGACGCCTGGACTTCAAGGTCAAAAAGCCCATGCCGGGCAAAGGTGGCGAGCATGTGTTTCATAAACCCAATGGGATACTCAAGGCTTATCCCGCCGGATCCATCCAGGTTGAGCCGGATGAAAATGTCGGTTTCTTGGGTGCTACGCCGGATCTCCGCAATTCTATCCATAGTTTCATCTCCTTCTCCCCAGGGGGATAAAGCCCCTCTATGGCAGGGCGCTACGCCATCAAAGCGCCCCTTGCCTTACGTCCCCGATGTTTTCAGGATAGGCTTCCGAGGGGCTTCCGGGGCCTTTTGGCCCCCATACATACTACCCGCTAGGGAACCACTTTCCGTAGCTCGTATTCCACGATATCCGTGGCCCCCAGGTTTTTCAACCGGGGAATCATCCCAGGAACTTCACTTTTCTTAACCGCAATCTTCACCGCGTATCCTGCATCCCCATAGAGGGGAGCTACGGTGGGACTTCGCATACTGGGAAGGCCCGTAACCAGCGCGGCAAACCGGGACTTATCCACGTTCATCTCCACCATGACCCGCTCCCTGCCGTCGAGGACCGCCTTAAACAGCATGGCCAGCTCCTCAATATGGTTCCGTTTTACCGCATCCGCCATAGCCGCGGTACAAGCCACGAAACGGGTGGAGGATTCCAGTATGGTGGCGATGATCCGCAGGCCGTTATCCTGGAGGGTTCGGCCCGACGCGGTGTTGTCGATGATCATATCCGCATCATCCGGGGGGAACACTTCCGTGGCGCCGTAGGTCCGTAGGATCCGGTATTGGTAGCCCGACGCGTGAAGCCACTGCTCGGCAAGATGTACATATTCAGTGGCTACCCGCAGTTGCTTGGATTTGAGGGCAACCTCGTCAAGGTCCGCGGGAACCGCCGCCACAATACGGACCTGGTCAAACCCGAGGTCCATGATCTCCTGTACCTTCGCCCGGCTCTCTTGGATCCAGTCAAGGCCGGTGAATCCCGCATCGTGGCTCCCCAATTCCAAGAGCTTCCCCACATTCTGGGGCTTCATGATCTTGCCCTCAAGCCAGGGTGTGGCAATCAGGGGCCGATAGGTTCGTTCCGTAAGGCTTATAGGGAACCCAGCCTCATCGAAAAGCCGGGCCACCTTATCAAAAATACGCCCCTTGGGTATCAAAATACGCAGTTTATCCCGCATAGACTAAAAACTCCCTAGTCCAAAAAAAAGCCGTGGACTCGTCCACGGCACAGGCGCCTTGATGCCGCCACTTAAAGCGCCGGACTCTGGTAATGCTTGAAGATTTTATGATGGCGGTAAAACACCAGAATCCGGTTCATGCAGTTTAGTCTAAAAGGATAGTACAAAAGAGTCAAGTCTTACTAAACTACAGCTGAAAAAGAACAGGAACGCCTCATGGATCCGGCGAGGCCTGATTCATGGCCAGCCACCCTGCTTGACTTTTGGTGAATTTATAATAAAGTTGGACTCTAGTACAGCCGGTTCTGGAAGGCCCCTGGATTGGGGTGGCGCCTCGGTGGAACTGGTTTACTATGAGGAGATTTCAGATGGTAACTATATACCTGCAGGAGGGTAATTGCATCCGCACCATAAAGCGCGGTAAACGCCTCGGTTCCACCCTTTCATTGTTTACCCCCTCCCACCAAGTCTGCTAGTTTAGGCGTTGTTTTTCCCGCTTAACGTATTTTTTCTCAATAAACGCGTCGGCGTGAAGGTTGATGCCCTTTTCGCTTGCTCCGGTAGTGCACCAGCCTCCTATCATGGAAGCGCCTATGCAGGCGGCGCGGGGAAAAGCCTTTTTGAGCGCCTTGTGGGGTTCAAAACGCTCCAATTCAACTGAGAATAAATAAACCACCGCGCTTTGACGTCAGGCTGCTTGATTTCTTTGACAAGCCTTTCTATATCCCAAAAGGCGCGGGCAGCGACTTTTATACGCATCCCCTCCTCTTAACCCATTCAGGCATATATTTTTCTTTTTCTAGATATTTTAGATAATATGAAGGATACCTGACCATACTATACCGCCTTTTTCATTCGTTAATTGTTACTGCTGCATAAAAACAACGGATATAAAAAATAATATAACATCCTAGGGAGGTATGTCTCTCTATATAAGGGGAGGGCAACACAGGGCAACGTCATTTACTTTTTCTTTTTTTCAAAGAGGGAATTCGTTTTGTTCTGCGGGAACTATCGGGTTTCGGAGAGAGGAAATCAGGGTTCCATTGAGAGATTCATTTGGTTTAGAAGGGAATTACCGGAGTTCGGAACCTGGGGATGCCTTCATATGTGCCGCATCCATACACCGCAGCCCTAAGGCCATTGTTCCTTACCTCTTTACCCGGTCCCTTATTGAGACTACACTTACCTGGCATGGAACGGTTATTATCTCATTTTTTTACCCCGGAAATTGCCCAAAGGGCCGGATATAGGGACACTGCTTCCCCGTTCCCAGAGGCGGATCCCCTGGTTACCGGTTTAGTCTATGATTCCCGTACCGTAAGCAGGGGAAATCTCTATTTTGCCTTGCCAGGACTCCATGTAGACGGCCATACCTTCATCCCTGATGCCATCCGGCGCGGGGCCCAGGTGATTATCCATCAGCATGAGCTGCCTGAGTATCAGCCGGGGATCCGGTATATCCGGGTGAAGGATTCCCGGTTTGCCATGAGTCCTGTGGCAGATGCCTTTTATAAGTTTCCTTCCCGGCAGCTTTGCGTTATCGGGGTAACCGGTACCGAAGGCAAGAGTACCACCGTATACCTCATCTACCAACTCTTACGGCTTTTAGAAAAGAAGGCAGGGTTCATCTCTACGGTACGGTACAGCGACGGAACCGGTGAGCGCTGGAATCCTGAACATCAGACCACTCCGGAAGCGCCCATAGTGCAAAAGGCCTTGAGGGATATCCGTGATCATGGGGGGGAATATGCGGTCCTGGAGGCAAGTTCCCACGGATTATCTCCCCGAACCAACCGTTTGGGAGATGTGGCCTTTGATATAGGAGTGATGACCAACGTAACCCAGGAACATTTGGAATTTCACGGTACCTGGGAACAGTACCGGCAGGATAAGGTCAAGCTGTTCCAAGCCCTGGATCGGTTCGATCATCATAAAGCCCTGCCCCCGCAGGTCCCTCCGGGTAAGCCCTTCCATAGGGTTCCTGCTTTTGGGGTAATCAATGCCGACGACCCCAGCGCGGAGTATTTTGCCGGATCCACCAAACATAGCACCTATACCTACAGTACTCGGGGCATTGAAGCGGATCTTACCCTGAAGAAGATCTCCGGCAATCCCGAGGGGAATTGGTACGAAGTCTGTATTGGCAAGACCGGCGCTGTCCTGGATATACGGGATCGGCTTCCCGGGACCTTTAATGCAGGGAATGTGTTCGCCAGCCTTTTAACCTTGTCGAAACTCCTTTCCATACCGGTGCAGGAACTTGTCCCCTTGGTACCCAGCCTCAAGCCGGTACGGGGCCGGATGACGATGATTCAACGGGGCCAGCCCTTTGAAGTGGTGGTGGATTATGCCCATACCCCATCGTCATTCAAGGCCATCTTTCCGCCGCTACGGGAACGACTGGATGCCCGGGGGGGCAGGATCATTAGCCTCTTTGGTTCTGCAGGAGAACGAGACACTGCCAAGCGGGCTGAACAGGGCCGGATTGCGGCAGCATGGTCGGATCTGCTGGTACTTACTGACGAGGATCCCCGTGGGGAAGACCCAATGGCGATTTTGGAAGCCATTGCCCAAGGTATTTCCGGAGTCCAGGAGGGAGCGGATCTGTTTCTGATTCCTGATCGGCCCCAAGCCATCAGGAAGGCTTGTTCCTTGGCCAGGCCCAAGGATCTGGTCCTCCTCCTGGGAAAAGGGCATGAAAATTCGATCATCTATGCCCATGAAACTAAAGCCTATGATGAAATTGGAGAAGCGGAAAAGGCCCTTGCGGAGTTGGGGTTTTCCGGTACCCCATAAACCCATAGCCCCTGAGGAGGCTTTAAACGGTTTAGTTTAATAGGTAGATCAAACTACCCTGCAGGTCTATACTGATACCATTACAGGAACAACAAGATGCCTAAAATTGAAGTAAACGAAGCGATGTTTTATGCGCTGGCACATTGGGATACTCCGGAAATCGGGGAGGATCCCCGGGCTGCCCTGGAAGCGGCCCTCACCTGTGCCAAGGCGGAACTGGACGAGGATTCGGATAAAACCCTCCCCTTAGGGGAACGGACCCTCAAAATCGAACTCAACGATACCAATAGACCCGACCTATGGGGCACTGCAGGCTGTGCCCGGCAGCTTCGGATCTACCGGGGAGGGGAGCGGCCGCGGTACCCCTTCTTTTCATCCCCTGGGAACCCGCAAGAGGCCCGGCAGCAAGTACTGGTAGAGGCCAGCGTCCAAGGAGTACGGCCTTACTTAGCCGGGTTCATTGCCGCGGGGAAGGAGATCACCGATGCCGTGCTCCGGGATATGATCCAAACCCAAGAAAAACTGGCCTGGAATTTTGGGCGCAAGCGTCGGACGATCTCCATGGGCTTGTACCGGATTGCCGCTATTACCTGGCCCATCACCTACAAAGCAGTGGATCCCGATGCGGTATCCTTTATTCCCCTTCAATGGGATGTACCCCTCACGCTAAGGGAGATCCTCAAGCAGCATCCTAAGGGCAAGGAATATGCCTTTATCCAGGAGCATGAACCCCTGCATCCCCTCCTCCTGGATGCGACAGGAGCCATACTATCCTATCCGCCGATCATCAATTCCGCAGACCTCGGAGCGGTACAAGTGGGGGATAAAGATCTCTTCGTGGAAATCACCGGCACGGATATGCCTTCGGTAAGCCTGGCAGCCGCTATCATGGCCTGTGATCTGGCGGACCAGGGCTACACCATCGAACCGGTAACGGTGGTATATGCCTATGATACCCCCTTTGGTCGCGCCTTCACCAGTCCCTACTATTTTCAAGAACCGATTTTCTGTTCTCTGGGACGGATACATCAACTCCTGGGAGAGCAACTCGAGGGAACTACCTGCATTGCCGCACTGGAACGGATGGGATGCCGGGCTGAACAGGGGCAAGGCCGTGAGCAAGACGAACCAGGGGAGACCGATGGTATCTGGCTCTACCCTCCAGAATACCGGAACGATTTTCTTCATGCCGCAGATGTAGCCGAAGACGTGATGATAGGCCGGGGGCTAGGTACCTTTACCCCTGAGCGTCCCCGGGATTTCACGATAGGCAGGTTTACCCCGATTACCGCTTTTAGTCGTAAGGTGAAAGCAATTTTTGTGGGTATGGGGTACCAGGAGATGATCTACAATTACCTGGGTTCCCGAAAGGACCTGGTGGATAACATGCGAGGGGATGGAAGCAGGATAATCCGCATTGCCAATCCCCTGTCCGAACACTACGAATATGTCCGGGACGGGATAATAGCCTCCCTCTTAATGAGCGAGGCTGTGTCGGGTCACTCCGGGTATCCCCACCGGATCTTCGAGATTGGCAAGGTAGCCTATCGAGAAGCGCGAGAAAACGACGGTACCTGTACCCGGCAATACCTGGGTTTTTTCACCGCGGATAAGGAGGCCACGTTCAATACTATTGCCGGGCAGCTTCAGACCCTTTTCTATTATATTGCCCGAGAATACACCCTCAAGGAGTCTCAAGACGCCCGGTTCATTCCGGGCCGTGGGGCGACGATCCAATACCGAGCCGAGCCTATCGGCGTATTTGGAGAACTGCATCCTGAAGTACTGGAGAATTGGGGCATTACGGTACCCTGTATTGCTGCAGAACTTGACTTGGATGCCCTGTTACCGGGGTGATATTTCTATCTTTATGGAAGCAGCCATAAAGCGGAGTCGAGAGGGGGACCGAAGCGCTGAAGTATTCCCCTTCTCATAATGAATTAGGGTATAAGGAATTGCGGCGAAGAAGACTTGAACTTCCATACCTCTCGG
>JAITJS010000035.1 GCA_031278815.1 Treponema sp.
TCTCCATGTTTGTCTCCTCCTGGAGACACTATAGCCCTTTTCCGGCTAGGTGGAAAGCCGTCGCAAGCAGCAACCCTTTGGCAGCGTCCCCCTCTCCTCCGTTACATGCGCTCATATCCGCATATACGCCCTGTTTCTTCAGACCAAAGCAAAGATAGAAACCATGTTTGCTGTCCTTATGTATATTCGGCGAGATGCGGCGTTACGCCGGTACCGTTGCGGCTGGCTATGCACTATACAACGACCTTCTGCGCCACTCCTTCCCAGGGCTCATTCCGGTGCCTGTGGGTGGTGCGAAACTCCTAGGGTTTCTTGATAACGTCGCCGACCCGCAAGGTCGCCGAACAGCAGGTTCGCAAAGAGCCGCAACCCGAAGCCCCGGGGCGAGGAAGGGGCAAGCCCCTTGTGAACCTTTGCCAGCATCTCTGCCAAGGGGCGGATTTCAGTCGCAAAGAGGGCGGGAGGCTGAATTTCGAGGGCAACGGCTATGCGTTCCAGCATTTCAGGTTTTGGAAGCCCCTTTTCGGTTTTAATCAGGGCTATATAGTTGGTTGACGTATTCACTCTTTCAGCTAGTTCCGTCTGTGAAATTCCTAAAATTTGCCGTTGAACCTTCATATTGAAGGCCAGTACTGATCTAAGGCTTGTCATACCCTTACCTTCTTCCTAAGAACCATTTTTTGGTTCCCTAAGGGCATTGATAACTTCCGTATAATTAGTAAAATACTGTTTTAAAGGAAGTGTTATTATTCATAAAGAATGATAAAGCTCAATCCGGCGGCTTTCTGTAAGGAAATTCCGCTTTTTAGGCGATTTTCCCGATAAAACCGCCGGACAGCTTGGGCTAAACCGGCTGTTTGTGTAATTCGCTGTTGGCGAATTTTCCCGTCTGTCAGGCGGGAAAACTGCCTCTTAAAAGGCAGTACAAATTGTCCGGCAAAGAGGCTTCAGCCTCACGCTGGTATTCGGATTGGCGATTACCGGCTGTGATAATGGCGGCCAAAATGGTTCTGGATGTTTTATCTTTACAAACATCCCGGTGAAATATAATGGGAAATGGGTAGGAAGGTCAGGGAGATGGTTATCTGATGGGCTATATAAATGGTACTACACCTTTAACAGAAGCATCTGTTAAAGGTGTTAAAATCGAGAATGGAACCGTAAGCATACCCTTTGTATTATTTATCTTCTGGAACTACAAAACTAAGGCCTGAATTCTTAAAGTCGCCTACAGCTTTCAATGGAAATGGTACATTTGCCATAGATGTATTATTTTATGATTCAGAAACCATAGTTGGATTCATGGAAGTACTTCAAATGGAACCGCAGGTGGCGGAGGTACGATAGTAGTGCAGAATGACGCGGAAGAGGAGCTCGAAGTTGCGATCATCAAGGGGACAGCCAGTACCTATGCTGATTTTGCGGGAACTGCTCACGGGCCGTGAGCAGCCGCCTCCTCAATCAACCCCGCGCATACCTGCAAGCGAGTAGAGGTTATTGTTCCCCGCTCTACCCCGGTCAGCGCATTGACCCATTGGTCGTGGGTTTCCGATGATACTTTGTATCGAGCTTGAGCTACAAAAAAGAGATACTGATATATCCCCTCAGTCCCTTCAGCTTTCGTGGTCAGGGCCGCTCATACGGGGCCGCAACCCCGACTGCGGCGAAGTTTCCGGTCGCATCAACCCCTGCTACTCCCATGGCCCCATCTTTAATGCTGTTTTTTACACCCGGTACCATTTATGGTGTGCCTCCCATCGGGCCTTCCAGAAAAGCGCGTACCGCCTCCCCGAAGGTCTCTTCAGATACTTCTGTGCCCCTTGCCCAGCCTTGAGCTTGCATCACTGCGGCAAAGACCGATTTGGCCACCTTCATGGCTTGGGTATGTTCTTCTATAGGTTTCATTTTCTTTCCCTACTTAAATAAGCTATATTTCTTTACCGACTTTACCAGCTTCAGTTCCGGTTTACCTTCGGTCAAGAGATCGCCATTGACTACTTGCTGTTCCGCTTCCTCCGCATATAGTTTCGCAAGAGTCTTGAACCGACCGGCATCGTATTTTGCTTTTTTCCGGTTGTATTGCTTCCCGAGACGGTTAGCCTCTTTTCTGAGTTCGTTATTCTTTTGAATGTCTTCTTGGGGAATACCTCCTCCTTTTCTTGCTTCTATCTTTTCTATTTTTTCTATAAGGAGTGCCCCAACCCAGGTGATAAGCACGGAAAAGAGGATAAGCCCAAGGTACCAGGGGTTCCAATAGCCATAAAAGAAGAGGGAAGCTATGAGCAAGAAGACCTGAGATCTCGGCGGCTGGTGTAACTTCATAGTCAGTATAAAGTAAAGGACCGTTACCACGGGAAAAAACACCAGAAACTGCCAAGAGTTAAAGACCATACCCTGTTCCATCTATAATAATAAGAGCGTCAAGCTCATGTTAGTACATAAATTGGAGCTATTAGAATAAAATCATGGAGCTTCAGCATACGTTTATCAAAAATATGAAAAAATACCGAAAGCAGTCAGGCATCACCCAGGAAAAATTAGCGGAACTCTGCGATACGGCTCCTTGTTACATCGGACAAATCGAAACAGGTCACCGCTTTCCTTCAGTTCTGTATTATAGAAAGAATTGCCACGGCCTTGTGCATCGCCCCCTATGTTTTGTTTTATGATCAAGAGGCCATCCCTTGAGTTACCGGGGAACAGAAAGCCCTGGTCCCCCCAGTATCCGGGTTTATCCGGTGAAAAAGCCCTTACCTTGACATTTACGGGGATTCGTATCATATTATATTCAATGACAAAATTGATTATTTTGTCATTGAATATGAAGGAGTACCCTCATGGTATTGCAGGATAAGAAGGCCCTGGTTACCGGCGCTTCCCGGGGTATCGGGAGGGCCATCACCGACATGTTTCTGGCAGAAGGGGCGGAAGTGTGGGGACTGGGAACACGGGAACCAGCAGAACTGGATGCCTGGACCGCCCAGTTCCAGGGAAAGCTGCATTGGATCTCCGCGGATTTGGCTTCCTTACATTCAATAGAACCTATCCTTCAAGAGCACCTTAAAGCAGTTCAAGGTTTCGACATCCTGGTGAACAACGCGGGAATCACCAAAGACAACCTGGCCTTTAGAATGAGTCTTGAGGATTTTCAAAAAGTCTTAGATGTGAATCTCACCGCGGCGTTTCTGGTTGCCCGGACCGTTGGTCGGGACATGATACGCCGGAAAAAAGGGTCTATCATCAACATGTCCAGTGTGGTGGGGATCCACGGTAATGGCGGGCAGATCAACTATGCCGCCAGCAAAGCAGGGCTTATCGGTCTTACCAAATCCTTGGCCCAGGAAATCGCAAGCCGGGGCATCCGGGTCAACGCGGTGGCCCCAGGTTTCATTGATTCGGATATGACCCGGGCCATGCCCGAAAGCGCGAAAGAAAAAATGATGGACCATATTCCCCTGAAACGATTGGGGACTCCTGAAGATGTGGCCGCGGCGATCCTGTTTTTGGCTTCCGATGCATCGGGATACATCACCGGGCAGGTTCTGGCAGTGGACGGGGGGATGTTCTGCTAAAGCAGCATTTGAAGGTAAGAGAGGATTATAGATGAAACAGAAGGTTGTGGTTACCGGCATGGGGGTGATTTCTCCCCTGGGCAATTCAATTCAGGAGTTTGAAACCGCGCTTAAAGCAGGCAGAAGTGGCATCCGCCGGATTACCTTGTTTGATCCTACTGGTTTTGAGGTAACTATCGCCGGGGAGGTCAAGGATTTTGATCCTACCCGATGGATCGATAAAAAAGACGCCCGCAAGATGGCCCGGTTCACCCAGTTCGCTGTGGCTGCGGCACAAGATGCCTTGGAACAGGCCGGCCTTATGGAGGTCGCGGAAAACGGTCGCCGTCGGCTCCTGAGCGATCCTCACCAGACCGGGATAGTCCTGGGTAACGGCATCGGCGGATTTGAGGTGGTTACCGAATCCTTCCGCAAGCTCTTTGATCAGGGTCCCCGGCGTATGCTCCCCCTCACCGTACCCCTCATGATTGCCAACGAAGCCGCGGGGAATATGTCCATCATTTTAGGAAGTAAAGGTCCTGCCTTTACCCAGGTAACTGCCTGTGCATCGGGAACTGACGCCCTGGGGCAGGGTCTGGATCTTATCCGTTCAGGCCGTTGTGCGGTGGTCTTGGCCGGAGGAACCGAGGCTTGTATCGTACCCTTTGCCATCGGCGGTTTCCAGATGCTCAAGACCCTTTCCTCCAAGCGTAACCATGAACCAGAGAAAGCCTCCCGGCCCTTTGACGCGGACCGGGACGGTTTTGTCCTGGGAGAAGGGGCAGGTATTCTGGTACTGGAAAGCGAAGTCCATGCGTTGCGCCGGGGAGCTGCGATTCTCGCGGAGTTTGCCGGGTATGGGGCTTCGGCAGATGCCTATCACATCACCGCTCCTACTCCCTTGGGGGACGGAGGCGGGCGGGCGATTGTCCTGGCCCTCAAAGATGCGGACTTGACCCCGGAAGCGGTGCAGTACTACAATGCCCATGGTACTTCCACGGAGATAAATGATCCTACTGAAACCAAAATGGTGAAATACGCCTTTGGAGATCATGCCTATAAGCTCAAGGTATCGAGTATTAAGAGCATGACCGGACACTGTATTGCGGGCAGCGGCGGTTTTGAAGCGATTGCGAGCATCTTGGCAATCCGGGGAGGCTTTTATCCTCCCACCATTAATCTGGACAAGGCGGATCCTGCCTGTGATCTTGATTATGTGCCCAATACCGTGCAGTACGGTCCTATTGATGCGGCGGTTTCAGGGTCTCTGGGCTTTGGCGGCCACAACGGCGCGGTGGTATTCAAGAAATACCTGAAAAACTAAAGCCTCAGCATGTTTTGAGGCGGCCTCCCTATACCCTTTCTTCAAATCCTGAGGAATGATTATAATAACCGTATATGCATGTAGAAATAATAGAAACCAATGCAGAGGACCCCAATGACATTAAGGCCCTCCTGCCCCATCGAGAACCCTTTCTTTTTGTGGATGCCATCCTTCAGGCGGATACAAACAAGATCGTCGCAACCCATGTCTTTACCGAGTACGAATTCTTTTTTCAAGGGCACTTTCCCCAGTATCCGGTGGTACCAGGGGTCATTCTGATAGAAACCATGGCCCAATCCGGCGGGGCAGGCTTGCGTAAGCTCGGCGTTCTCGGCGGGGATGCCCTCTTTTTCCTGGCATCGGTAGACAAGGTGAAATTCCGTCGTCAAGTCCGGCCTGGGGAGGAGCTTCGCGTGGAGATCGAGAATCTCAAGGTTTCCGCTCAAATGATAAAGCAGGCTGGTAAAGCATATATAGGAGATGAGTTAGCCGCAGAAGCGGAATGGCTCTGTGTCGTAAGGAGAAACCCATGATCAGTAAGCCCATGATACGGAATAATATGTGCCTTAATAGTCACCCGCAAGGCTGTGCTGCAGGAGTGAAGCAGCAGATTGCCTCTATTCAGCAAACCCTAGCAAAGGGGAATCGGCCTGAGGAACAACGGACTGCCCCAGTAGGCATCCCTAAGCTGGTCCTGGTCATCGGTTGTTCCACCGGATATGGCCTAGCAAGCCGGATCGCAGCAGGTTTCGGGTACGGTGCAGCGACGGTGGGAATTTCCCTGGAAAAGTCCCCTTCGGCAAACAAACCAGGAAGTCCCGGGTATTACAACAATCAGACCGTTGACCGGGAAGCCCTCAAAGCCGGACTTGTCGCCAAAACCGTGGATGGAGACGCCTATTCGGACGATCTCAAAAGGGCAGCGGTGGAAGCTATTCGAGCAAGCGCCGCCGCCGCAGGGATCCCCCCTAAACTGGACCTCATCATCTATTCCTTGGCTTCTCCGGTCCGAACCGATCCCACCGATGGGGTCATGTACCGATCGGTGATCAAGCCCATAGGAAAAGCCTTTACCGGGAAAACCGTGGATATGATGAGCGGTAAGATCACCCTGGCTCAGGTAGAACCGGCTACAGAAGTAGAAATTGCCCATACCATAAAGGTCATGGGCGGTGAAGATTGGGAACGCTGGATCCATGCGCTTGACCAGGCCCAGGTTCTTTCCCCAAAGGTCAGGACCCTGGCCTATACCTATATAGGGCCAGAACTTTCCTGGGCAATTTACAAAAACGGTACCATCGGTCGGGCCAAGGAAGACCTGGAACGGGCATGTCGGGCTATTAACCAGTACTTTATTGCTGCGGGAAAGGCTGAGGCCCGGAGTTGGGTTTCGGTAAACAAGGCCCTGGTAACCCGGGCGAGCGCGGTGGTTCCCATCATCCCCTTGTACATATCCTGTCTTTACCAGGTGATGAAAGCCCGGGGCCTTCATGAGTCGTGCATAGCCCAGATTGCCCGGCTGTACCAGGAGCGGCTCTACACCGCAGAAGCCCGGGAAGATCCCGACAAGGTTCCGGTGGATTCCCAGGGCAGGATTCGTATGGACGATTGGGAAATGCAGGAAGGGGTTCAGCAGGAGACCCGTAGGCTCATGGAAAGGGCTACTGAAGAAAATATTCTAGAGATTGCCGATGTGGTGGGATTCAGGCATGATTTTCTTGAGGCCCATGGATTTGACGTGTCCGGTGTGGATTATACAGCGGATATTGATTCTTGTATCCTTTCCTTATAAGGACGGGTCCTAGGGGAGCGGGTGTATCGCGATGAATGATTCGTTAATTCTAACGTTACTGGATAAATTCAGTGCCAGTTCGGTAACTGAATTGGATTTACAGGATGGGACCGCCCATCTTATTCTCAGAAAAGCCGGATTGCATGAGGTTTCCCCTGAGGGTCTGGATCAAGGGAGCAGTCCTCGCCTTGCAGTCACCTCAAGTTCTGGTGAGGGGAGTGTTCCCCAACCTTTGGAAACACAAGCCCCCCAGGTCCAGGGAGAAACCATCACCAGCCCCATGGTGGCAACCTTTTATGCCTCCCCTAGTCCAGATACCCCTCCTTTTGTGAGTCCAGGTTATCGGGTCAAGGCAGGAGATACCCTGTGCATTCTGGAAGCCATGAAGATGATGAACCGGCTGGAAGCTGACTTTGCTTGTGAAGTACTGGCGGTCCATCCAAAGAGTGGGGATTTGGTAGAATACGGTCAAACCCTGTTCGAGGTCAAACGGATAAGCTCCACTCCATGAAGCAGCTTCACGGGACCTTGGGCGGCGAATCTCCCATTCCTCTTACTATGCTTACTATAAAGGGGGGATGATGATTAAACGGCTGCTCATTGCGAACCGGGGGGAAGTTGCGGTCCGTATCATACGGACCTGCCGGGAAATGGGGATTGAAACCGTGGCAGTATATTCCACGGCAGATCGGGAGGGCCTCCATGTACGGCTGGCAGATAAAGCGGTCTGTATTGGCCCTCCTCCTTCAGCGCAGAGTTATCTCCTGGGGAATAACCTCATCATGGCGGCGATACATACGAACTGTGATGCGATTCATCCGGGGGTGGGCTTTCTTTCAGAAAATCCGGACTTTGCCCGTTTAGTCTTGGATAAGGGGCTTGGGTTCATTGGGCCATCTCCAGAGCTGCTTGCGTTATTGGGCGATAAGGTCCAGGCCCGCTCTACGGCGCAACACTTTGGTCTCCCCATAACACCCGGTACTAAAACCGCAGTGAAAGATTATGCACAGGCTTTGGATGCAGTACGGACCTTGGGTTTTCCAGTGATCCTCAAGGCTGCTGCGGGAGGTGGTGGTAAGGGTATGCGGGTGGTCCAGGAGGAATCGGAATTATCAGAACAACTGGTCATTGCCCAGGCAGAAGCAGCAGCCAATTTTGCGGACCCTCGCATTTTCATTGAACGGTATCTGAAAAACCCCCGGCATGTGGAACTCCAGATACTTGCCGCAGGGAAGGTAGCGGTCTTAGGGGAACGGGACTGTTCAGTGCAGAAAAACCATCAGAAACTCATCGAAGAAAGCCCTTCCCCTGGGGTGAGTGCGGGTATGCGGGAACAGATGGCCCACGGAGCAACAAAGCTCTTCCAAGAGCTGGGTTACCGGGGAGCAGGAACCATCGAATTTCTGGTTGACCAGGAGGAATTTTATTTTATGGAAGTAAACGCCCGCCTGCAGGTGGAACATCCGGTGAGCGAATGGGTCACCGGTACGGATATTGTGCGGGAACAGATCCTCGCCTGTACTGAGGGGCGCATGGAAATCGATCCCCAGACAGTACTGCTCCAGGGTTGGGCCATGGAGTGCCGTATCAACGCGCTGAGTCCCGGTAGGGTTACGGATCTGCACATACCCGGAGGGCCAGGGGTTCGGTTCGATACGTGTTTGTATACTGGCTGTATAGTGCCTCCCCACTATGATGCGATGGTAGGAAAACTCATTGTCCATGGGCCAAACCGGGAACGGGTTTTGGCCCGCATGGATCGGGCTTTAGCAGAACTGCGCATTGAGGGCATACCAACTAACCGGTCAGAGCAAGCGGGGATCCTCCAAGAAAGCCGTTTCCGTTCCGGCCAGTTTGGTACGGCCTATTACGAAGAACGGGAAAAGCAGATTCTCCAGGAGGCTCTCCATGCCCGTTGAACCCTGTCCTTTCTGCAACGGCCGGTATAGTCCTGATGCCATTGAAGCGGCCCTCAAGACCTGTCCGGGTTGCGGTCATCATTACCGGATGGAACCGCTGGAGCGTATTGCCTACCTAACGGATCCCGGGAGCTTTCATGAGTTTTCCGCGAATCTGCGGTCCCTTAACCCCATTGATCTGTCAGGGTATGAGGAAAAGCTCTCTGAGGCAGAAGCCAAGTCGCAAATGAAAGACGCGGTCATCACCGGAACATCCTTAATAGAAGGAAGACCCCTCATTCTTGGGCTTATGTCCTTTGCCTTTATGGGAGGCTCTATGGGGTCGGTGGTAGGAGAAAAGGTCAGCCGGGCCTTGCTCAAGGCTGCGGAGGAACGGCTACCTGTGGTGATCTATACCACTTCGGGAGGCGCCCGGATGCAAGAGGGGATCTTCTCTCTTTTGCAGATGGTGAAAACGTCCAGCGCTGCAGCAGAACTGGATAAAGCAGGGCTTCCCCTTTTTATTGTGCTCTGCGATCCCACGACCGGGGGAGTTACCGCCTCGTTTGCCATGCTGGCGGATATTACCCTGGCGGAACCAGGAGCGCTCATCGGTTTTGCCGGTCCCCGGGTGATCGAAGGGACCATACGCTCAAGCCTGCCGGAAGGGTTCCAGCGGGCGGAATTTCAACAGGAACGGGGTTTTGTGGATCTGATTGTGAGCCGTAAGGATCAAAGGCGGCTCCTTACCCGGCTCTTAGATCTCCACAGCCGCGTTCCCCAGAGTGTTTCCGCACCAGAGGAGGCGCAGCAGTGCATAATCCCGGTATGACAGCCCTCCAGGAGAAGGTCGAAGAGTTACGCAGACTGGTCCAAGAATCAGGTATTGATGCCGCTGAAACCCTGCAAGAGCTGGAAAGGAAGATACAGGCGGGAGACAAGACCGAAGCAGCCTGGAAGCGGGTTGAACTGGCCCGGCATCCTGAGCGGCCCTATGCCCTGGATTACATACACCGGATTTTTATCGGTTTCATTGAGCTCCATGGAGACCGCTCCTTTGGGGATGATCCCGCGCTGATAGGGGGGCTGGGTTTCCTGGAAGGCCGGCCGGTTACCATTCTGGCAAACCAGAAAGGCCGGACCCTGAAAGAGAATATGTACCGCAACCACGGCATGGCCAACCCTGAAGGCTACCGGAAGGCCCTGCGCCTGGCAAAGCAAGCGGAAAAGTTCCGGCGGCCCATCGTTACCTTCGTGGATACCTCCGGGGCCTATCCGGGCTTAGGCGCGGAAGAACGGGGCATAGGAGAAGCCATTGCCCGGAACCTCCGGGATTTCAGCCAACTGAAAACCCCGATAGTGTGTATCATCATTGGGGAAGGAGGCTCTGGAGGGGCGCTGGGGCTTTGTGTGGGGGATAAGATCTACATGCTGGAAAACGCCATCTATTCGGTGATCAGCCCCGAAGGAGGCGCATCAATACTGCTCCGGGACGCGGCAAAGGCAAAAGACGCCGCAGCAATGCTGCGGATCACCAGTGCGGATCTTCTGGATTTTAAGGTGATCAACGGCATCATCGGCGAACCCCGGGGAGGCGCCCAGAACGATCCCGGCGGAATAGCCCGGAGCATCAAGGAAATCCTGCTCAGGGAATTAACGGATCTTTCCCGCCGCAACCCGGCAGTGTTGGTGCGTTACCGGAATCAAAAGATCCGCAAGATAGGCCACTGGCGGGAGTAGAAACCTCCCTGCCGGCAAGTCAGCCGGGGGAATTACGGATCCCCGGGTGAAACCTAGGAACTGTTAAATAGAGTCTGTCCATAATGTAGACACATTATGGACTCGGACCGTAGGTCCGCGACTTCCTTAAAAAAGGTATTTGCGTACCGTTTTGGTACAAAACGGGAGCAAATACAAGGTCTGTCCGCAAAGTAACCGACTTTGTGGACAGACACTAAATAATAACTCGTATTCGTCATCTGAGACTGATTGAGCGGTTTCGTAAACGGCGTCGTCACGTTAACAGATGACTTTTAGCCCTGTTGATGTGGTGAGCCAATAATGCTTTTGAGTATGGCATGTATGAATTATGCTCTATCTTGGTTGACTCAGCAGACCTGTCCAGGACAGATAACACTTGCATGGTTAACCCGTTTTTCCAAGACTTTTTCTTCAGAAGGGAGTATACCTATATATTTCTTATATATGCGAGAAAAGTATGAAATATCCTGAAATCCGCATTGCTCGGCGCTTTCTCCTACATTAAAACTGCCTGAAGACAGAAGTTCTCTAGCGTGCTCGCAACGTACAATATTAATGTACTCAACGAGAGTTTTCCCCGTTGCCATTTTGAAACTATGACAAAGGTGGTATTTACTTACTCCTATAATATCGCATATCTCTTCTATAAAAAAGCGTCGAGGATAGTTTTTATGAATGAAAAGATCG
>JAITJS010000050.1 GCA_031278815.1 Treponema sp.
GCTTGACTTTTTCGATAGAAAATGGTTCTGGTAATAACCATGGAACGGAGTAATTTCTCTCAACCCCCCCCCCCCCCCCCCCTGTAAGCAGAAATCTTGCCAAGTATCCGATAATTCTACCCGAAGCGTATATTTTTTGCTTACCTCTTCCTCTCAAGAACAACGACAAGAGGATCGATGCAGGACGCCCTGCGTTGGGGGAAGCGGGACCATGCCGAAAGGGAATCAATGGTTTTAACAGAGGCCCTGGGCCGCTGATTAGACAAAGAGGAACCCTGAAAACGGACGCCCTGCCAAGGTAAACCGTTTCCAGGGTGAGCTAAACGCTTTTGGGAGTATACCTTGAAAGCCAAGAACCTCTCAAGGCGGGTAGCCTCTTTAATTACGTCCTTCCGTAGGGGAGGGCATATTGCAGAGGAGGACTTTTATGAGAAAGTACTCGGCCTTTATGACGGGAATACTCAGTCTTTTGTTGGTATTCGGATTTGCACTGACCGCTTGTGATACCGGCGGCGACGATGACGATTCAACAACTCCCTTTGAGGGGACCTGGAAGGATGGGGACTATACCCTGGTGATAGGGAGTTCTGATTGGACCGGGCTACATGATGGGGACAATATGGCAAAGGGGACCTACGAGTATGAGGGCGATACGGCCACCTTTGAACAAACCCACCAGTGGACAGATGGCAAATGGGAAGAAATTCCGACTACAGAAATGAAGGCCACCGTTAATGGGGATACGCTGACCCTTGCCGGTGAAAAGTACAAAAAGGAGTAGAAAACCCCTCCTTCAGCAAGAATCTTGCTACGCGCGTCCCTCTGGTAGGGACGCGTTTTTTTTGCCTGGCCCGGGGCTACACCCACCGCAGGTGGTGAGTAACAGGCTTTTCCAATGCCAAACCAGGGGACCCAGACGAATCCGTTCCCCTAAGGCCTCATGAAGGCGCGTAAAGTCCGCTTCTCCTAGGGCTCGGGCAATGAAAGCCCCCCAGGGAGACTGGGCGGCGTCAAACCAGACGGATAGATCCCGCTCGGTTAAGAGACGGTCTTCCTTTTGCTCCAGATAGTGCAGCTTGGGACTAAACCCCGCTTCCCGAAAACACCGCTCCAGGGTCTCTCCGTCCCAGGTCCACCGGGCGGAAGCATCCCCTGCCGCGCCTTGACCGGTAAAAAAAGCCGTTTCTGCCCCTTCCAGCTTGGCCGCTAAGGCCCGGTCCCCAGGGCATTCCTCCCGGAGAATCCGGGAAATCCGTTCCCCCAACACCGGTGGAGACGTAAGAATCACCACATCCCCCCGAGGAGCCAGGAGCTTGCGCGCTCCTTCCGCAAAGGCCCGGAATACCGCTGCTCCACCGCCCCGTCGCCAGGGCTCCCGGGCAAGAATATGATCGAAAAGAGCGCAGGAGAACGTCGCTTCCCCCTCTTCCGGCGTGGGTAGGACATCCGGGGGAAACACCGCGATACGGGGCTGTTCAAGCTCGTCCAGAGAGGCGGCGTACCGCAGGAGCGTATCCCGGGCCACCTCGCGGTCCACCAATGCGGCGCACAAACCCTCAGGGGTCCGGCGCAGGCTTTCCCACAAGAGCAGGCCGTCGTTGGCCGCCGGGATGAGGATGCGGTCATGCCGGGAAATAGCGCATTCCCCTAGGATCGCCTCCCGATCCGCTATGAGCGCCGCGCTTCTGCCGGACTCAAGGCGCTTAAACCACCCCTCCCGGCCTGGGGAAGCAGCGGACCAGGAAAGTCCCTCTCCTATATTCTCCCCGTCTCCCACAATCAGGGCCACTTGGATTTCCCGCTTCCGCAGGACCTCCTCCCGAATCCGGCCCTCATGGCCCATACGCGATGGGGTGTAAAAGGTCTTCCCTCGCAGGGTTTTGGGGAGGTACGGTTGAGCCGCCCAGTGATCCCGGTAGGCATGGGGGTAGATATAGCCCTTGCCGTGGCCAAAACTCTCGCTGTCTCGACTCGGATCCCGCAGATGATTAGGCACCTCCCCGTCTTCTGCCTCTACCGCCTTCAGGGCGTCAAAGAAGGCCATAGTAGTATTAGATTTAGGGGCCGTGGCGAGGTACAGGCAGGCATGGGCCAGGGGGAAATGCCCCTCCGGAAAGCCTATCCGGTCAAAGGCTTCGGCGCAGGAAATCACCACCCCCAGGGCCTGGGGGTCCGCAAGACCCACGTCTTCACTGGCGAGGATGATCATCCGTCTGAAGATGAAGGCCGGGTCTTCCCCGGAGCGGACCATCTTGGCCAGCCAGTACAAGGCCGCGTCCGGGTCGCTGCCCCGGACGCTCTTGATAAAGGCGCTAATGGTGTCAAAATGGTAGTCTCCGTCCCGGTCGTAGAGCACCGCCCGGCGCTGGAT
Source organism: Treponema sp. (assembly GCA_031278815.1). GTDB lineage: Bacteria > Spirochaetota > Spirochaetia > Treponematales > Breznakiellaceae > JAIRLU01. The sequence continues at coordinate 2,372 of JAITJS010000050.1, forward strand.
GCTTTCTTCCGCTGCTTCTAGGGATACCCGGATTTCCGTACCCTCCGGCGGGGGCCAGGGGATCGAGGTCTCTATTGCCAGCTCGAGAGCGTTAAGAAGGCTCCGGGCGTCTCCTCCGGCTACGGCCACCAGGTGTTCCAGACCGCCCTCCTCAAAGGAGACCCGCCATTTCCCATAGCCCCGTTCCCGGTCCTTGACCGTTCGCAGGGCGGTTTCCCAAAGGGCCGCCTCGTCCAGGGGTTTAAGCTGGAAGATCCGGCTGCGGCTTACCAGGGCCCGGTTTACCTCGAAGAAGGGGTTTTCCGTGGTGGCTCCAATGAGAATGAGCGTACCGTTTTCCACCCAAGGAAGTAGGGCGTCTTGCTGGGCCTTGTTCCAGCGGTGCACCTCATCTACAAAGAGGATGGTCCGTTTGCCGTAGAGCCGCCGCCGCTCATCCGCGTGGTCGATGGCTTCCCGGATATCCTTGATGCCCGAGAGCACTGCGTTAAGGCTTTCAAAGGTACTTTTCGTGGTATGAGCAATGACCCGGGCGAGGCTCGTTTTGCCCGTACCCGGGGGGCCGTAGAAGATCAGGGAAGAGAGCCGGTCCGCTTGAATGGCCCGGCGTAAGAGCCGGCCTGGGCCGACGATGTGATCCTGGCCGATAAGGTCGTCCAGACCTTGCGGCCGCATCCGATCCGCCAAAGGGCCCTCCGGAGGCAGGGCCCCCTGGGGTGTAAAGAGTTGCCTATCCACGTTCAATACCGCCATGGGGATGGCAACGAAGCAATCCCTGGGATGCGCGACTAGATTGCTTCGTCCCTAGGATCCTTGCAATGACCCGGGCTGCGGCAGGGGAATCAAAGTACTCCTTCTTATGCATACCTAAGACCGTATTCATTTACCGTAAGTTCGACTGCTTCAGGGGACTCATGGTAAAAATTAGGGTTCAGCATTCCATTGTTCATCCCGGTAAGACCAAAGGCCGTTCTTGGTAGTTCCCGCGAACAAGATCCCATCCGGGGCCTGCATCAGGGCAATCGCCGGGTGTTTCCCTATGGATGAATTGTATTTTTCATAGTCGGAAACGCTGGAAAGGGCTTCCTTTCCCGGGATTCTTATGCTCAAGGCCGCATCCAAGCCGCCTTCAGCATTCAAAAGAAGTTCCCGGTAGCCGTGGGTGGTGGAGGTAGAGGCCCCTTGTATGCCCAGAAGGAGCAGCTTTTTTTCCTCCGGTTCCGCCCCCCATAAGGCCAGGGCCCCGGTAAAGGTTACGCCCATATCTTTCTTCCCTAGGTTTCCCTCTGGGCTCACCGTCACCAGGGTCTTCCCGCTTACCCCCACCAGAGTCTTGTCTTCCAGGGCAATCAGGCCTGAAAAGATATAGCCTTCGGCACTGGGAACCGGACTCAAGTTCTTTCCCTCAAGGATATACAAGCCCTCCCCGGCCAGGTAATAAGCGTCTCCAGTATAGGCCGCTCCCCGGAGAAATCCCTTGCCACCCTCAAGGAGCGTTAAGTTGTCGTTCTGAACGTACAGCATGGCGAAGGTGTCCGCATCGAGCATAGCACCGACAAATAGCTGGTCCCCGGCACCGTAGATGGACTGGATATTGGAATATCCCGGGGTAGAAGCAACATCCTTCCAAAGTGGCTTAGAACCCCTAAGATTCGTGGCATAATACAGCTGGGCAGCCCCTGGTTCTCCGGCCAAGGCGTAGAGCCTAGTAGTCGTGGCAGCCAGGGCTAAGATCGCACTCCCCGGTGTTTCCGAAAGGTTCTCCCAGGACCCGTCATAATACCTATGAATAGTTTTGCTGAAGATGCTCGTCGCGTAAAGGGCGCCATCAAAGTACACCATAGCGGTAGGCCTCCCGACAATCCGGGGATCCACCGGCTCCACTTCCAGGGAAATACTATAGAAGATAGGGTCCTGGTTACAGGCACTCCATAAAAGCCCCCCTAAAACCATCATTCCCAAAGCGCCACTTGCTTTTTTCACCATCCGCATCATCATGTTCACGCTCCTACCCCCTAGAAGTGATACCGAGCTGCCAAGGTGGTCTCAAGGAAATGACCCTGCGCATCCTTAGCGCTCTCCCGGGTCCATTCAGGCACCCACCACCAGGCGGTATTAACCCCAAAAGACCAGTTCGAGTTGAAACGGAAAAACCCCGATACCGTACCTTTCACAAACAAGCCGAAATAGCTCTCCTCCAGGTAGCGCTGGAGCGCCGCCCCGACGGTGAGGCTCAAGGGAAACTCAAAACGGCCCAGGATCGCCTGGTACCCGGCCCGGATACCGAAAGGAATCATATAGAGCATATTCTTACCCAAGGTTCCCGCGAACATCAGGTCCAGTTCGCCCCCTACAAACACGTCGGAAGATACAAAATAGGTATATCCCAGGGAAAGGGTCCCACCGAAATCCACCTTATTATCCAAGATTCCCTTATTCCCCACAAAAAGCATGGGAAAAAGCATCCCTAGAGAAATGTTTATGGTTTGGTCGCCCCGGGTATAGAGGGAAGTGGAAATCCCGGGCCACTCGGAATCAATGGGAAGCTCTTCTGAGGGTTCCTCCCCCTCCTGGGCGCTTAAAGGAGCCGGTACAAGCCCCCCCAGGCACAGCATAAAAGCAAAAAAAGAAATGAAAAAGATACAAAAGGAACGTCTTTTTCTCACGCTATAACTCCCTTTTAAAAATTGGGCCACCTGCCCTGGGGCGTATGGAAGGCCGTGTGGTTTGGGTATATCCTGAGGATCCCCCGGTATCGTTACCATAAACAAACCGCCCAGCCTTTTGTTACTATACCGGATAGGGAGCGCGCTGTTCAATGAAGGCTTTTCAGTCCCCTAGCTCCCCCACAAAGATCCGGGGATTCTCCTGTTCCAGCTCGAGGAATTGGATCAAGATGGGGTATTTGGTCAGCAACTCCCCATACCGGGCAAGGTTGTCCAGGCGGAACTGGGTCTGCACCCGCGTTTCCGGCTTCAGGGTTGCCGCAGATTGGATATAGCGCTGCTGCCTGGCCAGATACCCGGAATATAAGCCCTTGAATTGCTGATAAAGGCTGATATCCGGGAAATCCCGGGTCTTGATGGAGCAGGTAAGGTTTTCAATGTGGGGAAACACCCGCAGTATATCGGCATTCACTGCGGCAATGGACCCGGAATCCACCATTTCTTCCAGCTTTGCTTGATCCCGGGCATAGAAGCGTAAGCGCTGCAAGGTATAGGTCTCGATCTGATCCCCTAAAGTTGTTTCATAGGCCTCTAAGTCCGGTTGATCCTGGATATGCCGGGTCTCTACCAAGCTCACTAAGGAATCCGGTTTCAGGGAAAAGGATAGGTTGATATACAAATGATAGGAAAAATCCAGGGTAAATCCCGCGAAATCGGCGTACTCCTTTCCGGAAGGCAGGGTATCCCGCATACTCCAGTACCGGTTTATCTGGTTCAACGTAAAGGTCTGAATCTTCGCGTTGGTAGGAATCAGGGTATACCAGACCCAGCGGAATTCCCCACTGCGGATGATCTGGGGATCCACACCGTGGGTTTTCGAGCGCAGGATACCGTACGCATCCAGGGGAACCATGAGCTGCACCCAACCCAAAAAGAACACCGTACCGCCGATGATGCTGACTAGGATGCTTATCACTATAAATTTCCTCATAGCCCCTCCTTATCCGTATACTCATGGGCTTTATACCGGTCGACAGCAGTATTTTCGAGAGTAAACAGGGTCATTACCTCACCAGAGCCCCTGCCTTGAGGGTTTTATTGATTTTGAATACCTGCATGAGTATACTATTGTCTTAATAGTTCTATATTTAATCATAAACGAAGCAGGAGCGCTTCGCAATAAGCACCGGTTCGGTTGCTTTTGAGGGAATCTTGTTATGCAAACCCCACCCCCCCCAGAACAGAAGCCCATCATTCTTATGCTGGTAAAACGTACGGTGTTATTTTTCTTTGGCCTCGATGTGTTAAGCCTTTTTTTGTATGTCCTGGGCACAAACCAGGGTTTTATGGAGCGGACCCAGGTTATGCTGCTCTGGATGGCCGTGTGGATCGGACTTTTCATGGGGGTGGGTTCCTTTTATGGGATTACCCTGGACCTATCCCTGGTCTGCCATAAGCAATTCCGCTATCTTGCCGGCATTGGGGGGTATCTCTGCTTAGGGCTCTTTGGTATCATCATAGCGGGCCTCTGCTCATTCATCTTGGTTCTTGCGGAAGGAAACCTATGAAGCGCATCAAACGAAAAGAACGGAAACAGCAAAAAAGAATCTCCCGGAAACCGGTCCTTGTAGCGCTGCGGGGCGCGACCTGTTGCCGCAACGACGCTGAAGATATGCAGCTTCAGGTCGGAGCCTTATACGACGAACTGCTCCATCAGAACCGTTTACGCGAACAGGACCTAGTCTCCCTCATCTTCTCGGTTACGGAGGACCTGGACGTGGACAATCCCGCGTCGGTTCTCCGCCGTCTGGGTCGGGTTCAAGGGGCGGCTCTTTTTGTGGTCCAAGAAGCCGCAGTCCAAGGGGGAATGCGTTCTGTGGTCCGGCTCCTGGTCCACGCCTATCTTCCTCAGGGCGCAAAGCCCTGTCACATCTACCGCAATGGCGCTCAAACCCTCCGCCCCACCGGAGGGTTTAAATTCCGCAACTGGCCGCGTGGTTAGGGACTGAGAAATATGCCGCCCTCGCGAAGGGGCATACTCATCATTGTGAGTGAAGCAACGTAATCCAGCACCGGAGATTTTTGTTAAGTGGACGGATGCCTACCGCAGGTGATGGAATTATGGTTGACATATATCAAAGGCTTGTAGTAATCTAGTACGAATTTTATTAACGTTGAAAAACGGTAAGGGGTAGAGTGATGTGGATATGGTGGGTAGTCCTCCCTCTTGCCGGGTTAACCTTAGGCTGGACGATAAGATGGCTGTATGCCAGATTCCAATTAACCGCGTCGGAGCAGCAAGCCGAACGCATTAAACAGGATGCGATAAAAGAAGCTGAGGCTAAAAAGAAGGAGATCCTTCTTGAAGCAAAAGAACAAGTTATCAGTGAAAAAAACCAGCAGGAGAGGGAAACCCGGGAACGCAGGGCTGAATTGCAACGATACGAGCGGCGTGTCGTACAAAAAGAAGAGACCATAGATAAAAAAACGAATCAGTTAGAACGGATGGAACAGGGACTTGCCGAGAAGGAAAAGAAAATCCGGGAACGGGAAGGAGCTTTGGATCGAGAAGAAGAACGGTACCGGGAAGAATTGAAACGTATTTCTGGGTTAAGTGTTGAAGCCGCAAAGGCGCTCATTATTCGGAACTTGGAGAATGAAGCCCGGCATGATGCGCAGGGTTTAATCAGCAAGATTGAACAGGATGCAACGGTTCAGGCGGAAAAAAAGGCCCGCAATATTTTAGTTGCCACCATTCAGCGCTTATCTACAGAAGTAACCGGAGAGGTCACCGTGTCCACCGTGACCTTACCCAATGACGAGATGAAGGGCCGCATCATAGGCCGGGAGGGGCGGAATATCCGTACCCTGGAGACCCTCACCGGGGTGGATATTATCATTGACGATACTCCGGAGGCAGTGGTTATCTCCTGTTTTGATCCAGTACGCCGGGAAATCGCCAAGGTTGCCTTGGAGCGGCTCATCATTGACGGCAGGATCCATCCTGCCCGGATCGAGGAAATCGTAAACAAGGTTACCAAGGACATTTCTCAGAAGATATTTGAAGAGGGAGAGAAGGTTCTGTTTGATCTGGGGATTCACAATATCAAATCTGATACGATCCGGGCCTTGGGACGACTCTATTTCCGTACCAGCTATGGGCAAAACGTGCTCTACCATTCCAAGGAAGTGGCGATTCTTACGGGCATTCTTGCCGCAGAAATCGGGGCCAACCGGGAACTGGCCAAGCGGGCGGCACTGTTGCATGACATCGGTAAAGGGGTAGAATCGGATTCGGATTTAAACCACGCGGAGATCGGCATGGACATGGCCCGAAAGATGGGAGAAGACCCTCGGATCATCAACGCCATCGGAAGCCATCATAACGACCTAGAGCCTTCCTGTATCGAATCGGTACTGGTACAGATTGCCGATGCGATTTCCGCGTCCCGACCCGGAGCCCGGCGGGAAACCCTGGACAACTACATTAAACGACTGGAGAATCTGGAAAATATCGCCGCCAGCTTTACCGGGGTGGAAAAGGCTTTTGCGATTCAGGCAGGCCGGGAGTTGCGGATCATCGTCAACAACGAGGTGATGAACGATGAGCAATCCCGGGAACTGGCCAAGCAGATAGCCAAACGGATCGAAATGGATCTCCGCTATCCCGGTAGAATCAAGATAACCATCATCCGGGAAACCCGGATCATTGAGTATGCCCGGTAAGGACCAGGACGTGCTGTTGAGCGGGTCCGTCGAGTAAGAAGGGCCCGTATTTTTTTAAATCCGGTCCATCCCAGGAACGTGATTGATTAGATACCCCGGTTACGAGTATAGTGATCCTACTTTTTAATTACGAGGAGATGCGCAATGCAAACCAGGTATAGCCCCCCTAAAAACTACGGCAAAAAGGGATATGCTGAAGACCCCGAAGAAGAGGCTGAGGAAAAATCCTCCGGATCAGGACCAGACCCCCTGTTAGCCAAGATGCTTAAAACCCGGACCATCTTGTTGTCTGGAGAAATAAAAAAAGACCTCGCCGAACGGGCCATACGGCAACTCCTCCTCTTGGAGGATATGGGGGAAGAGCCTATCCGTATTTTCATTGATTCCCCTGGAGGGGACGCGGACGCGGGGTTCGCGATCTTCGACATGATCCGCTTTATTAAGCCTCCGGTGTGGACCATTGGCATGGGCCTTGTGGCCAGCGCCGCAGCCATCATTCAGCTTGCCAGCCCCCGAAACCAACGGGTAGGGCTCCCTAACAGCCACTACCTCATCCATCAGCCCCTTTCAGGAATTCGAGGAGTTGCGACGGATATTGAAATCCATGCCCGGGAATTGGATAAGCTGCGGGAGAAGATCAACCTCCTCATCGCCGAAGAGACGGGCGCGCCCTTTAAGCAGGTGGAACAGGACACGGACCGGGACTATTGGATGAATGCGGAAGAAGCGGTCCGCTACGGCCTTATCTCACGGGTTATATCCCGGCGAGCCGAGCTGTAAGAGGCCCCTTATGCGAGACGGCGGAGTGTGAAGAAGCATGCACGAATTCTTACAGGTAAGCATTGGAGGCAATCGGGTACAGCAATGGCTGTGGGCCCTGGGTTTCATGGGAGGGGGCTTTCTTGCGGGAAAGCTTTGCACCCTGATCTTCTCCGTTATGGTAAAACATATCTGCCGTAAAACCTCCAGTCCCTTAGACGATCGGATGGTAGAAATCACCAAACAGCCCTTAACCTGGCTGATTACCGTCGGGGGTATTGGCTATGGCCTGAGCCTGTTGGATCTCCATGACCCCTCCCGGCTGTGGGTAAACCGGGTCGTGGCCTCCCTGATTATGGTGGTTCTTGCCAAGGGTGTGGCAGCCCTGTTTGATCTCTTAATAAGCCGCTATGTCCCGGTAAAGGCCTCGGGCCCCCTCTCAAAAAAAGAAACCGATATGCAGCCCCTCCTTAGGAAGCTCTCCAGTACCCTGATATGGATCATTGCCGGGGTGCTTATCCTACGGACCTTGGGTTATAATGTCAGTGCCCTCATGGCGGGTTTAGGATTGGGGGGTGCGGCCTTAGCCCTGGCCTCCAAGGACACCTTATCCAACTGTTTCGGGTCCATTACGGTATTTGTAGATCGGCCTTTTGCCATCAATGATAGGATTAAAATTGCCGGTTATGACGGGGTGATTACCGACATGGGCATCAGGACCAGCAGGCTGCAAACCCTGGAAAATCGCACGGTGATCATTCCCAATAGCATCTTTGCGTCCACCCCGATTGAAAACATCAGTGCCGCACCGAATAGCAAGGTAATCCAAACCCTGGCGGTACAGACCAGCATCGGCTTGGAAAAAATCGAGGAGGCCCTGGTCCTGCTCCGGGAGATCGGATCCACCCTAGAAGGAACCGATGGGGTTCCTTCGGCAGGGCTCACTACGGTCAGTGGCCGTACTTGCCTCCTTACCTTCACTTTTCATATAGCTAAAGATGCGGATTATATGGCCACCCTTAATAGGGTAAACCTCGCAGTACTCCGGCGTTTTGAGGAAGCGAGGATCTTATTGGGGTAAGCCCTGGATGACCCTTCTATCCAAGTTGGGAAGGTTCCTATACCGGGTTCTGTGGGTTCTGGTTTTGCTTTTAATCCTGGTACTTGCAGGGGTAACCGTGTATGCCTTGGTTTTACGGAATCCCGGGGCCCCTCCCTTGTATACCCTGCCTACCCGGATGATTCCGGCTTTTTCCCGTAAGGAAAAACCGGAACTCCGGGCTATGGACGGGATGTTTACCGGTATCGGCCGGTTTCGGGTAGTTACCGCAGATAAGCCGCCTATGACCATCGTTATTTCTATTGCCTTTCCCTATCAGAGTGAAGATCGGGCTTTTGCTGAAGAACTGGACTCCAAGGTCCAGGATTTGAGGAATATCGCCTCGGCGTATTTTAGCGCCCATACCGCAGAAGCATTGCGTGAAACCAACGAAAGCCTTATAAAGGCTGAGATAGTACGCCGGTATAACGCCCTACTGCATCTAGGACAAATAGAAGTATTGTATTTCCATGATTTTATGATAATCGAATAAACGGAACCGTTTTGTCGAATCTTGCTGATTTTGAAGCAAGGCCCCAGATTGACAATATAACAATTGAAACATACACTAAAATTATGAAAATTGCTACTTATACGGTTAAACCGAAACTTCCGAGTGCCTTAAAACCTCTGGAAGAAATAGCCCGTAACCTCTGGCTTTCATGGAATTTTGACGCGGTCCAACTCTTTATCCGTCTGGATTATGATGCATGGCTTAAATCTCAGCAAAGTCCGATTCGGGCTTTAGGCATGGTCAGTCAGGACCGGCTCGCTCAAGCGGCTAAAGATGACTCCTATTTAGCGGCGCTTAATGAAGTGTACAAGCGTTTCCTCAAATATAAAAAGGGAGACACCTGGTATCGCGGATCCCGCAGGGATGTGGTTGCTTATTTTTCTATGGAATACGGCATGGATGTCTCCCTTCCCATTTATTCCGGGGGATTGGGTATCCTTTCCGGGGATCACATGAAGACCTCCTCTGATATGGGACTTCCCCTGGTAGGGATAGGTCTCCTCTATCGGCAGGGTTATTTTAAGCAGGTCCTCAATGCCGATGGATTCCAGCAAGAAAGTTATCCTGAAAACGATTGGTATAATATGCCGGTGGAACGGAAGATCGGTAGAGACGGGGAGCCTTTAAAGATCACCGTTGAGTTGGCCGGCAGGGTCGCGGTAGCCCAGATCTGGGAAGTTAAGGTAGGCCGTTCTTCCCTCTACTTATTGGATACTAATATCGAAGAAAATGCTCAGGATATACGGAATATTACCGCTGCCCTCTATGGGGGGGATAAGGAAACCCGGATTCAGCAAGAAATCCTCTTAGGTATCGGGGGCATTCGTGCACTCCGGGCTTTGGGGATCAACCCTGCGGTAACCCACATGAATGAGGGTCATTCGGCCTTTCTGGGGCTGGAACGGATCCGGGAACTCATGCAGGAAAAGGGGTTTACCTTTGAGGAAGCTAGAGAAGCGGTATGGCCCACTAATATCTTTACCACCCATACCCCGGTTCCTGCAGGGAACGAGCGGTTTGACATCGGGCTTATGGAAAAATATTTCCGTTCATGGCCGGAAATAGTAGGTATATCCTGGAAGGACTTCCTGGCCCTTGGCCGGATACACCCTGAGGATGATCATGAAACCTACTGTATGACGGTTTTGGCCCTCAAACTGGCGGCCTATGCCAATGGGGTTGCCCGGCTTCATGGGACCGTGTCCCGAGATATGTGGAAAGGACTGTGGCCGGGACTTCCCCTGGATGAGGTCCCGATCGGGCATGTTACCAACGGGGTCCATCCCCGAACCTGGGTTTCTAATGTGATGACGGATCTCTTGGACCGGTACTTTGGCCTCCATTTTGAGGAAGATCCCACGGATCTGGCTATTTGGAACCGGATGGACCGGATTTCCGACGAAGAACTGTGGCGTACCCATGAACGGCGGCGGGAACGACTGGTGGTTTTTGCTCGGGAACGGATACGGCAATACATTACCCACTCGGGGGCAGTGAAGCGGCGGCTTCAGCAGGCAGAGGATGCCCTTTCTCCGTATGCCCTAACCTTGGCTTTTGCCCGCCGTTTTGCCACCTATAAGCGGGGGAACCTCCTGCTTCGGGACCCGGAACGACTCCTCAGACTGGTCAAAGACAATGAGCATCCAGTGCAGCTCATCTTTGCAGGAAAGGCCCACCCCATGGACATGCCCGGCAAGGAACTGATCCGGGAGATCCTCCATTTTGCAGAAAAATACGATGTTACCAGCCGTATTGTTTTCCTGGAAAACTACGATATGACCGTGGCCCGGTATCTCACCAGTGGAGCAGATGTGTGGCTTAATACCCCCCGGCGCCCGTTGGAGGCTTCCGGTACCAGCGGCATGAAGGCTGCCATGAACGGGGTGCTCAACTGTTCTATTCTGGATGGCTGGTGGGATGAGGCCTATAACCCTGAGGTTGGCTGGGCCATTGGGCAGGGGGAACAATACGAAGACACGAATCTGCAAGATGATGTGGAAAGCAAGGCCCTCTATGATCTTTTGGAACGGGACATCATCCCGCTCTTCTATCAGCGGGGCCGGGACGGGCTGCCCAGAGAATGGATCCGGCGAATGAAGGCTTCCATGCAAGTGATTGGTCAATCCATGTCGAGTCACCGGATGCTGATGGATTATTCCAACCAATTCTACTTTCCCGCATTAAAGAACTACCGCCGGATCGTGAAGGATGAGTACAGGGAATCCAAATCCTTAGCCGCCTATTTTCAGAGACTTCGGGCCTCTTGGGACAGCTTAAAGATTGTAGCCCTTGAATCCAATGCAAAACCGGTGATGCAGCGGGGGGATTCCCTTACGGTTACCGCTTCCATTGATCTGGGGCCGCTCCTGCCAGAGGAATTATTGGTTGAACTGTACCACGGTTCAGTATCGAATCAAAGTACCGATATTGAACATGCCCGGCGCTCTGAAATGAAGCCGGTGAATCATCAGGGAACTTGCTACCAGTACCAGGTGCGGGTAGAATGTACGGATACAGGCTTTCAGGGACACACCGTGCGGATACTCCCTAAACATGATGCCCTCGTCCATCCTTATCGATCGAGTTTTATCAAATGGGCCTAAAGTAGATTGGTTTGGTAAGGTGTTTAGTGTGGTTTTATGATGTGCATGGCTTCTTCTCGGTTACCGTCTTCAGAGACTAAGGGAGCAACTCGTTTTTTGTATCTGGATCAGGTGATGGCTTTTTTTGTGGCTATTCTGCTGATGAGTAATGTGGCTTCTTCAGCGAAGATCCTGGATATGGGTTTTTCCCTTTTTGGCATTCCTCTGGCCTTTGACGGTGGTACCCTGCTCTTTCCCCTGTCCTATGTGTTTGGGGATTTGCTCACTGAAGTATACGGGTTCCGCGCTTCCCGCCGGGTTATCTGGACCGGTTTTGCAGTCCTGGCCTTGTCATGGGGGGTATTCTTCCTGCTTCGCATCCTTCCTGGGGAAGCCTCTTGGGAATCCTATGCGGGAAGTGCCGCATTTGACGCAATTTTAGGAGGCATGAGTAGCGGGGGCATTGTCCTGGCAAGCCTTTTGGGATACTGGATGGGGGAATTCGCCAATTCTGCGGTTTTGTCCCGTATGAAAATTCTTATGCAAGGCCGGATGCTGTGGGTGCGGACCATTGGGAGTACCCTGGTAGGAGAATTAGTGGACAGTCTGGTTTTTGTATGTATTGCAAGTCTCACCGGGGTCTTTGGGTGGGAACTCTTTGGTACCCTGGTGTTTACCAACTACCTGTTTAAGTGTACCCTTGAGGTGCTGATGACGCCCCTCACGTACCTGGCAGCGTATAAGCTCAAACGGGCTGAAGGGGTAGATACCTATGATGTGGGGGTTACCCTTAATCCCTTTGCCAGGGGTTTTGTCAAGGAAAAGACAGGCTAAAATCGCTTATAAGTTCTTGAGGAGGGCCCCTTTAATACTGCATGCCTAACCCTCCCAAGTGTACTATAAACCCTACGCTGAGGGGAATCACCAGGTTATCGTAATCGTTCAAAGGAAGCGCTTCTACCAGGGTGGTGGTTATTGCCGCCAGCAACGCGGTTTGGTAATTATAAGAGACGTGATAGGCAGTAAAAAAGACTGCGGTAAAACATGCCGCAGAGCCTTCTATACTCTTCCCTAAGAGAAAAGCAGGACGAATCCGTCCGAACATCTTTCCTACTAAACTTGCGAATCCGTCTCCAAAGGCTAAGGCGTATATCCCAATGGAAGCTGCGGGATCAGGGTATAAGAGCAACGCCAAGGAAGCGCCCAGTCCTAAGGTAACTGGCCCAAGGACAAAATGACCCTTATCCCGTGAACGGGAAGCCATAGTGGTCAGGGAAGAAATGAGGGGGATATCTACCCCAGCAAGCCTGGCAATTTCCATATAGGTATACACCAAGGTACCCATTATGAGGAGGGACATGGTGAAGGGCCGGCTTATCGCAGCCATACTAGGACTCAGGGCTATAAGAAAGTGTATAGATTTTCTGATAACTTCGGTTTTAAGCTCTCTGAGTTCGAGGTTTCCAGGGATCATACCGGGCCGTCGAAGCATAAGTACGTCGTTTTTTAGTACAGGTATTGCCTTCATCATGCTTTTTAATAGCAAATTCTATACCAGGACTCAAGTCCTGTCCGTTCAGTAGGGTATACATAAAGCATACCCATCTTTCATTAATACCTATAACGAATAGGGGTGGATAAAAAGATTGCTGACCTCAGGAATGCTCGGTACCGTCCTCCCAGGTTTCCTGATATGTATGAAAAAACATACGAGATACATTCAAAAATTACTACGGTACACCACATCAAAACACCACCTCTGTGGCTCCCAGAGGCCGAATTTTCAAAGCGGTACATGCCCTAGGGCCGAAAACCGATTCCATAAGGGTCTTGTAGGAATCCAGGTCCTCAAAGGGTATATAGGCCTGGATAGTTCCCGCAAATCCGCCGCCATGTACCCGACAGGCCCAGTGGTGCAGCTTGGTTCTCCCTGGGGTTTCAAAAAAGGCCCGGGTCAGAGCCAGGGCCAAGGGCAGTCCCTGATCCTGCGGGTTTTCAGGGTCATAGAGATTTTGTAATAGTTTCCAAGAGGAATCCCCGGATTCGTTGACTAGGCGTAGATACTGCATAAGGGCCGCCGAACGGGCGGTACCGAGAAGGGTCGTTGCACTTTCCAGGGCTTTTTGCATGGCCTCAACCCGTTGATTTTCATGGAAGAAATGCAAGGCCCGCAAGAACCCCCGATCTCCTACCCGCTTCCGTATTGCTTCCGTATGGGCTAAGAGGGTCTGCACATCCAATTCCCGAAGTACGGATTTACCGAAAATCCGAGCTACTGCCTTCATTTCTTGGGGGATTGTGGCATACGCTGAGGTTAAGTCGGTATGATTTCCTTGGGTATGGATTACACAAAGACATAAACCAAAAGATTCCATATCCAGATGGATAGGTTTGACGTGTGGATTCTGTTCATCCTCAAAGTCGATGAGGACCGCTCCCCCGTAGGCACAGGCAATTTGATCCATAAGGCCAGAGGGTTTCCCAAAATAGATATTTTCCGCTTTTTGCCCAATCTTGGCCAGTTCCAAGGCAGAACGGGTTCCCTCCCCATAAAGATGATCAAAAATCGTACCAAAGAGGACCTCCATCGCTGCAGAAGAGGAAAGTCCTGAACCGGCAAACACCATGGAATCTGCATTCGCGGTAAACCCCCCAACTGCAAGCCCTTGAGTGGCCAATTCCCCGGCGACCCCTCGCAGCAGGGCTTGGGTGGTTCCCTGCTCAGCAGCCCGCGGGCTGAGGTCCGAAAGGTCGATCTGCACATCCGGATATCCGGTGGAACGAAAAAGTACCTGTTTATCGGTCCGGGGCAGAACACATGCAACCGCATCCAATTGAATGGCTGCAGCGAGAATCTTACCATGGTTGTGATCCGTATGGTTCCCACCGAGTTCGGTACGTCCTGGAGCAGTAAAGCAACGGATAGCGGTCTTTTCCCATGCTTGTTTCGGGTGTTCTTGGGAGACTACATCACGGATCCCCTGAATCAGGAATTTATACCGATACCGGGCCGATTCAAGTTCCCCTGGCCCGTAGAGGGAGGCCAAGATAGCCGTGGCCTGGGGGGAATCAAGGCGATGGAGTAATCTTTCGTTCATGAGGACCGTCCTTTACCACAACTTTACTCTATCCAGAAATAGAAAAAAAAGCAAGGACAAATCCGTAAAACTTCTGAGGGTATGAACGCCTGTGTATCCCCTGGAGCGTTTTGAACGAGTCTTAGTTTAAGGTAATTTGTGTTTTTTTCTTGACGAACTATAGAAATGAAGTTATTTTTAATTAAGCAGTTAGGGTACGCAAATTTAGAGCTGCATGGATTGTTATGAAAGAGCATAGTATTTCATAAAGACGGCTCATTTTTTGTATGGTATTATTGGTTAATTATATCTTTTTCTGCTTTTAATGTAGTGGTGAAGTAATTTGTATTGTCCGATTTTCATACCCCAATCAGAATTTTAACTTGAATTTATACGAGGAATCCTTATGAAACTAAAATATCGTTTATGTATCATCGTTATTTCTATTTTAGTTGCCGTAGTGGCAGTCATATCCACCATTTTGTTGATCCGTGCCGCTTCTATTCAGATGGCTACTGCGCATGAAAGCCAAGAACGGCTTGCGGCGGAACAGGCCCGGCTCATTCAACAACGCTATGAATTCTATCTTCACATCGCCTATACCCTTGCCGATGCCCTCTCGGACTTTGATAAGGCTGATGTAGGCCAGCAGCGCCTGCGTTTTGAGCAGCTTATGGAATCGGTTTTGCACTCTGAACAGCGGCTCATCGCTATCTTTGTGGTCTTTAAGCCCAATACCATTGATCCGGGTATGGACGCCTCTTTTGCCGGTATTCCTGGCAACACTGCAAGCGGTCAGTGGGCCCCCTGGTATACCCGTCGCTCTGGTACCGTTGAACAGCTCACCTTTAACGATGTACAGACCATTATGGATGAGCTTGCCGGAGAAAACGCTGGAAAAGAGCTCATTTACGATCCGGTCGCCCAAAATGTTGCTACTGCTCATACCTATACCGTGAAGATCACCGTGCCTGTTATCTACCGCAAAACCAACGAAGTCATAGGCCGCGTGGGGGTCAATATCAATATCGCCTATACGCAGCCGGTCATTGACCAGATCATCCAAAACCTACGGGACATCACTGCTATGACTATCTATTCCAATAACAGCACGATTATTGCCAGTTATGAGACTGATCATATCGGTAACCTCCTTAAAGATGTACAAAGCACCCTCTATAAGACGAATATCCAGCAGGTCCAGCAAGCGGTCTTGCAAGGAACAAAACAGCGGTTCTCAGTCCATTCGGATTCCCTTGGCAAAGACTTGGAACTCATCTTCTATCCCTTTACCATTGGTGAGACCCTCAGCCCCTGGTCCCTTATGCTGGGTACTGAAAAGAACATCATCCTTGAAGAGGTCAACACCTTAACCTACTTTACGATCATTCTAGGGCTCACTGCGGCGTTTATCGCCGCGATCATCGTCTTCATTGTTTCTGGCAGTATTACCAAGCCTATCGTCAAGGTGGCCCTCACCCTCAAGGATATATCCGAAGGGGAAGGGGACCTCACCAAAAGCGTGGTCATCAATTCCAAAGACGAAATCAGCGATATGGCCCGGTACTTTAACGGGACCTTGGAAAAGATCCGGAACCTGGTGCTTACCATTCAGAACCAGGTCGGTGCCCTTTTCAATGTGGGGAAAGCCCTTGCGGGGAACATGACCAAAACCGCTGTAGCAGTCAACCAGATCACCGGCCATCTCCAAAGCATCCAAGGCCGGGTGCTCAATCAATCCGCCAGTGTTACCGAAACCAAATCCACTATGGAACAGATCACCAACAACATCGGTAAACTCAAGGGTCATGTGGACCATCAGCGGGACAGCGTAGCTCAGTCCTCCTCGGCGGTGGAGGAAATGCTTGCCAATATCCAGTCGGTTACCCAAACCCTGGTCAGAAACGCCGCCAATGTCAAAGAATTGATGGAGGCCTCTGAGGTGGGGCGAGCGGGGCTTCAGGAAGTGGTTACGGATATTCAAAAGATCGCCCGAGACTCCGATGGGCTTTTGGAGATCAATGGAGTGATGGAAAATATCTCCGGTCAAACCAATCTCTTATCCATGAACGCGGCAATTGAGGCGGCCCATGCTGGAGAAGCGGGGAAGGGCTTCGCAGTGGTGGCCGCGGAGATCCGGAAACTGGCGGAGAATGCCGGGAAACAGTCCAAGACCATTGCCACTGTGCTCAGGAAGATCAAAGAGTCTATCGACAAAATAAGCGAATCCACTGCCGGTGTCCTTAACAAATTTGAAGCCATAGACCGGGGAGTCAAGACCGTATCGGAGCAGGAAGAGCACATCCGGAACGCTATGGAGGAACAGGCTGTGGGGAGCAAACAGATCTTCGAGGCTATAGGCCAACTGAACGAGATTACCCGTATAGTCCAGGACGGGTCCCAGGAGATGCTTGAAGGGAGCAGACAGATAATAGAGGAGAGTAAACTCCTTGAACTGGTAACCCAGGAGATAAGTAACGGCATGAACGAAATCGCCGCAGGAGCAACGGAGATCAACGAAACCGTAAACCGGGTAAACACCATAAGCGGGGAGAACAAGGAAAACATTGAAGTCCTGGTCCAGGAAGTATCAAAATTTAAAATTGTACCCTAACAAGGGGATGTACCACAAGCAGCGCCCCGGTAAAAGATCTCTCAGGGGCGCTGTGTCCTCTGCAGATTGAATAGACCCAAACCCCTATACCTTACCCATGTGGGTAATCTGCTGAATCTCATCACGGATTGCCGCAGCTTGCTCAAACTCCAGCTTCTTGGCGTGTTCCAGCATCTCCCTGTTCAAAGCCGCAATGAGCTGTTTTCGTTGGTTCGGAATGAGGAGATTGTAGGATTTTTTGAGGACCCCTATGGATAGGGCAGCGGCATCTTTTTCTTCTGCGGCATGGCGCACCAGAATGGCAGCAATGGCCTTCTGCACCGTCCTGGGGGTGATGCCGTGGGCCTGGTTATAGGCCATTTGGATCTGACGGCGGCGGCTGGTTTCGGCAATGGCTTGCTCCATAGCCTCGCTCATGCGGTCCGCATACATCACCACCTTTCCCGCGGCGTTCCGGGCTGCCCGGCCTATGATCTGTACCAGGCTCGTGTGGGAACGGAGGAAGCCGATCTTATCCGCATCCAGTATCCCAATAAACGAAACTTCCGGCAGATCTATCCCTTCCCGCAATAGGTTGATCCCTACCAAGATGTCGAAAGTCCCCTGCCGGAGCTGGGTAAGTATCTCCACCCGCTCAATGGTTTCCACTTCGCTATGGATGTACCGGACCTTGAGGCCAAGACCAGAAAGGTAATCAGTCAAATCTTCGGCCATCTTTTTGGTTAAGGTAAGGATCAGGGACCGCTCTCCTGCAGTGATACGACGACGCACCTCCCCGTAAATATCCTCCATCTGACCCTCGCTGGGGCGGACCTCTATCTGGGGGTCCAAAAGTCCGGTGGGCCGGATAAACTGCTGTACCACCCGCGTTGACTGGTCCAACTCAAGTTTACCGGGAGTGGCAGAGACAAACACGGTCTTGCCCAAACGCCGGACAAATTCATCGAAGCGCAGGGGCCGATTATCCAAGGCGCAGGGGAGGCGAAAACCATAGTCCACCAGGTTCATTTTCCGACTGCGATCCCCGGCGTACATGGCTCCCAACTGAGGGACCGTAACATGACTTTCATCGATAAAAGTGAGGTGCCCAGGGTTACCATCCGCTGCCTTGGGGAAGTAGTCGATAAGGGTATCTGGCGCGGATCCTGGTACACGGCCTGCTAGGGGTGCTGAGTAGTTTTCGATCCCCGGACAATACCCCATCTCGGTGAGCATCTCGATATCGTATTCCACCCGGGTCTTGAGCCGCTCTGCCTCCAGGAGCTTGCCGCTGGTCTTAAGCACATCCCAGCGCTCAGCAAGTTCGCGCTTAATCCGTTCCAGGGCATGGTGGATCATCTCTTGGGGGAGGACAAACTGTTTTGCCGGGTAGATCATGGCCCGATCCAGTTCTTCCAGGACCTTACCGGAAATCGGATCGAAGCTGCGAATCCGCTCGATCCGGTCCCAATCCAGGTCAACCCGGTAGGCTTCCTCCAGATAGGCGGGGTAAATCTCTAGGGTATCCCCTCGCCGGCGGAAGCGGCCCCGCTCCAGGACCGCGTCGTTCCGCTCGTATTGCAGTTCCACCAAGCGCCGGGTAAGGGCCTCCACATCAATGGTCTCCCCTTGGCTGAAGGTGGCGGTCATCTTCCGGTATACCTCTGGGGTAGCTAGGCCGTAGATGCAAGAAACCGTAGCAACGATGATCACATCGTCCCGTTCCATGAGGCTGCGGGTAGCAGAAAGGCGCAACCGTTCAATCTCTTCATTAACGGAAGCGTCTTTTTCGATGTACAGGTCCCGGCTTGCCACGTAGGCTTCAGGTTGGTAATAATCGTAGTAGGAGACAAAGTACTCTACCGCATTATAGGGGAAGAAACCTCGAAATTCCCGAAAAAGCTGAGCTGCCAGCGTTTTGTTATGACTGATGATAAGGGTAGGCATCTGGACCGCTTCGATGATCTTCGCCATGGTGAAGGTCTTACCCGAACCGGTAACCCCTTGGAGGGTTTGGTAGGGATCCCCTGCTTTAATACCTGCTGCTAAGGTCTTTATGGCCTCCCCTTGATCCCCTGCAGGACTGAAAGGGGAAACCAGCTCAAATGCACGCATATAGACCGAACGATTTAAAAAAAGTGTTGCAAGGTTCCCTGTTTCTTGAGGGTCTTGATATATTCGGCATATTTTATATCAGACATGGCGATGTGGGTTAATACCCAGTCCCGTAGGAAGCGGACAAAGGCATTGGGTACAAAGCTCTTACCATGCTCGAAGTTCTTCACTTCTTCAAGGACCTGTTTGACGAAGTTGCTGTGCTGCACTTTATGGGTCGCCAATTCAGGGAAGTTGACCCGTTCCATGAGCCGTTCTTCCGAGGTAAAATGGAACTGGACATATTCCACAGCGCTCTTGATGGCTTCCTTGAAATATGCCCGGGCTGCTTCTTCCCCTTCATGGCAGGCATCATACAGCTTATTCGTGATGATGAGCAGTTCCTTATGCTGCTCATCAATGGAAGGGATTCCCACTGAATACCGTTCTTCCCATACCACAAAGATATCTTTTTCCTTTTCCATCTTTAATCCATCCTTAAATATAAATGAGTGCCACCTATACCATAGGCGTTTTGTACTCTAAGAGCCGTGACCTTTAGCAAGGCTCCCCTTCCTTTGCAGGTTCTGCTAGGACAAACATATCCGCCACGGACTCTTCCTTCTTAGCATATTTAAGATAGTCCGCGTACTTTTGATCTTCTTTGGCGATATGGGTTAATATCCAATCCCGTAGGAACCGGACAAAGGTATTGGGCACAATTCCCTTGCCAGTTTCAAACTTTTTCACATCTTCCAGTACTTTTTTTACAAAATGCTCATGCTGCTTCTTGTGCTCAGCTAATTCGGGAAACTCAATCCGTTCCATGAGTCTTTCTTCTGCGGAGAAATGAAAACTTACGTACTGCACAATGTCATGTACAGCCCGCTTGAAATACAAGCGTCCTGACTCTGTCCCCTGCATACAAGCAGCATAGAGATCCGCCGTAAGTTGAACCAGTTCTTGATGCTGTTCATCAATCTTCGGTATACCTACTGAATAGATATTTTTCCAGGTAATAAACGCAGTTTCTTTCATAAAACACCCCTTTATATACGGCCGGAAGCAGTAAGACCCCCTCATGAGTCCTTATTTTCGTAGTCGACTTAGTTTACTAGAGTCTATGGACTATGTCTAGAGCATTAGAAAAAGATACTATAAAAAATACCCTGTTCCTCTAGATAACACCCATAGGCGAGGGGATCTCCGCAAGAAACGGAGAGGGACTGCACTGGATAGTGCCCTGGAGTCGCCAGCGCTTTAAGCAGCTTGAGATGAAAAGCTTGTCCCGGGCTCTGGTGATAGCCACATAAAAAAGACGCCGTTCTTCTTCCAGGTCTCCCTCCACTTCTTCAAGGCTCCGGGTATGGGGGATGATGCCGTCCTCTGCGCCGGCAATGAACACCACGGGAAATTCAAGCCCTTTGGCGGCATGGATGGTCATCAGGTTTACCTTACCTTTATCTCCCGCTTCTTCCCCCTTTCGACAGGCATCATACAGTTTATTCGTTAGAACGAGCAGTTCCTTATGCTGTTCATCAATGGAGGGGATTCCCACTGAATACCGGTCTTCCCATACTACAAAAACCTCTTTTTCCATCTTTAACTTTCTTATATAACAAGATATAATAAATACTCCGCCTAAACTAGGCGTTTGTATTCTCCTCGAACTCGTAAAAGGTTAGCCCCTACTTGCTTACTTCCGAGGCAGATTCTGAGGAGATAAACACTTCTGCTGCTAAAGATTCCTTCTTAAAATATCTAATGTGGTTTCCATACTTTTGATCTTCTTGAGCGATATGGGTTAATATCCAATCCCGTAGGAACCGGGCAAAGGTATTGGGCACGATTGCCTTTCCGCTCTCAAACTTTTTCACATCTTCTAGTACTTTCTTCACAAAATGCTCATGCTGTTTCTTGTGCTCGGCTAATTCGGGAAACTCAATCCGTTCCATGACTTTTTCTTCCGCAGAGAAGTGAAAATGTATATAACGCACAATTTCATGTATAGCCTGTTTGAAATAAACCCGGCCTGCATCAGTACCATGCGTACAGGCTGCATACAGAGCGGCTGTGAGCTGCACCAGTTCTTGATGCTGTTCATCAATTTGCGGAATACCCACTGAATACGTATCTTTCCAAGTAATAAACGTAATTTCGTTCATAAAACACCTCTTTCATACAGCCGAAAATAGCACAACAAAACTACATTACTCCTTATACAGTGGTTTAGTCTACTATAGGGTTTTGGATATGTCTATAGTATTATAAACAAAAACAGGATGCCGGGATGGAGCTTCAGGTGAATCGCTTTTTAAGCAAGGTAAGAACATCCTCTGCTTCAGCGGCGCAGGCCTCCTGAGTCTTGGACTCAGCGTATTCCACTAGATGGAGGGGGATCTCCGCAAGAAACGGAGAGGGACTGCACTGGATAGTGCCCTGGAGTCGCCGGCGCTTTAAGCAGCTTGAGATGAAAAGCTTGTCCCGGGCTCTGGTGATAGCCACATAAAAAAGACGCCGTTCTTCTTCCAGGTCTCCCTCCACTTCTTCAAGGCTCCGGGTATGAGGGATGATGCCATCTTCTGCGCCGGCTATGAACACCACGGGAAATTCCAGCCCTTTGGCGGCATGGATGGTCATCAAGTTTACCTTGCCCTTATCTCCCGCTTCTTCCCCATCCTCTCGGGCGATGAGGCTTATGCGGTTGAGGTAGGGATAGAGGGTGGGGTCCAGGTTATCTGGATCGTGCTCCCAGTGGGCGATAGATTCGATGAAGGAACTGATATTGGCAAATTTCCACCGAGCCACCTGTTCGTTCTTGCTGAATTCCGTAACGAGGTAGCCCCAATAATCGATATCTTCTATCAAAGCCCGGACTTTTTGGGAAAGTCCTCGTTTCCCCAGCATGGTTTCCTTACAGCCTTCAATGAGGGTCATAAAGCTATCAATATCGGCATGGTCGGTCTCCTGGAAGCTCTGGTCATTAAAGGTGTCGGTAGCATACCGGAGGGTACTCATAGCGCTCCAGAGGGAGGAATGGTTTTGCCGGGCTCGTTCAGCCAGGGCTGCCACAGTGGTTTTGCCGATGCCCCGCCGGGGCGTGTTAATGATCCGCAAGAGGTTCACATCGTCATCCGCATTGGCAATGACCTTAAGGTAGGAGATAATGTCTTTGATCTCCTTGCGCTGGAAGAAACCGGTTCCCCCGGAAACCCGGTAAGGGATGTTTTCCGCTAAAAAGGCTTCCTCAATACTGCGGGTCAGGGAATTGGTCCTAATGAGAACCCCAAAATCATTGTAGGTACGCCCTTCCTTGAGGCGGATCTGCCTGATCTCCCGGACAATAAAGTCCGCTTCATCACTTTCGTTTTGAGGGGTACCGATCACAATGGGTTTCCCCCCTCCATTTCCGGACCAGAGCTTTTTCTCTTTCCGGTTGGTATTGTTGGAGATGACCCCATTGGCAGCTTCCAGGATGGTGGTGGTAGAACGGTAATTCTGTTCCAGCTTGATTTCCAAGGTTCCGGGAAAATCCTGCTCAAACCTGCGGATATTCTCGTAGTTGGCCCCTCGCCAGGAATAGATCGACTGGTCATCGTCTCCTACCACGCAGACATTTTTTTCTATAGGGTCCGCAAGGAGCCGCATGAGCCGGTACTGGGTAAGGCTGGTGTCCTGAAATTCATCCACCATGATATACCGATACCGGCGCCGGTATTTTGCTAGGACCTCTGGATAGTGCTCGAAGAGTACTATAGGGATGACCAGGAGATCCTCAAAATCCAGGGCATTGAAGATTTTGAGGCGCTGTTGATACTCCTCATACACCGGCTCAAAAGCAGCATTAGCCCCTTGTCCCCAGCGGAGGCGACCTATCTTAATATTGGCAAAAAGCTGCCCCAGGGCATAGAGATCCACCCCTTCCGGGGAGAGCTTGCATTCCCGAAGGCTATCTTTGATGAGCTGTATCTTGTCGGTTTCATCGTAAATCGAGAAATTCTTGCGGTATCCCAGGCGTTCGATTTCATCCCTGAGGATCTTGACCCCGAAGGAATGAAAGGTGCTGACCGTCAAGTTTTGCAGCTTCTTCTTGGTAAGCCCTTTGACCCGCTCCTCCATTTCCCGGGCCGCTTTATTGGTGAAGGTCAGGGCCAGGATCGCGGACTGGGGGATGCCTCGTTCCAACATATAGGCAATACGGTAGGTGATGACCCTGGTTTTCCCGGAACCTGCACCGGCAATGATCAAGACCGGACCATGGATGGACGTTACCCCTTGGATCTGGGGACCGTTTAAGGGTTCGGCTTCAAGTTCGCCGGCATGGGGGGAGAAGCGCTTTGGGTACACCCTCATGGGGAGTTACCCATGTCTGTGGAAAGCAGCGCGGCCAGGTGCCTGGCTGCCTTTCCCCGATGGCTTATGCGGTTCTTCTCTTCCTCGGTAAGCTCCGCCACAGTACGGCCCAGGCGAGGGATATAGAAGACCGGGTCATAGCCGAAGCCTCCGCGTCCCCGTGCTTCCCGGAGGATCTCCCCTTCCAGGGTTTCCTGGACCGCCACGAAGCGATCCCGGCTCAAGAGAACCACCATCGCGCAGACGAACCGGGCGCTTCGCTGCGGTTTATCGGCCAATGCTTGCAAGAGCAGGGCATTGCGCTCTGAGGCGCTGAGGGTGTTCCCGGCCCTTGCGCCATACCGGGAAGAATAAATTCCCGGCCTTCCCTCTAGGGCATCCACGCAGAGTCCTGAGTCGTCTGCAATGACCGGCTCTTTAAGGATGTGGTAGAGGGCTTGGGCTTTGATGAAGGCATTATCAAGAAAAGTCTTTCCCGTTTCAGGGGGATTAAAATCAAGGATCTCCCCTTCAGAGGGGATCTTAATGGTATGGCCGGATAAAAGGGCCGCTAGTTCTGTTTTTTTGTGGGTATTTCCCGAGGCAAACCAAAGGGTCATAGTCTGATACTAGCATATCCGCTGCAGGAAGGCTACGCCCTCAAGGGGGTCCAGGTCAACCCTGCCGTAAGGAAGCGGAGGCTCACCTTTGCCGGGGTGTTACCTCAAGCCAAAGGGACCTGCTGGTATTCGAGTTTATGGGGGTCCTTGCATCTTGTAAGGTTCTATATCATAATGAATTATCACTCCTTGGGGCAGAGGGGGGATAGGGCAAGCCCTAGGCGTTATAAATGCCTATCGGATCTCCCGCAAAACACCCCTTGCGTGTATCACGAGATAGAGAGGAAAACATGGCTGAATTAAAAGGATCCAAAACGGAAAAAAACTTGCAGGCGGCTTTTGCCGGAGAATCCCAGGCCCGTAATAAGTATACCTATTACGCATCCAAGGCGGAGAAGGAGGGCTATAATCAGATAGGAGCCCTTTTTAGAGAGACCGCCGAACAAGAGAAGGAGCATGCCAAGATCTGGTTCAAGCTGTTGCATGGGGATACCGTACCCGATACGATTACCAATCTCAAGGACGCGGCGGCAGGGGAAAACTATGAGTGGACCGATATGTATGCTGCCTTCGCCAAGGAAGCCAAGGAAGAGGGCTTCTCCCACATCGCCACCCTCTTTTCCTTGGTCGGCGCCATTGAGAAGACGCATGAACAGCGCTACCGCAAACTCCTGGCCAATATTGAGGGGGGCCTGGTTTTCTCCCGGGAAGGGGACCAGGTCTGGCAATGCTCTAATTGCGGGCATATCGTGATTGGGAAGAAAAGCCCTGAGCTCTGCCCAGTTTGTAAACATCCCAAGGGGTATTTTCAGATCAAAGCCGAAAACTATTAATCCTCAAGCGGTGAGGGCTGGCCTGGAGACCGGGCCTAAAGCCCTCACCGGATCCCGGATACATCCCCTATACCCAGCCCATACCTTACTATCCCGTAACCAAAACCCAGTATACTGATGTTGCAGGCCTTTATTTTTTCTCCATAACGTAAAAATGAACGCGCCAATGAACAGAACCCAAAACACCAGCGAATGTACTTAGTCGAATAATTACCCATTGTGCAATCTCATCACACCCCATCTTGAATATCCGCATGTAGCCGCTGGTTGATGTCGTGCTATCACCACCCCCTATCAGTCCACTTTCAAGAATTCCACGTAACCGTTCCCTCCGTCTCCGGCCTTTCCGTTGTTGCGGTGGGAACCCGCATACCTATCTGCATACGGACTCCCACCGCCACAACCGGATTCGCCGTCCCTTCCGTTTATACTATCGTATGTTCCTCAAGTCCCGCCCTTTTTCCCGTTTATTCCTCCTCCGGTGTTGCCTTTCCTCCCTGCCATAGGATCAAGCGGCCCGTCTTGTAACCCGTTACCAACAGGTATCCATGAGTATTTTTTACTCCGGGTGTACCTTTCGGGTGATCTCCATTTACTCTTTCACCGATTCCTCCAACAGCGACTTAAGACGATTCCCCCTCTGGTGCATTCGGGTTGGCCGTCCATCGTGCTCCCGCAGCTCCTCCCTAGGCGATATTAATCCTCCCGTCGTCAAATCTTACCTCTGTGTTTCTCCCTCTTTTTCCTGCAACGCCACTCTGGTTTCCAGATGGTGTTGCTTGCCCTATCCCGCCATTTCCGCAAACGATATAGCATCGGGTCTATTGTTATCAACCGAGCCCGCTGGTGACCCGGCACTACTGCCGCCACCAATAGCAACGACACGGTATATGCCCTTTGGGATAAACACGGGACCGCTTTCGGTAACCCTTTTGTTCAGTGTGCCAACCGCTCCTCTCTGACCAAAATTAAATACAGCTTGGACAAAGGCCGTAGTAGCGATCTGGGTGTTATTGGTCGTGGCTACTGCGGTTGGGGCAGTGGGAGCCCCCCCTCAGCGCCGGGTGTAATCTGACACAAAAAATAGGAATTGCTATGCTAAATCATAAAAACATTACTACATGTTATTAAACAAGTCTAATATATGCCGATGCGTTTGGAAAAGATTCGAACATTATAGACAAAAGGTATTTTGGAGTGTTATTGCGTACAACTTCCGAGTTATGACGGGAGTTGTATTAGCGGAAATTAATTGACTTTAGAGACAGACACTAATTACTTCGCTGGTGGTAACTCGCGATTGGTAAGCAAAATTATTGTCGGAATATTCAATCTTTATATCAAATGGCCGTAATAACGCTAAAAGTTCGTCCAGGTTTTCATGTTCTCCTGTGCCGAAATGAAACTCTAACGGCTCCCCGGTAGTATAGTCTATTGCCAACCATAGCCAATACTGATGACTTTTGTCCCCGACAAAACTCCCCATTTCGACTTCATTAACCGATACTAACTCAACCGTAATATCCTCCTTTTGGGGTCTGCTTAAGTAATCGTAATTGCCATACCATAACAGCCCTTCGATACTCCTCAGCGCATCGGTTACCGTGTCCTTGGTTATCCCCAGTATTCTGTCTGTTGCCCTCATCCCGCTTCCATTGACTACAGAAAAAAATATCCCTGATCGTATATTCGGATCCTATGCGTTGTAGGTATAATACTCAACAAACGTCTTATGCCGGCACTTTTCATTGCAGCACAAAAAGCGTTGTTTGCCATTCTTGGATGTCCCGTTTTTCTTTACCTTGTCGCTTCCGCAATGCGGACCTTTTACCGGCGCTAATACCCTGATAATTCCTCCCTGTCTTTACTTTGACAACTACAGTATCATGGCTTTTATCCGCTGGTCAACGCCTTTCGCCCATCACCTAATTGTTGAGTGAATAACGCCGCTGGTTCTAATGAAAAATACATCAGAACCACCCTTGTTCAAGCAAAAAATAATCTTGTTCCAATAAACATAACTAATCTCTCCTCATAAGAATATTCTTATATTGACCCGATAAAGTTATATCTACTGCTTGTTGCAGTGAGATTATCACATTCTTTTCTGTTTTTATAATAGCATACAACTTCATTACGGTCAAAAGAAAATCAGTAGTTAGTGTGCGGAACGCGGGATGTTTCATCGTCCGAGCGATAGACTTACTATTGTGGAGATAATTACTTGATATGACAGTAGGAACCCATTACCACTGCCGATACGTGAGCATAACACTTTGGAGTGTATACCCCTTATGTCTCGGGGTATTCCAGCTCTTGCATGACGGGGTATAGCTCCTTCCACAAAGGATCTAAGGTATCGGTCTTGGTATTTACCTGGATAATCCCATAGGAGATAGCCGGCTTATACTGCTGCGCTAAAGGGGAACTGTGATACCGCTCGATAGGCGGGGCGTCATCTATCCGACCCTGCAGCAGCCATACCATCTTGATCGATTGCCCTGCTTCCCGGCCAGAGAGCTGACATCCGTATTTGATAATCTCCCGATCCATATAATACTGTTTGATACTCCAACGGGAAGAATACTTGGCGTCAAAGATCAGATAGCAGGAAGGAGTCGTTCTATCCCGCTGGAGTTTGATCATAAAATCCGGGGTATAAAAACCGTCTGCGGTAGTAGTTCGGTAGAGGCTTATATCGTTCTCAAAACGATCCGCACTGATAACCGGCTGATAGTAGAGGGTAAGCAGCAATTCCCTGCGCCGTAACAGGTAGGTATTGGCCAGGTCTCCCCCGCGGTGTTCCTGGGCATGATAGGTAAAGGCGCGGGAGACCTCTCCGGTTGCGGTAAACCCTGCATCTTTAAGGAGCACCAGGAGTCTGCATAAACAGTAATACTCAAAGAGCTTGTCCAAGGTCTTGGCATTCCCCAGCAAAGTTTCCTTCACCGGCGTGAATTCCCCAAAGTGATACCACCTCAGGATCTGTTCAAATACCTGTTGATAGGGCCGGACCTCCTGAAAGACCTTGGTTTTTTTAGGGATCCCCAAAAGCGGGGCATCTGCACAGGGGAGCATGTCCCGATACTTTGCGTATTGCCCGGCTAAGTTTAAAAGCAGCTCCTTAAGGGTGTTGAGTAGGGCCTGGTTCCGCTCCGCTTGGAGCTGCTTAATACCAATAATCGGCGCCCGGAATCCTTCCCGCTCAAGCCATTGCAGCTTATGAAGGACCTTGTATTCCTCGACTAACTGAAGGTGTACTTCTTCTATTACGGCCTTTAGGGTATTGCAGACCAATAAGAGAAACCCCAGTACCACCCGGTTTTCATACATGTCAAAGCTCTTGGTGGTTTTCTCAATGTACATCCGATAGGGCAGATAATGCCTACCTTGGATCTGGATGGCCGTGAGGCTTTTGGTGACCACCAGTTCCCCAGGGTTCTGGTACAACCATTGCAGGTTCCGGCGGCTGATGCTCTTGACCTGGTCATAGGATTGCAGGGAATCATGTTTGACGATCCGGTGTTTCGCCCCGCTTTTAAAGGCCGGGTAGTTTTCCTTATAACAGGTGTGGATGGAAGTGAGCAGTTGCATATAGGCGCTCAAGGATTTATAGGAGGCCTTGCGCTGCCGGGTTTGTTCCAGGTTTTCTGGTAAAAAACGATCCGGATCAAGAGGTACACCGGACTCTGGGGAAAACATCCAGGTACTGATGGTATCATCGTTAAATTCCGCTAGATACGTGATTATATCTTCAATGTTCTCCGCGTTAGCCCCATGTTTGCTTAAACAGAGCACATAATCGCTGGTGTACACCCGGGAACGCTCATCCTCCTGGACCTTGAGGGCAAACTGGACCAGATCGTAGTAGAGCAGAAAGGGCCTGCCTTCTTTGCGGTCTTCAAAATCGCCGCTCATCCCTTCGTTCAGGAACTCCTTTCTAAACAGAATATCCGCGCTCTGTTCTCCCAAGGGTACATACCGCAGAGCCCCACCGAAGCCGATGGATTCTTCATTAAGAAACAGTTCCATCCCCTTTATGGGGCGATCCACCTGGGTGAAGAGGGCTGTGCAGGTATAGAGCCCTTCTGCGACCAGGCTTACGGTGTCCACTATCTCCTTGTGAGCGGTTAAAGTCAGGGGATACAGGGGGATGTCCCCGGAAGAGTCTATGCTGCCTGACTCGTGAGGCCCGCCTGGTTTTTGTTCCCTGTTTTTCCTGTTTTGCAGCCGTAAGCGAAGATAACATTCCATGGTAGGCCTCCCTTACTTGGCAAAGAACTGATAGAATCCCATATTCTCATCTGCGGCCTTGAGGATCCGGGTAATATGCTTGTGGCACAAGGGCATACTCTTACATTCTTCTTTAAGCCCTTTCAAGAGATTATGATACCGTTCCCCGGTACCATTTATGATGGGCAGGATCTTTTGGGAAACCGCATAATCCAAGGGGGCAAACCGGTTTTCCGAGGTCTGGGTATCCATATACTTGCAGGCAATGGCGCAATAGGTGTGGACCATTTTCAAATTCCGCGGCATGATGGGTAGCTTATACAGTTTGAAAATACTCTGGATCTTGCCCCATTTGCTGCTGATCCCTTCATCCCCAATGCCTCCATCTCCCCGGGACAAAAAAGCGGCGCTCAGGGCAGAGAAGGGAATGATGCTTTCCTTGTTCGGGGTCTCAAGCTGGGCCACTTCACCGCCCATAGTATCCGGATCCAAGGTGATGATCCAGCTCCGATCCAGAAACCGGGGCGAGAGCTCTTCCGTGGTATGATCGAAATTCACCGTGGCCAGGAAGCGCAGGTGCCGGGGTATGCTCCAGTGGTGTTTTCCCCCCAGGCTTAAAGAGCGGCTATAGGTCGAATCCTCATCACACAAGCGGAGGAAAGCCGCCCAGTAGTGCTCCAGGGGACTTAAGTTAGCTTCATCCAGGAGTATAAAAAACGGGGCATCTGCCTGGTGCTCATGTTCATAATGCAGCCGTTCCAGGGCATCGAAGACCCGGTTATTGCTTTTTTCCATCATCTTAGTGAGGGGATTGTAATAGCCGATGAAGTCCTTGTGGCTGGTCCAGCCCCGCTCCACGGATATGTCCACAAAGCGGCTTTGCACGTCGGAGCGGGCAAGTCCCAAGGATTTTGCCAGGATAGTACACAAGGAGGTTTTCCCGGTCCCCGGTTCCCCAGCAAAGGTGGTCATAAAGCCTTGCATGATACAGATGAGGTAATTGGCCGTATCGTTGAGGCTGAGATCCCGGTTCGCCCCTTGGAGGTATTCATAGGTACGCCGGATAATCCGTTCCCCGGATAGTTCCATCTTAGACCGGGGTTTAAACAATAAGCGACTATCAAAGGAGATCAACTCTTCAAGGTCAGGCTTTTCCTCGCCCACTGCTTGCAGCACCTGGGTGAGCAGCTTACTGTCAATGACCCGGGCAATAACCTGGACCTGATCCTTAAAGTGGGCCAGGGTGCGGTTGAGCTGCGTTTCAAGGCGGGCTTGTTCATCTTTATACTGATCGTATTCCGCCTGGATACGGGCAGTCTCTTCGTCCAGAAGGACCCTCTTTTTCGTGAGCTCTGCAATATCCTGGGCCGCCCCTACATACTGCTGGAGTTGCTGGTATTCGCTCTGTACTTGTTCCAGGGCAGTTTTCAGGGTCTTTTCTTCATGCTCAAGCTGCTGCATCAGTTCATGGTGTCGGGCCTGGGCTTCTTTGGTAAGGACCGTCTCATCACTCTTCAATTCCGCAAGCCGCTTCTCTTGGATCTCGAGTTCCGCCTGCAAGTGGGCTTTCCGTTCCCGGATCTGGATAAAGTCCCGGCTTTTTTCTTCGATTTTGTCAAGGTATTCATCACAAAACAAGGTAACCAACTGATCAAATGCCTCTTTATCATCAAAAATATTCGCCATAATGGTTTGTTTTATCTCATCATGACGGATGACCTGGTCCAGCATTCCGGTAAGCCGTTGAAGCCGCTCTTCCGTGAGTTCCCTATCGTGATACAGGACAGAGGATTCAGCAATAACGTTTTTTATCTGCCGAATTTGGGTCTTGGTATACCCATAGGCCGCGCTGGAAGCCAGCTTGAGGGTTGCATTCAAACCGTCTAGTAAGGTATTGTCGTTTATCCAGTCTATGTTCGGGGTACGGATCGCTATCCTTGCCAAAGAAGCCCGGGGGATAAAAGCAAGGGACGCCAACCCCTCTTCATCGGCAATGTACATATTGACCAGCGGGGTAATAGCCGCGGTCTCATAGGATTGGATTCTATAGTGGGATTCTTTCTTTCCAAAGAGCATGAGCTTTTGTTCTTGCGCTTCATATTCCGCATCAAAGGGGCCGTAAAACGCGTCTCCACTTCGCAGGAGTACTTCGTTGGTATAGAGCGGTACCTCCGATACTATACACCGGTCTTTGGTAAGGGATATAAAGTCTTTTGAGGTCTCAAAGAGCTGCATGAGCCCTTTTTCTTTGAAGCGGCTTATTTCTATCTCTGAATCCGCAAAAGCCGGATTGTATCGGATCGAGGGATACCGGTCATCTTCATACCTGCGGGTAGGTTCAAAGTTAAATTTAACGGTTACCAGATGCCCATATTCTTCCACCACCTGTTCTGCTAAGACTCCATCTTGGGTAATACGGATATCGATCCGTTCATCCCCCTCTTGGAGCGATGCATAGGCCCCTCCAAGCTGTTTAAGATACCGTGGATAAATGTAACATACCTTATTGGTTTCTCCGTAATAGTCTTTTTTATAGGTGAGCCATGCGATAATCGTCTTACCCATATATGCATCCATACCAATCCTCCTTCCTTTGGGACCCTGACCGGGTACTGGTATTTCTTTGTTTGAAAAAACCGGGTACATAAGTACCAGGCTAAGCCTTGCAGGGGGGCTTATGAAGGAGCATAATAGCGGATCTTTAAGGAATACTCGATAGGCAGATTCAAGATAAACACCGGTTTTTTCTTAATTTCATAGTTTCATGGAGCTGTTTCAAAAGCATGCCTTTGAAACAGCTTCTCATAACGTCTTTATTGTACACAAAGAAAGGGTAAACCGTCAACAATCCGCAATGCCTCAAAATAATTTTTTAACCCATGTTCTTCCAGCTTCCGGCTGGGCTAAGCTTCATCCCTCCTCAATAAAAAATCCCCGCCGCAGAGCGCTAAACTTGACCCACGGATTTTTCTGATTTGTGCTATACTTTCTGAAAAGTCAGGAACTCTGGGGAGGGGAATATGGCAGAAGGAACAAGTTTTGACCTGAAAGAAGAATTTGCGGGA
>JAITJS010000059.1 GCA_031278815.1 Treponema sp.
GACGCGGTGGGGAATCTCGCCTATATCATCAAGGCCCGTACCACCCTGCTCCGCGATACCGGCGCGGCCCTGTCGCCCTTCAACGCTTTCCTGTTCCTCCAGGGGCTGGAAACGCTGTCCTTGCGGGTCGAACGCCACGTAGAGAACACGCTGAAGGTGATCGATTTCCTGAAGAACCACCCGCAGGTCGAGAAGGTGAACCATCCGCTCCTCCCGGATCACCGGGACCACCCATTCTACAACCGCTACTTCCCCCGGGGCGGCGCGTCAATCTTCACGTTTGAACTGAAAGGGGGTGCGGAAAAAGCGAAGATATTTACCGAGGAGCTGAAACTTTTCTCCCTTCTTGCGAATGTGGCGGATGTCAAATCACTCGTAATACACCCGGCCTCCACGACCCACTCCCAGCTCAACGAATCGGAACTGCTGGAACAGGGGATCAAACCCAACACGGTCCGCCTTTCCATCGGTACCGAACATATTGACGACATCATCGATGATCTCAAGCAGGGTTTTGAAGCAGTGAAATAGCCTGGTAGGGGAGGTGTCCGTCCACACTTCCCCTATTATCGGGGAATAATTCCGGGAACCCCTAGACTGCAGTCGGGAACGAGCAGGGAGCAACCCCGCATGGCGGTTCATCTGGCGTGGTTGTATAAAACTCCTGAATATCCTATGATAGGGATCATGGCTAAGGTTAAACCGCCGGAAATAACGCCCCCAGGATCCAGACTCCCGCTCCGAGGACTTGCCGCGTACCAGCAGGCACTAAGCCAGCAGCAAGGGCCTTCGCTGTTCTTCTCCAGCGCCAAGACTGAACCTAGGGGAGAAACTCCCCCCCAGGTTCGAGCTGGGGAGGGGGCAAAGCAATTTATCAAAACCGATGGAGATGCCCTCGCCCATACGTTGTTTCAAACCAAGTTTAGGAAAACACCCCAAGCAGCGCCTCAAGGTGAACCTACAAAACCAGAGCCTGAGTCCAAATACCGACGGGTGGCGAAATTCCTCATCCTCGTGGGGGCTGATCAAGCCGCCAAGATCCTGTCCCATCTCAATCCAGAACAGGTGGAAGCCATAGCTCAGGAAATCGCCGCTATCCGGGGTATCACCCCGGAAGAATCAGAAGCTATCCTGATGGAATTCCGTTCCCTTTTGGCAGCTTCGTACCGGTATACCGGGCCTGCTTTCGGGGGCCTTGATACGGCCCGCCAGATCCTGCATACCGCCTTTGGCCCTGAACAGGGAGAAGCCTTCTTAAAACAGACCCATGCGGAAGCCGCCAGCAACCCCTTCGTTTTTTTGGAAGACTGTTCCGGAGAACAAGTGGTCTTTCTGTTTAAGGATGAAAGCCCTGCGGTGGAGGCCCTGGTCCTTTCCCGGGTCTCTCCGTCCCTAGCCGCAGCGGTATTGGCCCATTCACCGCCGGATCGGAAGATCGCCCTCATTCGACGTATAGCTCACCTGGAAAAGACCTCCCCCGAAGTGGTGGACCGGGTTGCCGCTGCCTTGAAAGAACGGATCCGCCATTTGGATAGCAATACAGGTCCTGGTATAGACGGCATCGGGGCCCTCACTGCTATCCTTAAAGCCGCAGATCCCTCTTTTGGGGAACGGATCATGGAGGAATTCACTCGGACAGACCCGTATCTCAGCCGCGATTTGAAAGACCGACTCCATACCCTGGATGACGTGGTCCAGGCCGAGGATAGGGCCATTGAAGATAAGCTCTTTTCTATGTCCGACCTGGATATAGTCTTGCTCTTAAAAGGCCGCTCTCAAGCATTTACCGAAAAGATCTTCGCCAATATGTCTGCTGAGCGTCGCGCCCATATCCGGGAAGAAGCGAAAATCCTCGGTCCTGTACGCAGGCGGGATGTGGATAGGGTGGCTAAGGAATTCTTGGACTGGTTCAGGGAAAATCGGGAAGCAGGGCGCATTTTATTACTTGATGATAAGGATATACTCGTATGAAGACAGATTTACAGGTAGGACAGGTCCTGGAAAGCGGTTTTGCCATCCTTAAGGTCCTGGACCTGGCGGAACTCAAGGCGCAGGGTATCTGGGCACGGCACCAGCACAGTGGCCTTGAGGTGTTCCATGTGCTGAACGAAGACCCAGAGAACCTCTTCGCCTTTGCCTTTGCCACCACTCCTGAAGATTCTACCGGAGTTGCCCATATCCTGGAACATTCGGTCCTCTGTGGCTCTGAAGCCTACCCCCTGAAGGATGCTTTTCTGGTATTAGCCCAGGGAAGTCTCCAGACCTATCTCAATGCCTGGACTTTTCCTGATAAGACCGTGTACCCGGCAAGTTCGATCCATGAGCATGATTACTTTAACCTCATGGCAGTGTACGGAGATGCGGTGTTCCGGCCCCTCCTTTCGGAATGGACCTTTATGCAAGAAGGCCACCGCTTTGAATTGAGTCCTCCCTCAGCAGGAAGTTCAGAGCCTGAACAGCTTTCCCTTACTGGCGTCGTCTACAATGAGATGAAAGGAGTCTATTCGTCCTTGGACGCCTACGCAAGCGTGTGGTCCGCCAAAGCAGTATTGCCAGATACGCCCTACCGCTTTGAATCCGGAGGGGATCCTGAGCAGATCCCCTCCTTAACCTGGGAAGTCTTACGGGAATTTCACCGAACCCGATATGTTCCGGGGAACTGCCGGATCTTCTTAGCAGGGAATATCCCCACGGAAAAGCAGCTTGCCTTCTTGCAAGATAAGGTCTTAGCCGGTCTCTCTCCCGGAAAGGTGGCTCCTCCCATCCCCCGGGCAAAGCGCTGGAAGGCCCCGCAGCGCATCAGCGTCCCCGCCCCTGCCGGGGCACAGCAGAAAGCCACGGTTCTTCTTTCTTGGCTTTGCAGCGATGTCCTGGATACTCGGGCAAATATGGATCTCTGTGTCCTCACCGAAGTCCTCTTAGGGCATGACGGGTCTCCTTTAACCAAGGCCCTCATTGAGTCGGGATTGGGGGAGGATATGTCCCCGGTAACCGGTCTTGATAAGGAGCTTCGGGAAACCATATTTACTGTGGGCCTTCGGGGGGTAGGGGCCGCGCAAGGAGCGATCTCGCAAGCAGCAGCGGTAGAGGCTCTGGTACTCAGCGAACTAAACCGTTTGGCTTGTGAGGGGATCTCAGCGGAAGATATAGAGGCTGCCCTCTTGTCTATGGAATTCTCTCATCGGGAAATCCGCCGCGCGCATGGGCCTTATTCCCTGGTATGGCTGCAACGGGCCCTGAGTACCTGGCTCCACGGAGGGACCCCTTGGGAGGGGCTCCTCTTTGTACCGGAATTCAGTACCCTCAAAGCCCGGATTGCTGAGGCTGCAAAGACTAAGGCCCCTTATTTTGAATCTCTCCTTAAAAAATACCTGCTGGATAATCCCCACCGGGCCTGTATCATGATTGAACCGCAGCAGGGCTTTCTTGAGCAAAAAGAAGCAGCCTCGGCACAAAAGCTTACCCAGACGTTGGCAGCCTTGAGCGAAGCAGAGAAAGCCCAGATACACGCAAAGGCTGCGGCGCTTACCCGGCTTCAAGAGGAAAGAGAGTCCCCGCAAGTTCTGGCACGAATTCCCCACCTTTCCCGGCAGGACCTTTCCCCAGAACAGGAACCCATACCCCGAGCATATCAGGACGCCGGGGGAGTGCCGGTCCTCATCCACGATCTTTTCACCAACGGTATCACCTATGTGGACCTTGCCTTCCCCGTGGATGTGCTTGACCCTGAAGATTACCTGTGGCTGCCCCTTTTTTTCCGGGTGGTCCTTTCCCTGGGATTACCTGGTCTGGATTACGCAGAAGTGGCGAGTCTCCAGGCCCGTATCCTGGGAGACCTCCACGGGAGCTTGCAGACCAGTACCAATGCCCCAGGTGCAAGCAGGACTATCGCGACCCCGGCAGGCATCTTCGACCTGGCCGGACGAGATTGGCTTGTCTACCGGCTCAAAGCTTTGGATGAAAAGATAGAGCCTGCTTTGAATCTAACCTTGCGTCTTATCACCGAAGGGGATTTCTCGGATCACCGGCGGATCCGGGACTTGGTTCTGGAATTTAAGAATAACCTGGATGCGAGCCTTGTTCCGGGGGGGCATCGCTACGGGGCAATCCGTGCAGAGCGGTATTGCTCTCGTACTCAGGCTGTGGAGGAACTGTGGGGGGGATTGAGCCAGATTGACTGGATGCATACCCTTGCCATCCTGGATGATGAGGCCCTGAGGACTCCTTTGATCCGTATTCGGGATACCCTGGCATCCAAGGCAGGACTCATGGTCAACCTTACCGCTTCTGGTGAAACCCTGCGCGCTTCCTGCCGGGCGCTTGAGCAGTACTTTAGTCGCTTTGGGCCGCCTCGTTCCCGAAATCCAGAGACTGCTCAGGCAGCGCCCTTCTTTAGCCTTTTGGGGAAGAAGGCTCCTGGGTCTCCCGGGTTTCCTGAGGTCTATGCTTCCCCTTCACTCCAGGTGGGTTTTGCCGCGCTTGCCTTGCCTTCGGCTCCGTTTGGGACCAAAGCAAGTGCTGTGGAGTCGGTCTTGGCTCACGGGCTTGCCACGGGCCCTTTGTGGGAGGAAATACGCATGAAAGGTGGCGCCTATGGAGCTTTTGCCCAATCAGATAGCCTTGAAGGGCTCTTTTCCCTGGCTACCTATCGAGATCCCAATCCTCTGTATTCCCTTGAGGCCTTTACTTTGATATTACAAGACCGAGTAGGTCCCTTGTTTGACGGGGAATTCCTGGAAAAAGCGGTCATCGGGACCTATGCCCAGAAGACCCATCCCCGGGTCAGCGCGGAAAAGGGCTTTGTGGACTTCTTCCGGTTTCTCTACGGCATTCCAACAGAGCACCCTTCACGGATGCTCGCTCATGTGATTGGGGTTTCTGCTGAAGAGATTACCCAGGCGGCTCAACGTCTTTCCCGGTACGCCCAGCAGGCTTCGTCTTTGAGGGCTTCACCCCTCATCTTAGCAGGACCTGGGACCGCGGAAAAAGCCGCAGCACATCTGGGGGTTCCAGTGCAGCAGGTATCGGTTTAAGCGCGTATGAGGGCAGCGGAGAAACACATGAAAAAAATAAACCAGCTTCTTTTGGCCTCCTTTTTACTGATAAGGGGAACATCACTGGGTGCCCTTTCCCTGGATGCCTTGCTCCTCCCAGGACAGCAGGGTTCTCTCCTTAAAGAGGGAACCTTACGGGAAGTACAGTTCAGGTACCTGAGCCCCCAACTTATGCCCCAGCATAGACTGCTTCAAAAGCTCATGGATGATACCCTTGAAGCCTTAGCCCCCAGTCTTTTGGTGGAAAGCCTGCATCTGTATACGAAGCCTCAAGATGCGGCCCTTCCCCACTGGAGCGGTGCAGAGCGAAGCGCCCTATTCAACGAAACCCTGGCTTTGAGTAGCTTGGCAGGGCTTCGCTACTTTTCCTCAAGCCGTAAGGCCATGCGGGTCTTCTATGAAAGCTCCCAGGTGATTGACCAGCCGGATACGCAAAAGCCCCTGCCGGATCCGGTGTATATAGAGCCGCCTGCAAAGTTGCTCCTCTATGCCCGTCAAAAGGAC
The DNA here is from genome assembly GCA_031278815.1 of Treponema sp. Taxonomy (GTDB): domain Bacteria; phylum Spirochaetota; class Spirochaetia; order Treponematales; family Breznakiellaceae; genus JAIRLU01. Next base: position 5,559 of record JAITJS010000059.1, read on the forward strand.
CTGACCTTTGGAGATATGATCTATCAATATGAGTACCATACCGATGAAGACGCCTTGGTCTTGGTTCAGCAGAACTTAAGCCCCTTAGTGGCGGGGATCTTTCCTGCGGTGGGGAAAAATAAGCTACGCTCTGTGGTGGCGGTCATAGATGCAGAAGGGTTTCTCCTTATCTATGCGGCATCTATGGCCAAGGTTGTTTCCCTGCCGGGTATGAATCAGCGGGTGGGTCAATCCTTTGCCACCAGAACCGACGCCATAATGTCTTGGTTTACCGGGCGGGCAGATAGGGCCTTTACAAAGCTTACGTTTTGAAACAGCCCCTCATAGGGTCTACAGATGCAAAGCAACTGTACCTTCGGAAGAGGTCGAAAACCCAGACTTCCCTAAGAGTTCTATCTTGGCCTGTACATAATCAAGCCGGTCTTGGTTAAGTATCGAGCGGTAATAGGGGGTTCCCCGGATTTTCTTTATGGTATACCCTCCTCGACTTACGAATTGCTTTCCCCGCCCTTCTATAAACCAGTAAACCAGGGCAATAGTCTCATTGGTCAGTTCTATGGCATTTATACCCTTTTTGCTTATGGCACTACCGGAATTAAAAAGACAGGGTACCGGTAATTCATCGCCATAAAGACTCTGCCGCGGTATTTTCCGTCGCTCAGACCGTTTCAGCTTGCTCAATTCAAAGCGCAAGGCCTGTACCTCCGAAGCGATCCGTTCCCGGTCAACTCCCCCGGAGGCAGGATAATCCCGGCACAGCCGTTCAATCTCGAATTTGATATACTCAAACCGGCCCAAAGACTCAAAAAGAGCCCGGTGGGTATGCCCGATAATGGATATGCAGTGGTTATCCAAGGAGAAGGCATAGGCACGTTTTTCCACATGAAAACGGCGATTGGGGCTGCGGGCGCTGGATATGTTCCTAATTCCTATGGGTTTTAACAAATACCGAATACTGGCATTAATCAGGTTATTATAGCAGGTATATACCTTGGATGACTGGTGTCCATGATACACATAGAGGGGAAGGATTCCGGTTTCAATTCGGATGGCATTGTATAAATCATAGGGATAATTGGACTCAAAGAGGAGGCCCTCATCGTGATTGCCCAGGGTTTTGTACAGCCGCCCAGCAGCGTTGAACTGATCAAAGATCTGGTAAAGCCGTGCCCACTGTTCTTTGATAGCCTCCAGGGAATAGCACAAGAGCTCTTCGATGTCTCCGTTCAGCACCAATATCCAGCCCTTCTGCCAATAATAGCCCTCAAGCATATCCATGAGGAGCGTCCCATTATGGGCAAGATCATCCCGATAGCCCACCCCCATGTGCAGATCGCTTATCACCAGGACCTTACCGTTTTGGGAAATATCCAAGATCGCTGCCGGATTAAAACGAGGACTTATCATTTCGGCAAAAAAAGCAGCAGGGGTCATGGGGTATTCCGGGGTCTTTAGTCTTGAGATTAGTGCTCCTTGGCTGCTATTTTTGCCAGAACGAGTTCAGTCAATTTTTTAAACTGCAAGGGGAGCAGTTCCGCATCAGGGCTATCATAGCGGCTGAGCAGGGCCTGGAATTCATATTTGGCCAGTTCATAGTGTTTTTGTTTATAATGAATGAAGGCAATCTCATATTCTACGGCGCATACTTCGTCTATATATGAAGGATACCGCTCAATAATGGCTTCATAATACTGCAAAGAATGCTTATACCTATTCCGATCCGAAGCTTCCTGCCCTTTTTGGATAAGCTCTGCAGGACTTAAATTCTCAGGTATGTAGAGCACGGATGTACAGGATACAATCCCCACTATGAGCGGGAGGATCCTAAGCCCCATACCTCTGTATTGCAAACTAATCATAGTATGAGCATACTTCCTTATGGGGCTTAAAAACAAGTAGACCTGAAGGGGTCTCACAAAAAAAGCAGCCCTGCCTGGTAAAGGGCTATCCCGATTAGGAGGCATCCTTATGGGATATGTTTTTTTTCAGTTCCCGGATGAAGTCCTTGGCATCTCCCATAGCTTCATAGGCATCGCAATAATCCAGATAACGCCGGATAATGGTACTATATTTATACAGTTTTTCTTGGCCGAGTTTCTTCTTCCACTTACCTGCAGCACACCGGATCCGGGGAACATACCGATCTTCCCCATCCACGGATAGGGAGATGGGTGAAGAGGCGAGCAAGGTACCGGTAAGTAATTTACAGTGTATACAGTTGGCGCAGTATATCTTTCCCTGGTAGATTGCGCTGTCCTGAAAGGACTCCTCACATACCCCTGTACATGCCCGGTTACCCCTTTCTTGGTACACGGCCTCATGAAACACTGCATCCTGGACCCGAAGTTCTATCTGGAGCCTATCCTCTTCTATAACCATAGTGATATCCACCTTATGCCTTTAGTGTATAAATATTCTAAAAATATGCAGTTTTTGTCAAGGGATTCCAAAGACCCTTGACCTGGTACGGATTTGTACAGGATTATGGCTAGGTAAGGAGGAATGATTACATGATTGCAGGCATTATCGGTGCCACCGGATACGTAGGCGCTGAACTGGTCCGGCTTCTTGCAGGGCATCCGAACATTAGATCCTTGGCACTGGCCTCTGTCAGCTTTGAAGGCGAGCGGATGGACTATATCTATCCCAATCTTTTCAGGAGGGTGAGAACTCTTTTGATACAAGCTGATGCAGTGCTTGAGGTAGCGCAGGTAGTTTTTGTAGCCCTTCCCAGCGGGGTAGGGGAATCCTATGCCAAAAGGTGTATGGAAAAGGGGATCCCTTGTATTGATTTATCCGCGGATTTTCGTTTTGACGATGATGAGGCTACCTTTCGTGCATGGTACGGCAAGCCCTTCGTATACCCGGAACTGAGGAACCATTCCGTGTACGGCCTTCCTGAATTGAACCGGGAAAAAATTAAAGCCCTCAGGGCTTCTGGCCCGGTGATTATCGGCAATCCCGGCTGTTATCCGACTGCTGCCTCCCTGGGGGCCTATCCTGCCTTGGCGCTGGGCCTGGCAGGAAGCGGCACCATCATCGTGGATGCGGCTTCAGGGATTACCGGAGGAGGTCGGGAACCAAGCCGTGCCTTTCATTACCCCGAATGTGCCGATGCCCTGGCTCCCTACAAGGTAGGCTGCCACCGGCATACCCCGGAGATAAGCCGTAATTTTACCTTCATGCGTACAGGCGACGGGAAGCAGCGCGAGGAAGGCCCATCGCTGATCTTCACCCCCCACTTGGCCCCCATGAACCGAGGTATCCTCAGTACCACCTATATACCCTTAAGCGATGCCTGGCAGGTCAAGGTTCCCCGAACCGAGAACCCTCGTCCCCCGGTCGCGGAAGTCATGGATCAAGGAGCGGTCATCCGTTCCCGGTACGCTACGTTCTACCGGGATGAACCTTTTGTACGGGTCCTCCCCGCAGAGCGTATTGCCGCCACTAATCGGGTGAGGCAGTCCAATTACTGCGATATCTCCATACATTTGGACCAGACCGGTAGCACCCTCATCGTGGTTACGGCCATTGACAACATGGTTAAAGGCGCAGCAGGCCAGGCCGTGCAGAATATGAACATCATCTTTGGTTTTGATGAAAGTACAGGACTGAGTGCAATCCCTGCGGCTTTTTAAGGCTGAAGGGAAGTTTCAGGGAATTGAAGTACTATAGAAAAAAATAGGAAAGGGAAAAAAATGAAAGCAATAGATGGAGGAGTTTGCGCTCCCCAGGGATTCCAGGCCGCAGGCATACGTTGCGGCATCAAAGGAGGATCCGGGAAACGGGACCTAGCCTTGATTTACTCAAAGGCCCCCTGTACTTCAGCAGCCCTGTATACTACCAATCAGGTTAAGGCCGCCAGTGTGCTGGTGAGCCGGCAGCACACTGCCCAAGGGCAAATACGAGGGCTTATCGCCAATTCAGGGAATGCCAATGCCTGTACCGGCGAGGCGGGCATAGCTGCTGCTCGGCGCATGGCAGAGCTTGCAGGAGCAGCCCTCAGCATTCCAAGGGAACAGATGGCCGTAGCATCCACCGGGGTTATCGGCGTGCCCTTGCCCATACAGGCCATTGAAGCGGGAATAGAGGCGATTACAAAGGGGCTTCGTTCCGATGCCCAGGGACATGAGGCGGCCCTAGAGGCGATCATGACCACGGATACCCGGAAAAAAGCCGGGGCCCTGGAAATTGAGATCGCCGGTTTCCCCATACGACTGGGAGGCATGGTCAAGGGTTCGGGTATGATCCACCCCAATATGGGAACCATGCTCTGTTTCATCACCACTGATGCGAGCATTTCCCAAGAACTCCTGGACAAGGCCCTACGAAGGTCGGTACAACGTTCATTTAACCGAGTTACTGTGGACGGAGACACCTCCACCAATGACATGATCCTGATCATGGCCAATGGAGAAGGGCATAATCCACGTATCGAAAGCCCAGGGCCGGATTATGCTGTCTTTGCTGCAGCCTTGGAAGCGCTGTGCATAAGCTTAGCTCGAGCCGTGGCCCGAGATGGGGAGGGAGCCACTAAACTGATTACCGTTACCGTAAAGGAAGCAGTGGACGAAGCAAGCGCCGTGGTTTTGGCCAAATCAGTGGCATCTTCAAACCTGGTAAAAGCCGCGTGTTTTGGTGCGGATGCGAATTGGGGAAGGGTCCTCTGTGCCCTGGGCTATGCGGGAATTGACTTTGATCCCCAGAGGGTAGATGTAGCCTTTGCCAGTGCCGCAGGGTATGTGTGCCTATGCAAAGGGGGGAGGGATCTTCCCTTTTGCGAGGAGGTGGCAAAACAGATCCTTTTGGAAGATGAGATCGAGATTATCATCACCCTGGGGCAAGGAGTGGCAGAGGCGGTGGTCTGGGGCTGTGACTTAAGCTATGAGTATGTCAAGATCAATGGAGATTATCGGTCATAGCCAATAATAACACCCCGCCGGAGGGCTATAAGCCCCCCGGCAACCTCCCCGCATAGTCCCGGATGCACAAATCCCGGCGGTCCTCGGCTCCGCTACACGCTTGTATTTTTTTCACCTTATAGTATAAATACCCTAGCTATGAGCGATAGACGGTCAAGCGTCACCTACACCCCAGACCCCCCCCAGGCAGACTTCGTCCTAAGCAAGCTTGGTATGGGGCGCTTGTAGTCCTTGTCAAGTACCTGATCGCGTAAATTCACCCTTTTTTTATATTTTTTTCTCTTTATCTGAAGAAGGCCGAAGTATCTCCGTATCGGGATGCTTTGGCCTTCTTCTTTTTCTCCCCTATATTCCGCGCCGCGTTGCGGCATGGAGAAAAAGCATTTATGGCATATAACCGGAAGGCTGCGTGATGGCAATTCCTAAAATTATTTATTATTGCTGGTTATCAGATGATCCGGTACCGGAAGACTATCAGAAATATGTAAAATTATGGAAACTAAAACTTCCAGATTATCAATTTATTTTATGGAATACAAAACTGTTTGACATAAATAAAAAATCCCCGCCCCAGAGCGCTAAACTTGAGTCACAATTTAGACTCATTACCAGTTTCAGGACTGTTCTCTCCCTTCAAGTACTCCAAAATTGAGAAGAAAAAAAACTCCATACTAAACCCCAACGGATTATTCTCGCTTACCCCGGTGAGAGGACCACAGGAAAGGGGAAAATAAGGAGAAAATCGGTCTTCCCCTCATTTCCCCCTTCATAGGGTCTGACCCTTAGGGTATCCCCCCGGTTAAAAGC
>JAITJS010000073.1 GCA_031278815.1 Treponema sp.
ACCATCAATTCCCTTTTCTCCTATTGCTATAGTACTGTTATCACTGTATCAAAGTAAATACTATTGACCTGCCCTGGCGGTTTCTTTGTATTATAATAGCAGTAGTATACATGTAAATCATTTGGTGAAGAGAAGGGGAAATGAGATAGAAAATGGCAGATAAAAAACAATCCGGAGATTCCTGGGTCATACTGGAGAAAAAGGTAAAGCCTGTGGCAAAGGTTTTTTTGGTTACCCCTGGAACAGAAGCATCTTTTTGTGGTCCAGGGATGATAAAACTGCTGATGGCCATTAAACAAACCGGTAATGTTCGTCAAGCTTGTGAAACCATGGAGATGTCCTACAGTAAGGGCTGGAAATTACTCAAAGGCCTGGAAGCCTGGATTGGGTTTCCTTTAACGGTCCGCCGGCAAGGAGGCAAAGGGGGCGGTGAAGCCTACCTTACCGCTAAGGGCTGTGCCTTTTTAGAAAAACACCAAGCCTTCTTACGGGAATGTCAACACGCGGTACAGCATGTATTCGAACGGTATTACCCCGACAGCGCCGACACCTAAGGACCGCTTCCCTTGGTTCAGCCACCAATAGCAACCATAGCCCGCGTTTCCAGGGAACCTTCGGGGGTTTGAGGGGTGGGGGTAAAGCAATGAGCTGCGGGTTTCATAGCCACCGCTTCCATAAGCGCCTGGCTTATGGCTTCGTTGGTCTTATCCGGGTCTCGGAGTATGGCTTTGAGGTCTATACCGGAAGCATAGCATAAACAGGGTTTTAACATACCTTCTGCAGTAAGCCTGATGCGGTTACAGGTATGACAAAACCTATGACTCAGGGCACTGATGAAACCAATTGCTCCCTTAAAACCCGGGATACGATAGTACACCGCAGGGCCTGCCCCCTGGGAAGCCCTATCTTCGGTAACCCCTGCATAGGTCTTATGAAGTCCCCGAAGAATCCTATCATGGGCTACCCCTTTGAAGGCCCTACCGTATCCAATGGGCATCATCTCGATAAACCGTACATCCAGGGGCAAAACCCTGGCTAGTTCCACTAAGTCCCTCCATTCCGGCTCTCCGCCGTTATCTATAAGCACGGTATTGATCTTTACCTTAATATGACGACTAAGGCTTTCATGTATCTCCTGGATAATACTATCCAAACCCGTATAACCGGTAGTCAGCCTAAATCGTTCACTGTCAAGGCTGTCCAAGCTAATGGTAATCCCGTCAATTCCTGCGGCACATAAGGCGTCAAGATACCGGCTCAGGAGCACCCCGTTGGTGGTGAGGCTCACTTTGCTAATCCCCGCCATATTTTTAAGCTGCCTCACCAGGTCAGGAACCCCTTCCCGGAGCAACGGCTCGCCTCCGGTAATTTTAATGAAATGAATCCCCAGGGGCACTGCTTCGGTACAAACCCGCAGGATTTCCTCATAGCTCAATATTTCGGTCTCAGCTAGGCTGCGGATTTTCTGAGGCATACAATACACGCACCGAAGATTACACTGGTCGGTTATCGAGATCCGCATATAGTCGATGGTTCGGTTAAATAAGTCAATCATAGGCATCAATCCTTTTGAGTATAGTACCGGTATGGGATTCTTGCAATCATATTTTACCGCTGAAGCCATCCTCACCGGATACAGTTTAGGTTTCCATGGTCAAATTTTTGCCTGAGATTCCGCCGCCCCTTCGATCAGATTTTACATGAGACAATGCACCCTTTGCAGAACGCTAAAAGTTCCATATAATGATGAGCGGAGGACCCCAATGAAAACCACGTTATTTAGTAAAAGTACGATTATCTCGCTTTTCGTCGTAATACTTGCCGGATGCCCAAAGGAATCGCCGCCAGAACCCCTAACCTTACAAAGCGCCACGGTAACTACCCCGCCCACTAAAACTGTCTACATCCAAGGTGAAGCCCTGGACTTAACTGGGCTCGTGATTACCGGCTCCTACAACGACGGCTCGACCAAGCAGGAATTCGTTACTTTGACCAACGTCTCAGGCTACAACACCAACGTGACGGGGGATCAGATCCTCACGGTAACCGTGGATGGCAAATCCGCCATCTTCACCGTAAGGGTGGATGCCCTGGCTTTAGTTTCTATTGCCGTAACTGCGCCGCCTATCAAGACCGTTTATGTCCAAGGGGAAGACCTGGATTTAAACGGGCTGGTGGTTACCGGCTCCTACAACAACGGTTCGACCCAGGTGGAAACCGTGAGCGCCGCCGAGGTCTCAGGCTATGATGCCGAAACCGAAGGGGTGCACACCCTCACGGTAACAATACATGAAAAAACCGCAACTTTTACCGTGCGGGTGAATGCTGCGGTTCTAGATGCTATTGCCGTAAGTACTCCCCCCATCAAGACCGTCTACTTTACCGGGGAACCCTTAGACTTAAGCGGATTGGTGGTTACCGGCTCCTATAACGACGGCTCGACCCAGGTGGAAACCGTGAGCGACCTCCAGGTCTTAGGCTACGACGCCGACATTGAAGGGCCGCAAACCCTGACCGTAAGAATAAACGATAAATCCGCCACCTTCACCGTTACGGTGCATGCCCCCGTTCTGCTTTCTATTGCCGTAAGCACACTGCCCACCAAGACCGTCTACGTTACCGGGGAAGCCCTGGACTTAAGTGGATTGGTGGTTATCGGCTCCTATAACGACGGCTCGACCCAGGTGGAAACCCCCAGTGTCGCTGAGGTCTCCGGTTATGACGCCGATACTGAAGGGTCCCAAACCCTGACGATAACGATAAACGAAACTACCGCCACGTTCACCGTGAAAGTGCATACCGTGGCGCTTACTGCTATTGCCGTAACTGCCCCGCCTACCAAGACCATCTACATTACCGGGGAAACCCTGGACTTAAGCGGGCTGGTGATTACCGGCTCCTATAACGATGGCTCGACCCAGACGGAAACCCTCAGTATTGCCCAAGTCTCAGGCTACCATGCAGAAACCGAAGGACTACAAACCCTAACGGTAAAGATAAACGATAAACCCGCCACCTTCACCGTGCGGGTGCATACCGCGGCGCTCGCTTCTATTGCCGTAACTACGCTACCCACCAAGACCATCTATGTTACCGGAGAACCCCTGGATATACGGGGCCTGGTGGTTACCGGTTCTTATCAAGACGGCTCGACCCAGATGGAAACCCTCATTAGGGCCCAAATCTGTGGCTAGGCTGAACAAACGGTAGGTCTACACACCCTCACGCTAACGATAAACGATACTCCCGCCACCTTCACCGTGAAGGTGCATACCGCGGCGCTCGCTTCTATTGCCGTAACTGCCCCACCCACCAAGACCGTTTATGTTACCGGGGAAACCCTGGACTTACGGGGCCTAGTGGTTACCGGCTCCTATAATGACGGTTCGACCCAGGTGGAAACCCTCAGCGTGGCCCAGGTCTGGGGCTACAACGCCGATGTCGAAGGGCCCCATACCCTGATGATAAGGATAAACAACAAACCCGCCACCTTCACCGTGCGGGTGCATGCCGCGGCGCTCGCTTCTATTGCCGTAACTGCCCCACCCACCAAGACCGTTTATGTTACCGGGGAAGCCCTGGACTTAAGCGGGCTGGTGGTTACCGGTTCCTATAACGACGGTTCGACCCAGACGGAAACTGTAAGCCTTGCCCAGGTCTGGGGCTACAACTCCGACGCCGAAGGGCCCCATACCCTGACCGTAAGGATAAACGACAAACCTGCCACCTTCACGGTTACCGTAAATGCCCCGGTTCTGGTATCTATTGCCGTAACTACCCTGCCCGCCAAGACCGACTACATCCAAGGGGAAGACTTGGACTTAAGCGGGCTGGTAGTTACCGGCTCCTACAACAACGGTTCGACTCAAGATCAAATCGTAAGTGCTACGGATGTCTCAGGTTACGATACCGAAACCGAAGGCCCTCAAACCCTGACAGTACAGATAGAGGACAAGTCCGCCACCTTCAGGGTTACGGTGAATCCTCGCTGGCAGAACGGCACGATTAAGGATAGTCAGGATCTCAGAGCCCTTGCCAACGCGCCTGATGGGAATAGTACGGCTGATCCCATTCTGCTCATCGTACAGGTCAATCTGGCAAGCGACTTGACCGCTATACGCTCCGCCATTGGCAGTGCCGGTAAGTATGTAGCCCTGGATCTTTCCGGCAGTACCATGAACGGTACGGAGTTTGATCCAGGAACCGACCCTACCGGTGCGGATAAGATCGTATCCCTGGTACTGCCGGAAGAAGCGGAAAGTATAAAGGCGTTCCAGAGTTTTATCAACCTGGTTTCGGTAAGCGGTGCGGGAGTCACAACGGTCGGCGACGCTACCTTCGCAGGTTGCAAGAACCTTATCACGGTGAACGTGCCAGCGGCAACCACCATTGGGGTAGATGCCTTCCGCGACTGTACGAGCCTTACCACGGTGAGCCTCTCGGAGGTAAGCGCCATCGGTGACGCGGCATTCGCCGGCTGTACGAGCCTAAGCGAGGTAAACCTGCCTAAGGTAAGTTCCATCGGTACCGAGGCGTTCCGCGACTGCACGAACCTTACCACGGTGAGCCTCTCGGAGGGAAGCGCCATCGGTGACGCGGCAGTCGCCGGCTGTACGAGCCTATGCGAGGTAAGCCTGCCTAAGGTAAGTTCCATCGGTACCGAGGCGTTCCGCGACTGCACGAGCCTTACCACGGTGAGCCTCTCGGAGGTAAGCGCCATCGGTGACGCGGCATTCTCTGGCTGTACGAGCCTAAGCGAGGTAAGCCTGCCTAAGGTAAGTTCCATCGGTACCGAGGCGTTCCGCGACTGCAGGAGCCTTACCACGGTGAGCATGCCTGAAGCCACATCCGTCGGTGCTTCTACCTTCTCAGGGTGTACGAGCCTTACCACGGTCAATTTGCCTAAGCTAAGCTCCATCAGTGACGCTACCTTTTCGGGGTGCACGAACCTAAGGGAGGCGAACTTACCAGCGGCAACCTCCATTGGGGTAGAGGCGTTCCGTGACTGTACGAGCCTTGTGACGGTGGGCCTGCCTGAGGTACGGTCTATCGGTGCTTCTGCCTTCTCTGGGTGCACGAGCCTTATCACGGTAACCTTACCCGCGGTCGGGTCCATCGGTACAGAGGTATTCCGGGACTGTACGAACCTTAGCTCGGTGAGCTTACCTGAGATAGTGTCCATCAGCGAGTCTACCTTTGCGGGTTGTACGAGCCTTACCACGGTGAATCTGCCTAAGGCTGCTTCCATCGGCCTCTATGCCTTCTCTGGGTGCACGAGTCTTAGCGAGGTGAGTCTACCGGCGGCTACAGACATCGGTGACGCTGCTTTCTCTCGTTGCACGAACCTTGTCGCGGTGAGCCTACCTGAGGCCATGTCTATTGCTGGCGCTGCCTTCTCTCGCACGGGCCTTACCACGGTGAACCTGCCTAAAGTTGTTTCCATCGGTAGCGGTGCGTTCCGGGACTGCACGAGTCTTACCACGGTGAATCTGCCTAAAGTTGTTTCCATCGGCAGTGGTGGTTACCTCGACGGTGCGTTCCGCGATTGTACGAGCCTTGTGACGGTGAGCCTGCCTGAGGTTGTTTCTATAGGCAATGCTACGTTCTATCGTTGCACGAGCCTTACTACCATGAGCCTGCCTAAGGCTACAGACATCGACGTCAGTGCCTTCTTTGGGTGCACGAGCCTTACCACGGTGAACCTGCCAGCGGCAACCACCATCGGTGCAGAGGCGTTCCGAGACTGCACGAGCCTTACCACGGTGAGCCTGTCGGCAATGCCACCGACGGTAGGGGGTATTTTTTATGCTACCGGCAATGAGGGTACCATCACGGTTAAGGTTCCCCCTGGTGCGGTATCCACCTATACAAGGATGTGGAGCGTATCTGTGGAAACCGCTGCCGGTGGTAATACCGCTGTATACGGCAACAGCCACAGAGCAGTAACCATCACGGACGCGCAGTAAGTACACAGCGGCATCTGTACGGGATGCCGCCTTATTTTTTCGTATGAGCGGGTATACCAACACATGATGAAGTGGGAATGGCTCCATCTTGGAAGAAGCTCACGTTCCCTTATTCACGATAATTCGGGACCTGCTGTTTCTTACCCTGCTGCCATGGGGCTTTTAGGATGTTCCCTTTCCAGGTAACCTTGAATCTACAAAAACCCAGGATGGTGAGGAAGGTAAAATACAAAGGGGTAAAGACCACATGTATGAGGTAGATCGTTTTTTTGGGTGGAAGGGTAGACCCGAACAGTTTGAGGGTAGCCAGGGTATTCATGGTCATGGCAAGCAGGACCGCCCCGCTCAGAGGCCATAGAGAAGGAACGATGGGTAGTACGAACAAAGCGAGGATACCCAGGGAGATGGTGATCATCAGCACCCGGAAATTAAACCGCGTGGCAGGATCAGGACTAAAGAGACCCCCATTGTTCCAACGAAGGACCTGGTTTGTGAAGTCTTCCCAGGAATCTTCTACCCCGGTCATAACAAAGACCTCCTTGCCAAAAGCTGAACGAATCTGGTAAGCAGAGCAGTCCCGGAGCCGGGCGATGAGGGCCGCATCCTCGGTAGGAGAGACGGGAACGGTAGTATATCCCCCAATGGATCGGAGCGCCTCTTCCCGAAGGATAAGGTTATTACCGAATCCCCCTCCCGCAGCGCCAATACCGGTGGAACCGGCCAGATACATATACCGTACCGCATGATCGAAACATTGGTACTGGTATAAGAAGCCCGGATCATGGGAACACTTAAACACCGGTCCGATGGTAAGCCCTACTTGAGGATCTCCCATCCGAGCCACCATGGACGGGATCCACTGAGAGGGTACTTGGCAGTCCGCATCGGTAAAGAGCAGGAATTCCCCGGATGCTGCCGTAATACCCTTCCCCAAGGCGTACTGCTTGTAATTTGGCCCGGGATTCTCCTGCAACGTGATAATCTGAACCCTTCTTTCAGGCAAAGCCCCGGCAAACCCCCAGAGCAACTCCAGGCTTCCGTCGGAAGAACGATCATCAATAAAGATAAACTCAGTCCCTGGATACTCTTGTACCGCAAGACTCCGAAGCAAATCAGGCAAACACCGCTGTTCATTATGGACCGGGACAATCACCGAAACCCTGGGGACTACTGCCTGAGGCGTAGGTCCCCTTGGTAAAAAACCCTGGGCGCAGGCATGTCTATCCCGCCGCCATGCCACTAAAAGCCCGATCATCAGGGCGATATGGAGCCCCATAAAGACCACGACAAAACCCGCTCGGAATAGTCCATACCCAAGCTGGAACGTCATAGATGCGGAGGCCCGCAGCCTATGTCCGTTCTAAAGGCCATACCTTCAAAACTGATTGCTCCCATACCCCGGTATGCCCGTTCCCAGGCATCTTCCGGGTCCTTACCCCAGGCAGATACCCCCAAGACCCGGCCTCCTGCGGTGTACAGTCCAGAATCTTCTTCCGGGTTTTGCTTTTTTTCTGCCCCAGCGATGAAAAGCAGGGCTCCGGTTTGGGAGAACCTTTCCTGATCCAGACTGATGGGATAACCTGTTTGGTAAGAACCGGGGTAACCGGTAGCCACTGCAACCGGGGCGCAGACCGCGCCTGCCTTCCATCTGAAAGAAAAATCCTGGAGCGTTCCGGTGAGTATGGCATCGCAGAGTTGGGTAAGATCGAAATCCATCAGGGGGACTAGTGCCTGGGTCTCCGGGTCTCCTAAACGCACATTGTATTCTAGGAGGGAACAAAAGGTATCCTGGACCATAAGACCAAAAAAGAGAAATCCCCGGTAATCCATGCCTTCCTGTTCCATACCCCGCAGGCTAGGTTCCAAGATGAAACGACGGAAGTGCTCTGCCGCAGCCTCGGAAAAATCAGGAACCGGTGCGATGGCCCCCATACCCCCGGTATTCGGCCCCTGATCGCCTTCAAATCGGCGCTTATGATCCCGGGCGGCAATAAAGGGCAGGATCCTTCCTGGTTTACCTGGTACCACACTCACCGCAGCCAAAACCGATACTTCACGGCCCACAAGAAAGGCTTCCAGAACTACGGCCTTCCCGGCAGCTCCCAAGCTGCCCTCCTTCATAAAAGCGGCTAGGGTTATTGCTGCTTCAGCATACTGCTGTGCGATAATCACCCCTTTTCCACCGGCAAGTCCATCTGCCTTTATGACGAGGGGCTGATCCGTCTGTTTAAAATGTTCCGCTGCATAGGCCAGTGCCTGGGTATACTCCGCAAAACTCCTGCTCTGGGCAGTACTGACCCCGTACTTTTCCATAAAGGACTTTGAAAAGACCTTGCTCCCCTCAAGCCGGGCAGCGTTTTTATCGGGTCCGATGATGGCTAAACCCTCGGCCCGGAACCGGTCAACGATACCTGCGGTCAAGGGTGCTTCAGGGCCTACCACGGTCAGGGCGATTCCCTGTTGCCGAGCAAAGGTACAGAGGGCTTGCTGTCCTTCTACGGACCCGATAGTTCCAGGGACCGGTAGGTTTTCACATTTTGATTCGGTTCCGGTACCCCCGTTTCCTGGAGCCACGTATACCCGCTTGATCCGTTCTGATTGGGCTAATTTCCACGCCAAGGCATGTTCCCGACCTCCAGAGCCGATGACTAATAGTTTCATATAATACCATCCTTTGCATGGTTCATTGTACCCTCAATGGGCTTGGGCATTCAATCTTCATGGACCGGGGTGCACCGAGCTCATTTTAGATAAGGCCGCTGCCCAAGACTGTAAAGCAATGCCAAAGGCCACCGAAGCATTAAGAGAACCCTTGGTCCCGTAGGTAGGGATGGATACTCTACCCAACGAGGCATCAGCAGCAGCCAGTGCTTGAGGGCTTACCCCGAGCTCTTCAGAGCCCACGATCAGGATCCCCTGGAGGGGAAAGGTAAAATCCCCCAGTGCGGTTCCGCCGGTTTCCAGAGCAAAACAAGGGTCTTCAAAAAGAGAGGTGCTAAACCCCCTATCTTGAGAAAGCCGTTCCCAGGCCAGGATCGAGACACATCCCATAGCGGTCCGTGTTGAGCGGGGATGATTCGGATCTGCACACCACGGGGAAAGGAAGATGGTTTCCACCCCGAAAGATTCGGCAGTACGGAATATGGCTCCCACGTTAAAAGGGGAACGGATATCTTCCAGGTAGACCTTCATCCCAGGGAAACAACGCCGTTTCCCTGGGTCAAGCTTACCGGTGTAGTCGATAAAGTCCCAATCCGCAGGAGACTGGCCGGTCTCTGCCAGAAGGAGGTGTCGAATCCTATTGAGGATACGGCTCAGGTCTTGCCGGTGTAGGGGGACGGTGGTTTTCAAGGTTCTGTAGGCATCCCGGATGGCTGAGGTCATCCCTGGAGCAAACCCGGAATCAGGGATCAGGAATTCCAGGATACGGACCAAATACCCGTAGGCTTCGGTGGATAGATCGATACCCAGGCTCAAACGGTATTCAGCTTCACCAAAGATTTTTGCTATTTTACGCAATCTCAGGGAAGGGGGAAACGTTGCCAATTTATCCAAAGGTATCATGCTACTCGTTTAAAAATAACCGTTTTTAGGGAATTGACCGGTACTTATTAAAAAAATTAAAAAAGGTGGAATTTACCAATTCCACCCCGTTATGGTCAGTATCTATTACCAAACCAAAGCTTACAAACCTAAAACATCCATAATTTTATCTGCGATAGCATGGATAATAGTATCATTAATATACGATGGATCTGCCAGCTTTTGTTTAAGCTCCTCGATACGATCCAACCGGACATCAGAAGCGGAAGCCACCAGTTCCTGTGCCCGATACAACTTACTCTTTTCCAACGCCTCTTTAGAAAGACTAATAGAATCAGTTTGTATGGTTTGGTTAACCTGATTATTCCATCCATACGTATTACCGGATGCAATGGGGTTTATAGAACCTATCCTATCAATCATCATACGCTTAACCCTGCCTTTTTACAATATCGACATGCACTCATTAATAGTTTATACTTTAATGAGCCTTATTTCCAGATACAAAGACTGAAAATTCGCCTCGTATTTCCTGTTTTTCCGCTAACCTAGCTTTAACCTCCTCAACAGAACCACGGAGGTATTCTTCGTGCAGTTTCGTCATCTCTCTTCCTACACACAGGTACCGATCCCTATCAAATTCGGTCAAATCTTCTAAAAGCTTAAGTATCCTGAAGGGGGATTCATAGAGGACAAAAGCCGCGTCCTGGGCTAAAAGCGCTTTCAGCCGAGAGCGGCGGCGTCCTGCTTTTGGGGAGAGGAAGCCCTCAAAGGCGATGCTTTTATCCCGCCCCCCGGAAACACTCACTAAGGCGGTAAACGCTGAGGGGCCTGGAAGCGGAATAACCTCATGCCCGGCCTGTACCACCTGCTGAACCAAGGCCGCACCGGGATCGCTTAAGGCCGGTGTTCCTGCATCGCTGGCATATCCCAAGGTTTTTCCTGCTGCCAATGCAGTGATGACCTTTACCGCTGCTGCACCTTCGTTGTGGGCCCTGCAGGAAAGCAAGGGGAGGTGTATCCCGAAATGGCTCAACATTTTGAGGGTCCGGCGGGTATCCTCACAGGCCAGAAGATCCAAGGTCTTAAGAGTCTCCACCGCCCGGTAACTCATGTCCCCCAGGTTTCCGATGGGGGTACCGATTATATACAAGATTGCCACGGATTCAGTATACCCCTCCAAGCGGGAACTGTTAAGCAGGGAAAGACAGGGTAAACACCCCGTAAGGCCCAGGTCGGGGAGACCTACCCGTTATGAAATCACTGCAAGGATTGTTTGCGCCTTACGATAGCTGTTGTATACTCCAGTGGGCCAGTTGGTTGAGAATAGGTATCAAGTCATCACAGGTGCGGGTAAGGGTATATTCCACCCGAACCGGCATTTCAGGGTATTGGGTTCTTTGGATGAGCCCGCGGGCTTCCAATTCCTTCAAAGAACTGGCCAACATCGTATTGGTAATACCTTGAATCTTCCGTTTTAATTCGTTGTAACGGGTGGTACCGTCTTGATGCAAGGCACAGAGAATCGGGACCTTCCATTTTCCACCAATTACACCCATAGCCTTTTGCAGGGGGCAAGGGGCTAAACAGGGGCATTGCGGACAGCTTCGGTTATTACAGCAGGTATGAGCCGCTGCTCCTTCACTCATATTTTCCATACCTACTCACTTTAAACTGCTTTCCTGGAAACATCAAGATATAGGTTCCCCAGGACGGTTGTAGTACCACTGTGTTTAGTTGTTCGTAATTCTTTTTTCCTTCTTGACAGGTCCCTATATAAGAAGTATTATACTACTAGATAGTAATATAATACTTACTATTAAATCAGTATCTAAGGAGATGTATATGGTTATTGATGAAAAGGTCAAGCAGGTTATTGCAGATTCGGCATTTCTCACCTTGGTTACGGTCAATACCGACGGAACGCCCCACCCCATTATTGCCGGGAAAGGAAAAACTTCCGGGGATCAGGTGGTTTTTGGGATTTACAAAATGGAACAAACCCAGAAAAACCTCTTACAAAACCACCAGGCGTGGATTGTGGGGGCCACTACGGGAGAAGGGCCTCAAGGGTTTCGCCTTAAGGGGACTGCGGTAGCCCGGGATAAACAGCTCATTTTTACCGCAACCCACGCGGATAGGCTTATCTAAGGAGGTGCCCGTGGCATTGTCGATCCTGTCCTGCGGCATTTTTCAGTTTGAACTGGAGAACATACTGCCTGAAATCAAGGAAGCCTTAGGGGGCCGGGAGCTTCCTGTGGCGTTTTTATCCCCCGCGTTAGATGTAAAGGCGGATCTATTGGAAAAATCCGTAACTGAACATATAGAGGCCCATCCCCAAGATACAACCATCCTGCTCTATGGGGGTATGTGTCATACCGAATGGGCACGAATAACCGAAAAATCCGGCGCGGTGTACCCTAAAGCGGCTAATTGTGTGGAGATCTTATTAAGCCCTGAAAAGAAAAAACTCAGCGATACTTCGGGGAATACCTATTATCTGACTATGGGGGGCTTAAAACTATGGAAAGAAATATACCAGCAGGGACATGGCTGGGATTCCACGGATGCTCGCATCAATTTTGGCTCCTTCGAGAAAGTTGTGGTCCTGGATACGGGTATCTTTCCCATTTCAGAGGAAGCGCTCTTTGAATTCTTCGAATACACCCAAGTGCCCGTGGAAATTATGCAGATCAGCCTGGATTATTTTAAATCCCTGATCCTGGAACTTTGTAAGACCGCAAGGGCATAGGCAATCTTGAAACCGCCTCAGTGTAAGTCTGGAACGCTTTGCCTTGGGGAGGCTCGGTAATAGAGAAACCGGTTGAGAACAGTGTAGCTGCACTTTGACTTGGCGTTCAAACCGTTCTATGCCGAAAGCGGGTGCTGCCTCAATAGCCATCATCTAGGTCTCGTGCAGGTTGAGGGAATACGGACCTGTTGACACGGTTGTTGCCTACCGGTCTCCTGGTAAGTACCTCTTAGCCCAGGTTCATCTTGGCTTTCAAGGCTTTTAGGGCAACATCGGCAGCGGTCTCCTGTTCCATCTGCTGTAAAATCCGTTCCGCCTCGGCCTGTTCCGTGGATACTGACAGGCGCCCGGTAGCTATGAGCAGTTCTTGTTCCAGAAGATCCGGGTCAATGGTTCGCTCCTGTGCGGCAAGACCGGGAAACTGTTGCCGGAGGGCTGGGATCTGTGCTTTCAAGGCTGCAATTTCCCCCTCTAGTTGCCCCTGTTTGCGGGTGATGTGTTCCACTTCCTTTTCCGCTTCCTGGGCTAAATCAAGGGATCCCCGGGAGCGGGCCAGCGCTATCCGGGAGGTCCATTTGGCCACATCCTCCCCCAGGGCCGCGTACTGTTTTTCCGTTATTTTTAAACTGGTGATATACTGGACCAGCAGGTCCTTCGCGTCCTCTACTCCTATTCCCTTTAGGGTTTCGGGGTCTTGGAGCCTGTGTGCTTCCATAGGCATAATAGGAAAAGCATAGCACAAAATAGTTCCCCGCCGCAATAAATAAAGCAGCATACCAGGACAAAATTTCCGATAGTATAAGGTATGCAGAGATTTCTATTCAATACAGTAGTACGGGGGCTGGTTTGCTTCTGTGCCTGCGTGCATACCCAGGCTCAACAGCCCTCAGATACGACTATGTTGCTTATGACCGATACCGGGCCTTATTCTATGGTGGAACGGTCTGATTGGCGCCGGTATGATAACGGCAAATACATTGGCCATGTATACCATGAAGTCCGGGCATCCATCATCCCCCAACCAGAAACTCCCCAAGCTGATGCGGTACAGGCCCCGGCCCACTATCCAGGGACTGCAAATCCTACGGGGAAAAGCTTGTGGTATCAAGGTAATTTTTTTGTATTAGAAGAAACCCTCCGGGATATGCGCCAAAGCGCCCAACCGGTGGATGCGGTGATCCCGGTCAGTTTTCGGATCCGGAACGATGGAACCATCACCATAGATAAGGACCAGGGCTTTCCCACGCTCCGGGGCTTTCCTACCTTTCCCCCATCCCGGGTAGTACCGGGGTATAAGTGGACCGCTTCGGGAAGTCGTGCGGTGGATCCCTTGCATAGCGGTCAGCCGGTAATCGTCCCTATCATTGCGGAATATGAATATAAGGGTACGGAATGGTACAAGGACGTGCTGGTTCACCGGATATTTGCCCAGTATTCCTCCCGGTATCGAGGGGGTTCTGCAAAGTCTGGATCGGGCTTTACCCACCTGAGGGATACCCATAAGGTAGACATCCTGATCCGGGTGGCAGACGGGTTTCCCCTGTTTATGCGGGATAGCTTGGATGAAACCTATTCCTGGTCCGATGGTTCCACCCTACGGTTTGTCGGCTTTACCCTGACTTTTGGCTCAGGGATGGTTCCTATGGATAAAGATGCGGTAGTAGCCATTTTAGGAAACACCCTGAGTACGGAAATGGTCCCGGAAGATCCCCTCACCAAACCAGTACCAAGCATCTCCCAGGCCCCCGAACCACTGGCTGAGCAACCCCAAGAGCCCATCCCGGTTACTGGATTGGAGCATGCCGCTATAGACTTAGTCCCGGTCCCTGAAGGGGTACGGCTTACGGTCAAGGATATCCGGTTTGTCCCGAATTCCTCGGAATTTCTTGCCGAGGAAAAACCTCGGCTGGATCTCATTGCCCAGGCCTTACTGCAGATCCCTGAACGGACCTTCCTGGTAGAGGGACATACCGCGGCCGCGGGATCCACCGATGGAGACTGGGAACTCTCGCTGGATCGGGCAAAACGTATGGTGGATGCATTGGTGAGCCGGGGTATACGGGCGGATCGGTTTATTTATAAAGGATGGGGCAGTACCAAACCCTTGGGGGATAATGCCACTGAAGAAGGCCGCAGCCGCAACCGCCGGGTAGAAATTACCATCCTCGACTAAGCATTCCAGGAGGTTTACACTTCAAAACTGTCCACAATACGGGTGATTGCTGTATGGCCGGATTTGATGTTTCCCGCCAACTGGGAAACATGGCCGACATTTTCGTTTATCTGCTTGAGCGCCTCTGGTATGTGCCCTGCTTTTCTAATGGTAAAAAATTGAGCCAATCCCATACAAGATGGCAGTTTACCACTACAGGATAACACCTTTGGCAGGACCAAGTACCGGCGTTATACGGCAGACAACGACGGTTATGACGGGGAGGTGTATCCGGATAATGGCTAATGTCTACAGTATACCCTCCAGTATCGCCGTTAAACCGTCTGATATGGCAGTTATAACGGCAAGGTATCCCTGTATATGATATTTTGGCAGGGCTGCAAGCCTACGGTTTACAGCCCTGCCAAAATGTTGGTGGAGTGAAGTGTGGGAGGCGTCGGTAACATAGTTGCCGCGCCGACCTAGCGGAACGGAACCCCGAGCGGTAAGGGCCGAAAACTATTAACCCTGTTTCTATCTCTTTTCTATATAAAAACTTACGTTAAAGACAGATACGGGCCTTCTTGGAAAGGTCAAGTAAATGTCAAGTTGGAGGCAAAGAGATGAACGAGTACCACGTGTTCAGGAAACAGCGGGTAAAAAACGGACGGGTCATCCACAAATGGTATTACTATTTTGTGATGAACGGAAAACAGGTGCAGAAGGTTTGTAAAGGTTGCCAGACGAAAAATGAAGCCTTCGTCGCAAAACTCCCGAAACTTTCAGGTGGGGATGCGGTCTTGGTAAAGACTGTCGCGAAAACCATGTTCTTCCCGGAAAGCGGTCACATGAAGTGGCGTGTCCAGTTGGGAAAACCCCTTGACCCCAATTCCATGCAGGAAGGAAGGGCCATCATGAAAAAGGTCATTGAGCAATGGGGGGAAAAGCCGCTCTCCGGTTTGACCGTCAAGGAAGTCGGAAAATATTTATTCGATCTGAAGCGTTCCGGCAGCCACAAACAGGATTTTATTTCCAAAGTTAAAGAGATGTACCGGGAAGCCTACTGGCACAGGTGCAATATTCCGACTCCCACCTTTCCCACGTTCGTAAAGAATTCAAAGAAAGGGGACATCTTTACAGCAAAGGAATTCCCGCGTTCAACGCTGAAGTGCAACACTTAGCCCAGTAGCCCTGGTATGGGGCGACTATAGCCGCTCCATACCAGGGCTATAAAAAAACGGCAAAACCCTTATGATGGTGTTTACT
>JAITJS010000101.1 GCA_031278815.1 Treponema sp.
GGTGAACCGCCAAAGTTCAATAGACAGGAGGCAAAATGAACGAGGTGAGAAGTCTAACCCCTAATAGATGGGAATGCAAGTAGCATGTGGATACCGAAATGCCGGAAGAGGCGGCTGTACGGAAGAGTGGTAAAATACTTGGGGAGCATATTCCGCGAACTGGCGAAGGAAGGGGAAAGCCGGATAGTGGAAGGGTATGTACACATGCTGATAGAGATACCACCGAAATACTCGGTAGCCCAGGTGGTAGGATATATCAAAGGGAAGAGTGCGATAGGGATAGCACGAAGATTTGTCGTGAGGCAGAGGAACTTTACCGGGCAAAACTTCTGGGGAGGGGATCAACGGTGGGCTGGGATAAAGCGCAGATCAGGAAGTACATTCTGGAACAGGAAGCTGAAGACAAACGGCTGGATCAGTTGGATTTGTTCAAAGATAAGTAACACCGATAACCGCCATTAGGCGGTTCAAAAATCGACCGTTTTGAGCGGTTCACCATTCAAGCCCCCGGCTTTGCCGGGAGTACCTGACTTATACTCCCGCTCGCGATTACACCGGTGAACGGTTACCAATTTCTTAGCCGTTGAACAACGGGGTATCGCTCAAACAAGATGCCTATGAAAGTAAGAATGCAGAGTTACAAAAAGACGCACTACATGCGATTCAAATACGGAATAGACGAATCACTGAATTAGAAAATCAATTATACATACTTCAGCTAGCAACAGACTGAAAAAAGCGCTTGCGGGAAGATACATCTTAGACCGAGGTATCGCACGAGCGAAAACCCGAAACAAGGGGCGCTTCGCTCCCAAACCCTCGCCGACCCCCAGGGGCATTAAACCCCCTGGGGGCTCAATAAATTCTCAAACTAAACTCAACCGCAAGGCAATCCCCCGGTTCGAGCAAAAAGGGTCTTAAGGGCATGATACAGGTGGATTGGTACAACCGGTGCAGTTCCCCTTTGATACGGCAGGGAGTACGGATGGGCAGGATCCAAGCATCAAAAGCAAAGTCGGATTTCAAGGTGATGCATGCCTCGTTCCTGAGATCTTCAAAGGTAATACCATCGGTATCGGTAATACACGTCCCTTCCGTTTCATGGGTAGGGCTTAGGGTCCTCTGTGCTGCCTGATGCTGGACTAGGCGCACAAAAGATTCCCCTTCTCCAGGAAAAGAAAGGTCTAGGCTGGGGATAAAGGTACCGGTTTCTGTGCTGGTTCCCCGGTTGATAAGCACATAGGTTACCTTGAGAGTATCCTTTCGTATCTGATAGCGCTTCTCTAGTTCTATATTCCCATAAGGCAGTCCCGGATGAACCGGAAGGCGAAAATGAACCTGCTCATGCTCCTTATCCAGGTTGACCAGTTCAAAAGGTTCTCCCCCACAATACCGATGGGCAAACCCAGAGGGGATACCCGGTAAAACTCCTTCCTGGGTATCCTCAAAGGTAAGGTCCGGGGAAACGAGATAATCTGCAAAACCGGTCCGCCTAAAGCCCGGGGCAAAGGTATCCAGATAATTCCAGACCTTGGGAAGATAATCCAACTCAAAGACCGCTGCCCCCTCAAGCTGGATATAGCAGTTGATGTCCCCATTGCGAAATAGATACTCCCCTTCTCCGTCCAGATCAAAATCAAAATGCAAGACCAACGGGGTAAAACTGCCCTGTTCCCGGCTTATTTTTTCCGCCTCTAAGAGGGCTTTATAGGCCGCCTTCCTGATCGAGTGCCGGCATACCCCGCCATAGATCCCGGGACAAAAGGCGTCAAGCCCTTGGGCCTTCCACAGTTTCTCCCGGGCAATACGTTTTCGGGATTTATCCCCCCTAAGCTGGTTGATTAATACATGAGTAAACATCATCTTGGCATAGATATGGTTTGCCTCGGGATAGTCTATGAGCAATTGTCTGACCGCGGGATTGGAGGCCCTTTCTTCGGATAAGGCCCCTGCTTCCTGGGAAAGGGGAAAGTATATTTTTTTTAAGCCCTGCAGCCCTTTAAAGAGTTTCCCTGGACTGGTAAACTCAATCCGGGACTCAAAAGCAGAAAGGTCTTCAAAAAACCGATGAAACCGCAATTCTGCTGCTTCTGAAGTGCGGTTTTCCGCAAAGATCTGTTCTGGAAACACACAGATAAGCGGCTTCCCGTTTCCTGACAAGGCGTTCTCACGAGAACCGGTATCACCCCGATCCTGCTCGGCCACCCAATCCTCTAACACGAAAGACGCCCGTTTGTGGGCAAAGGCTTCTTTAAACCGATTTGAGACCGGAAAAATGGTGATGAGCTTGCCCTGATCTTCGGTGATACAGGGTTCGATTAGCGCTGAGGATACTCCGGCCAGGATAAACTGTCGTTCCTCCAAGAAGGTATAGCTCATCCCGCAGGTACTCAAAGGCCCGACGATATGGGGCTCCCAGGCCAAGGCGGGGAGCCTGCACCCTTGGGGCCGTTTACCAAAATGCTTTCGTAAGTAGGTGGTCAGCATCTCAATCTGCCCAATCTTATCTGAGAGGGGTATCAGAGGCATCAGGGGTTCATAAAAACCACCGCCCAGCAATTCGATCTGTTTTCGGGAAACCAAGTCTTCCAGAAGCATGAAGAATTCAGGATGGGCTTTCTCAAGCCAATAGAGCAAGACGCCAGAATAATGCAAGGTCGCCTGAATTTTGGGGTATTTGTATAAGGTTGAGACAAAAGGCTTTAAGTTCCTGTTATAGGCTGCTTCAAATTCATCATCCCCCACTCCGTAGGGGATATGATAATGGGAGCCCAAAATAAACCGTAATGTATGATCCATATTTTTATTTAGATTTCCTATGATTTACTAGGTCTTCTGGAGCGATTTACAGAAGACGGTAGACCGCTCCAGATCTTCTGGAAACCTCTTCAGTTTTCTGGAGAGGCCTCCACGCTACGCGCACACCGGTATTTTTGACGGATCCGGTTTTAAGTTAAGCCCCGATGAGCCCCCTTTAGGGTGTTATACCATAGGCAAGTTCCCCCGATATATCTCCCACCTAGAATATACCCCAAGCGTTAAAGCAGATAAGTCCCAAGGCCGTAAAAAGCAAGGATAAAAGTCCCATAGAGATGAGCATCAGCGGACGGCCTTGCATAAAGGAAGGAACCAGTTCCAGGGAAGAACGTTTACGAATCTCCTGGAGGAGCACCATGGAAAGCAAGGTCCCCAGAGAAAAACCCAAGGACAGGATGAGGGCTTCCATGAGGGTCCGGGCGATATGCAGGGTCATCATCAGGGAACATAAGACCAAGCCGTCATAAGCAGTAACCGGGTTAAACCCTTTGTATTCCGGCACCAAGGAGGGGAACCAGCGGGTACAGAACGCCTCAAGGCCCATACAGGCCAATGCGCTCAGGGGAAAGAGCAGGGCGTATTCCAAGAAACCAAAGGCTAGAAAGGCCAACCCATAGGAGGCAAGCAGCCACAGGAGAAACACCGATACAAAGAGCACTCCCACTTGAAACAGCCCAATAGGCTGAGACTGGTTCTGCTCTTCGGTGATGTTCCCTATGCCCAAGGCGCTGTGCAGTATCAGATTCAACGTAAACCCTGAAAAGATAAGCAAGCCCAGCATATCACGACTCCTCTTGGATGTAGGGTTTTCTCAGATGGCGGAACAGGGCCACCCCATATCCCAACAGGAGTAAGGCTCCTCCGGCACTTGAGAGGATCCGAATCGGGAACAACGATCTCCCATCCTCCTCCTTGAATAGTTCAACCATCCCTGGGCCTTCTCTCACCGGGACTGAGAGGGTCATAAACCCCAGAGGTTCCCGGATGAGGGCAAAGGCGATGATAAGAAGCCCCAGGATTGCGGCATCCATCAGGGTTTTAACCAAGGCTTTTTTCAAGGTCTGGGAATCAAGATGGGTGAAAAGCTCAGAACCCATACAGTACACGGGACACAGGAGGATGATAAAGGCGCTGCCCAGGGCAAGGAGGGGGTTTAGCAGCCACAGTACCAACAGGAAAAGGCTTCCTATGAGGCTTGATAAAAAGAGGAGGATCACCATGAGGCCTCGTTTCGGCAGTATCGGCTTTGCGGTAAAAGCGGCAAGCACCGTCAATACATAGACCCACAAAAGCGCGGCACACGCAACCAGAGCAAAGGCAACCCGGTTTGAGGCGATGATCAAAAGGCCCCCTCCTGCCAAGGTTGCAAGGGGGGTATGGGAATTACCCAATAGATAAGTTTGAAACCGTCGATTCATTGCCTTACTGCTCCTGTTGGTAGGAATGAGGGGCTTTCTATGCGCTGGATATAGATTTTAATGAGTCCCCGAGGGATTTGTTTGAGGGTCTGTTCCGGATGGCTGGTTAAGGGAAGGATCGTATCATCCACCACCTTACCGGTAGCTGAAGAAACCACGGCCATACAGGGAATGAAGGTGCCATTGCTCATTAGAGAAAATACCAGAACCCGGTCTTTCGAACCGGTGAGGGTATACCAGTTTCCCCAGGGGATCCGCCCCCAAGATGGAGGCTGGGGGATAAGCCCGTCCAAACGTCGGGAATCTTGCACTTTTTCGAGGACCTGGTTTACGGTTTGCCGCAACAGGGTGGTCCGCAGGGATTGAGTAAAAAACCATAAGCCCCCTCCCAGGAGGAGGATCCCGACAATCCATCCGATGTAGATACCCCGCTCTTTAAAGATATCCTGGGTTCTTAACCAATAGCGTTCCGATTCCGCCCTATTATCCCCACCGCCGAGGAATTGTGACCCACCCTCATGCATCATGGATTGCTCCGTTTTTCATAAAACAGCCGGCTTTCTATATCCCGAATCAGGGGAACCAAGGCGTTGATCAGGGCTATGGCAAAAAAAGCGCCGTAGGGCTCTGAGCCGTAATATCGAATTATAAAGGTAAAGCCCCCTGCTCCTGCCGCGGTAAGCCCGGCTCCCCAATGTGATTTCGGCCCTGTGGCAGGATCCGCGATCAATAAGAAGGCCGCTACCAGGGTACCCCCTGAAAAGAACCCGAAGAATATATCCCCATTTCCCAGGGTACCCCCAAAAGGCAGGGCCCCAAACAGTCTAATGAGCAGTCCATACACCACCAAGTAGATCCCGGGAACCCAGGACCGACTTACTTGGGAAGCGGTAATGATGATGGTTCCCAGAAGCAAGGCAAAAACACCCCGGTCGGCGATAATTCCCATCCCTGAAGCATTGAAAAACTCGATATACCCTTCGGGTAATGCTGAGCCAGTGATTGAGAAAATCCGGCTGTTGAGGAAGGAGTGGATCATCTGCTCCGAAGAACTTACCGGAGCAGAGAAATAAGCGGTTCCCGTCAAGTTGAGGATCTCCACGGGAGAACCGCTGGGGTCCAAAAGGCCTTGGCGTATCCCGGCGGATACGGTGGCCAAGGGGGACATTTCCAAAGCCTTATTAAAAATTGCAGACCAAGAAAACCGGATAAAAAGCCAGCCTCCTATGGCAGGATTCATCCAGTTGGATCCCAGGCCGCCAAAACTATGCTTCACCACCGCCATAGCAAATACCCCACCCATGACCGCGTATATGGGATGGAGGTTATTCGGCAAGAGGAGCACCAGGACCAGGGCAGAGGCCACGGAACTCCCATCCCGGACCATACCCGCCTTTTCAGTTCTGAAATAAAAGAGAAATTCCGTAAGGACCACGGCCATGACCGTACTCAGGGCGATGAGCAAGGAAGCAAAGGAGTCGCTTAGAGAAGACTGGAAGATAGCCAAACCCGCACATAAACTGACCAGCCACATCCGTCCTACGGTAGGACGGGAGAGATGTATCTGGGCTCGTTGATACCATAAGATTTCTTTTTCCGTCATTCAGTGCTCCCCAAGGGCGGCGTGTACGAGGGCAGTACTCAGGGAAAACCGTGAAGGACACACCAGATCGCAGCAACCGCAGCCGTGACATTCCGCTGCCCTTCCGCTGTTTTGTTCTTGCTTTTGCTTAAAGAACACAATGCCTTTGAATAAGGCTTCGGGATCCAAACCAACAGGGCACACGGCCCGACAGGCTCCACAGCCGATACAATTCCGCACTACCGTACCGCCGGTCTGTTTGGCCAAGAGGGCACTCAGGGCATAACTGGTTTTAATCACCGGTTCATCCAGATTCTTTTCAAAGACCCTCCGGCCTGAAAAGGGAGAGCCCAGGATGATCCGCTGGGGTTCACCAGTAAAGCCTCCACATTCAGCAAACAGATCCCCTATCCGCGTCCCTATCCTCACCTTCATAACCTGGGGTTTTTTCACCCCAGAACCTCCTACTGCCACATACCGATCCAGAATAGGCCGGTGTAAGACCAGGGCATCCCGAACCGCCGCCAAGGTAGCAGGCCCTTGGATGAGGAGGGACCCTAAGGCAGGCTCTGCAGGGGCCTCCTTTTTCCCCCCTCTCCTTTCATAGGCCCGTAAGGCCAGTGCCAATTCCCGGGGGTTTCGCTGGGGATACCGAGAACTAACCAGCACTAAAGATGCGGGTAGCGCATAGGACTGGGCTTCTACCAGCAGCATAGCCCCCACATCCTTCTCCTGGGCAGAAACCGCATAGACTATACGGCTTGCCTTGCATGCCGTGCCCAGGATGATGCTTCCTTCCACCACTGCGGCGGCCCGTTCCCGGCATAGCACATAGTCCCCTACCAGCCAAGGGTCATCAAACACACAACGGACCACCAGCGTGATAGGAGGGGGGACTGTATCCAATGAAGCAAACAGATCTCCTAAGGGACGGCCTGAACCTTCCATTTCCACAATACCATATTCGACTATGCACTGCTGTAGTTCCTCAGGTTCTAATCCTTCCCAGGAAAACCGCTTTTCTGGTTTTCCCAGTTGCTCAAAATTTCCCTTAAGGCGTATGACCAGGCCCTCATTGGTAATACCCTCAGCCATTTTCCAGGAAACCATCCGAACCACCTGACCGGGAACCGTGGCATGCACATGGGCGGACCCGGGACCTTGAGCAAGGCCTATGAGCATACCCTCCCGAACAGAGGAGCCTCCTGAAACCAAGGGAAGCGCCTTGGATCCTGAATGCTGTACGAGGGGTATGACCGAAAGCACCGGAAGAAAGGCAACCACACTCTCCGTGGGAGGAGGCGCGGTGGGATCGGTAAAGTGTATCCCCCCCTGGGGAAATGAATATACGTTCATGCGGCTATCCGTTTTTCATTATATACCACGCTATTTTTCTTTTTTCCAGCCTGTTTAAACCAACTGAGAACCTTACTATACAGACCCGAAGCCATAAACAGTAACAGAAATCCTATCATATTAAGAGAGGTAACCGTAAGCATCCGCATACGGCTGGGCGCCCCTCCTTCAGTATGCCTAAAACCCTCAAGAAATGCTATGAGCTCTTGCAAGGGGAACGGAGGAATCACCCGGTCATCATAAGGGGAGCGGGTCTGCTCATACCCTTCCGGACCTAGAATGAGCCCATCTTCCCCTAAGCGGTACTGTCGATAGGTCGATCCCGGCGGATCCTGGCTGCTTCCCAGGGGCATCACTGAAAAAGAAGCCTGATACCAGGCATGGTTTTCATAGGCCCCTGCATCAATGAAATACCGAGGGTCCGCGATAAACCCCGGATCCTGGTAGGCATGCAGTCCCTTATACAGCCAAGGTCCATAGAGGGCGGCTAGGGAAACCAAGGCAAAGGGAAGGATGGTCCGGTTAATCGGTCCCCACCTGGTGGTCTCCATGATCCTAACAGGCACAAAGCGTACATGATTCTGGGCTTTCCCTTGGTTTACTTCGAGCCCGACGAGCACCCACAACAACAGCCCGGAACATACCAAGGCCGCGATTCCCACCATTGCCAGACTTTTCCCCGAGATCCCTGCAGGACTTGCTGTAGGGAGGGACATACCATACAAGATGCCAAAGAACCCTAAAAAAAGCAGCACTCCCGTCAAGGGGACTGCCCATACAGAATAACCCTTAACCCGGTTCTTGGCAAGCTCCCTCCCTTTGGTATGATCCTGCCCGTATCGGTGGGCAGCCCAGCGCTTTCGGAGCGGTTCAGTAACTATTCCCACCAACACCACCAGAGCCGCACACAGGGCAAGTCCTGGAGGCCCGGCAAATACCAATGAGCCTAGGATCGGCAACAACGCCACGATAAGCGCCGACTCAGCAGAAAGAACCAGAGTTACCCCTGCGGCAACGGCAAAAAGGAGGAAATAAAACAACAAAGGCTTCTCAGAGCCTAAAAAGGTGAGAGAAAAAGGGATCCCTTCCAAGATCGCGGCCATGGATACTTCAAAAGCCCGTATCCATGGCTTATTGAGCCACGGGTCTGAAATGCGGGAGTCTCCTGAGAATGGGATAAAGTACAGCCGTTTCCCTTCGCGTACAAAAAAGGAGCGCACCTTTTCCGCGTAGCCGTCATTCCGAGGATCAAAAGGTTCAAGCCGATCCCCGTACGCATCAAGGGGGATCCGCTGCAAGGAACCAAAATCATCCAAAAACACCCATTGGGTAGACTCGGATAGAAACCCTTGGGTAAAGGATTCTGATGCAAGTACCGTTCCAATAAGCCGGTCTGGACAGGAAGCATCCACCGTAAGCACTGCATACCCGCGACTGCTCTTCAGGGGCATAAGGGTTAAAACTACAAAGAACATGAAAGCCCCAAGACCAAGGGAGAGCAGGGATGCTAAGAACAGGGACTTCCCAGAGGACATGTGCAGCTACCCTATAAACTAGCGTATGCCGCGGCAATGAAGATACCCAGAAATGCCCCCACCACTACTTCCAGCGGCGCATGACCATGGACCTCTTTGACCGGATGATATTCCACGTCCAGCCGATCCGCCACAGTCCGCCCCAGCAGATTGAGCACCCGAGATTGGATTCCTGAAGAGCGACGTACCCCCAGGGCATCTCGCATAACAATAAGGGCAAACCAAAAAGACACGACAAACAAATTCGACCCGATCCCTTCTTTAAAAGCGACCGATGTTGTTAAAGATGAAACCAAGGCCGCATGGCTTGAGGGCATTCCACCGGTACGCCAGAGCATGATCGCCAGTATTTCCCGGGTACTTTTTTTACGGGTATTAAGCAATACAATCACCGTCTTGATAAGCTGTGCGAAAAACCAGCTCGAAATAGAAGATAAAAAAATGAGATTTTCAAAAAAACTTTTTAGCGCTACCCCTCGTATAGACATTATTTAACTTTCCATTAGGAAAGGGCTTTTGTCAAGACGCAAGAGAAAGGTCCTCCCCCCTCAAGGCTGCATGAGCAGTTGATTGGCCTCTGGTATGGTGGAAGTTACATGCATTAAAGCAAAACATAGGGGGATTTCGATTTTACTTGATTTATCCTTAAAGGGAATATAGGCTTATAGGTATGTTTCTGTCCATTTCGAATACGGTTTCACCTCTATGCATCCTCAAAGAAAATGAAGCGCAGTTAGTTACAGAGATTGAGACATATCTTGACGCTCGATACCCTGAAGAGAGTAAACTCGTCAAGGATCGGTTTCGGTGTCTCCAAGGGCTGGGAGAGGCAATTTCCCAATACCCTTCGGTGAGGGCAATCCAAATCATGCGAGGGGAGCATCGGAGCGAGGAAAATCTCATTGAAACCCTCTCCAGTTTCTCCTCTACCTCCCACTTATTCCACATTCCTACCAGGGTAGTAGCTACCCGTAGTTTTTTGGTGGCCAAATTTCATGCTTTTTCGATGCTTTCCCTGTTGGTCCGGGATATACAGGTCTTCTCTCTTCCCCTGCGGAGGGTGATGCTTTCCATTGTGTGTACCCTCATGGCGGAAGAGGTCTATTTTTCCTGTTTAGAGGATGCCTCCTTCTCCCATGATACCAAAATCAGCCTGGCCAATGACCTGATTTCCCTATGGGATAGTGGCAGAGACCCTCGATCGGTCCGGCATTTACCCGCATTGGAGTCTCTCTGGATAGCCCGGGATGCAGCGCCTCCTGCCTTTGGAACCATGGAAGGGTCCAGTGAATTGATCCGTATTTCCATGGATATGGGGGAAGACTGGCATGCCTTTCTGATGCAAGAGACGGATCAGCGTGAAACCCGATGGGCCCTGGAGGAATTCCTCTTCGGCCTCTCATACGAGGAGATCCTCAAGGTTCGTTCCCGGCTGGTCCGTTTTGGCATCTCTGCGGTAGGACGGGATGAGGTTCGTTCCTATATTGGCAGTCAGCCGGCCTACCGTACGGTAAAGGATGCGGATCCCCGGACGATTTATGATTTTTATATTGATCGCCGGGATGCCGCGGTTTTCCGCAAACGTATTGCCTTGCCGGGACCGCAACGGACCTTAGAAGAAATTTACTTAAAATACCTCATCGCCATTGAATAATCCCTTTCTCCGTTGTGGGGACCGGTACGGCTCCTCATCGAAGAGGGCATCGGGATAAACCCTATTGCTGATCGTACTCTTCTTTTTCATCATGGATATACTCAAGACCAATACCGGCTTTTTGGAACATGGCTTCTGAATCTCCTGCATCATGGTAGCGCCGCTGGCACACCACTCGGCGGATACCGCAGTTAATGATGAGCATGGCGCAGGTCCTGCAAGGGGTCATACGGCAATACAAGGTGGCGCCTGCTATGGCAATGCCCCGTTTTGCCGCTTGGCAGATGGCGTTTTGTTCTGCATGAACTGTCCGCACGCAATGAGTGGTAAGGGTTCCGTCCTCGTGAATCATCTTTTTGAGCTGATGCCCCACTTCATCACAGTGCGGCAGCCCTGCCGGAGCGCCTACATAGCCGGTTACCAGGATCTGGTTATCCTTGGCGATGACACAGCCTGAACGCCCCCGTCCGCAGGTGGCTCGTTTAGAAATGGCATCACAAACCTCCATAAAATAGTCGTCCCAGCTTGGTCGCTGGTAGGGTGTTTCTTCCATACGTGCTCCCCCTTACTCCTATCGGCCCATTGTATCACCTGGAGCGTTTATGTACAGTATGATAAAGGTGAGTTTCATCAGTCACTACAGGAGTTCCTATGAAAAATCCCTCGTTTCTTACGGTGTGTATGAATCCAAGCCTCCAAAAGACCCTGGGTTTTTCCTCCCTGGTAAGAGACCGGGTAAACCGCACTGAAAAACATCGTCTGGATGCTTCCGGTAAAGGGGTGAATGTTAGCCGGGTGTTAAGCCAATTAGGGAAACCCAACTGCCATCTGACTCAACTGGGAGGGAGCCTGCGGCCCCTGTTTCTGGATCTTTGTGCCCAAGACAAGCTCTCCCTAGAGTGGGTTGAGAGCGGCAGCCCCATCCGCTTCTGCTATACCCTGTTAGATGATGCTGACCATAGCGTTACCGAAGTGGTTGAGGAATCCTCGCCAGTTACCCCGGGAACCGAGGAAAGGCTCATGGCAGCCTATACCCGGCTGCTCCCGGCTCATGAAACCGTCATCATTTCCGGTACCAAGGCTGGGGGTTTCTCTGATGCCCTGGTACCCTGGATGGTCCGCCAAGCCAAGGAAGCAGGACGGCAGGTGATCCTGGACCTTCGGGGAATGGACCTCATCAACAGCCTTAGGTATAAGCCCGATATTATTAAGCCTAATCTGCTTGAATTTATCGAAACCTTTGCCCCAGAGCTCAAAGCGGGGCTTCTTGCCACTGAAGCCTCAGATGCCTCCCAGGAGGAGCGTATACGAAGCCCTATCCGGGATCTATGCCTTGAGCTATGCCGGAACTACCGATGCCGGATCATTCTTACCCGAGGGGCGCAAAGCATCTGGTTCGCCGAGTCAGGGGGTTTTGCGGAGTATGCGCTGGAGGCGCTTCAGCCAGTCAATACCACCGGTTCAGGAGACGCCTTTACCGCGGGCCTTGTATCTGCCCTGAGTGAGGGGGCGGATCTGGAGGCTGCGGTGGGCCACGGGGCCCGCTGCGGTAGGCTCAACGCGGGACTTTTCAAAGTCGGGGTCATAGCAGAAGCTCACGAGCAGGTTTGACCGGGTAAAGATCACCAGTGACAGCCCTGGGATTGAACCGTTTCCCCTCATTGAGGTAAGACTTTGCTCTGGTCCCCTGCTCCTGCCGGTGAGGGGTTCACCACAATATGAGGCCCTTCCCAGCACCGGATGAGTCCTTGCATGCAGGAACCGGGCCCGCGTATCCTTCATCTTGTTATGGGTTATAAGAAAAAGTAACGAGAAAAATTAATTACAATGAGCTTCTTTGAAAGAGCAGAGGAAATATCAAATTCTGAGCTTGAGAAGGATGGTATTTTTACTATTCGGCACTTCGATTAGTTTAATGATCTTCATTACCGAATATGAAGTGATAATACCGGCGCACAGTGTTCTGAAGGGTGTTATGATGTGCGCAGGTTTACGCGAAGGCAATGATGCATACCCTCTTACCTTAACGGTATATTCGGCAAGACAGTCGATAGTATAGTCCGTATCCACCCTGGTGATAGAACCGCCAGTTATTGGTTTGCTTTCCCGAACATCAAAGACGGAAAGGTCCGTCGCCGTAAAGGTAAACGTACCCATAACGGACAACCAGAGGCAGGCAACAAAAATCAAACGCAGCCTTTTCGCCGGAAAGAAACCCATGACCCATATTCTATCGAAAGTCCTTGACATTATAGCAAAATACATATTATACTATGTATATTAATAAGGAGAAATATATGTTGATAGAAACTAAACAAATGGTTCCCATAACCCGACTTCAGAAAGAACTTACCAAGAGGGTTCGGGAATTGTCGGATTCTGGAAAGGCCGTATATATATTAAAAAACAATAATATGGAAGCGGTCTTACTTTCTTATGATGAATATTTAAAAATATATTGAAGAAATATTTGAACAATTTAAGATAAAAAAACATGGTGGGAAAAAGATTAAAAAAATATAATCCTAAAAAGACTATTTCATGGGAAAATATTAGGGAAGAGATATGAGTTTTAAAATTCAATTTATTCCTCAAGCTGCTGAAGACTATACATCGCTTGATGGAAGTATAAAAAAACAAGTCAATGAGAAGATTGATACATTAAAAGAGGATCCATTTCTTGGTGAATCACTGGGAAATAAAAATAATATAGATTTGAGTGGATATTATAAAATATATGTAGAAAAGAAGGCATATAGGATTGTTTACAGAATAATAAAAGATAAGATAGAAATAATAGAAATATGGGGTATAGGAAAAAGGGATAAGATGGAGATATACAAAATTATTGGACAAAGAATATTAAAAAGAAACTATAGTAAATCCACTTTACAATACTTAACGCCAATAATTATAAACTGCGGTCTGAAGTAAATCACAAAGAGGCGCGGTATCGCGTAAAACACGCTTCATATTTGCCGAGTCTTTCTCTATCGGATTAAAATCAGGAGAATACGCAGGAAGAAACAGTAAATGGACCTGTGCCTTCCCACATATCTTTTCAAGCTGTTTCCCGCGGTGAAACCTTGCCCGATCCATAAGTATCGTATCGCCTTTTCTTACTTTGTTCAAAAAGCCGGACTCAAACCATCTTTCAAAATGTTCACTGGTCATGGTACCATGATAACATTCAGGCGCAAGCTTTTTTGTCCGCCTTCCGTTGTGTATCACGGCGGCAACAACATGTACCCGCTGAAACTTATGGGAACCTCTGAAAACTCATATTTTTGTTAAAAGATCATAAGGACTTAAAAATCGATATTTCATAATTCTTTGTCGTATAATGAATTAGGAAATATCAAAATCTTATGTGGATCTAAATTTAGTACCACATTTAGAGTTTCCAGAGGTTCCCTTAATTGTTTTATAGTATACTTCAAGTAAATTTGTTTTATTCATAAATATGGTTATATTTTCATCATCAATTGCATCCCATAATATATTTTTTACGTTATCCGCACCATTTTCTTTCGCAAAATAGGCAATCAAGGCGCAAGCATCCAAAATGTATGGCTTCACATCTCCAACCCCTTTTCAATTTCCTTTTCCTTAATAAACTCTTCACTCGACAATTTACCATCAGAGAACATTCCGAATGCCTGTTCGATAATTGAATACTTTTCAACAATCGGCAATAAAGTCAAATACCCCCGGCAAAGCCGGGGGCTTGAATTCGTGAGCCGCTCAAAGCGGCTTTTGTTGTTTCCTATTCCATCCTATTCTTCCAGATTTTTTCACTTTGTTCCTTTACC
>JAITJS010000122.1 GCA_031278815.1 Treponema sp.
GTTAAAGGTTACGGTATAGATTACCGGCCTCTGTTCACCTTTCTCAGGCCCCTCGGGGTGAAACAGATCCTTGCACCCCGCGAACAGGAGCAGGGCCGCGCACAAAGCCGCCGCCAAAAGCCCTGTTTTCCGTCTTGTGTTACTCTTCGTGTTCTTCATGTTCTCGCCCCCTTAAAACTTCAGCGTGTACGACAGCCGCATCGCCACCCGATCCTGGTTTCCCGGCACAAGCGCGAGGTTTACCCAGTCAACAATTCCGGCAAGCGCCCGGCTCCTCTGGTACAGCATAGGACGGATAAAGCCGTACAGCGCCGTAACGACCCCAAGCCACACCGCGCCGGGAATGCCCGCGCGATCGTCGTTGTACGCAAGCGACAGTTCTCAAACGATAAACCCCGCCGCCGCGCCGTAGCCCGCAAGAAGGGTTGCACCGCCGATCCAGTCCTTCTGCTTCCATGCCCGCGCCGCCGGTAAACGGTAGTACCGCACGGTTGTCCTTTACCGGGATCATGCCCGTGCAGAGCAGCGCATACAGACACAACGCCACTATCTTTTTCATAAAAAGCCTCCAATGAGAGTTAGTTTGATTGGTATTATTGTGATGAGTACTATTCTGAAGGATTCTAAATAAATTGGGGGGGGGAATTAATATTTAAGGGGAATCATGATCCTCAGCGTAACCAGCGCGAATCAAAGATTCGACGGGGCATCTTAAGGATTGTATCGGTTTGATCGAAGGCTCCTTCGACAGGAACCTTGGTAGACCCGCTGGTGTAATACCAAATTTCGCTACACCTTGCCTTATTCGAGCCGTACCAAGCGCAAATCCAAGGTTCAGCGGGGTATTAAAAAAACAGCCTTTCGAATGAACCATGCCGGAGAGAAACGCATCCTTGGGGCGGTTTTGTCGGCCCCCTTCGATTTCCATAACCTATACATCATTATGTATGCCGCTGTCAGCGGCGGTTAAACCGGCTTCCCGGAACCAGGGCCCTCCTTCCATCGAAACCGGTGAGGGCACTATAACACGCCCCCTATCCCTGTCTCGGTCAGATTTTCACGTGAGACTTCACGTGAAAGAGCCAGGTCCCTACTCGTGAGGCGGGGGAAGATACTTGTTCGGAGATTTCAGGGAGGGCCCCCAACTGTCCGCAGGCCCCCGCAATACCTCGGCCCTTATGCAGCCGCCGGGTTACTTTGAGCCCCCGCCCCTCAAGCCGCTGAATATACCCGGCGATTTCCCGACGGCTCGGTTCCTGTAGGGCTTGGCCTTCAAAGACCATCCCTTCCACCGGATTCCAGGGTATGAGGTTTACCACCACATCAAGACCTGCAGCAAATGCAGCAAGGGCATCACTATCCTCTTGCCGGGTATTGATACCCCCCAAAAGAACCGCCTCCAAAGTGATACGCCGCCCTTGCTGCTGCTGATAATCATACAAAACATCCTTGAGAAGGGGAAGCGGGTTGCTCAGGGTTATCGGCATGAGCCGGGAACGGAGCTTGGTATCAGCGGTAGTGAGGGATAGGGCAAGGCCGACCGCGGGGCCTGTAGCGGCAAGGTGGCGAATACCTGCAATGATACCGCTGGTGGATAGGGTGATGCGCCGCTTTGATAGACCAAAGCCCCGGCTATCGGTAAGCACTGCCAAGGTCTTATAAAGCTCAGGAAGGTTCAAGAGGGGTTCCCCCATACCCATGAACACAATGTTGGCAATCTCCGGTTCTATGGAACGGAGATGCAGGAACTGTTCAAGGATTTCCCCGGAATCCAGGTTGCGGGTAAGTCCCCGGGTCCCGGTCTTACAGAATACACACGCCAGAGGACACCCTGCCTGGGTAGAAAGGCAGGCGGTTTTACGACCCGCTCCATCGGTAAGGAGGACCGCCTCAATACGTTCCCCGTCGTACAGGCGGATATACAACTTGACCGTACCGTCCGGATCCGCTGCACGCCCTGCAATGACACTGGAATAGAGGGAGAACCGCCCTTCTAGGTCTTCCCGTAAAGGAATGGCCAGATTGGTCATTCCTTGAAACGAGGAGACCCCTCGGGCGATCCACCGAAACACCTGTTCCGCCCGAAAGTGGGGAAGGGGTTTCAAGATTTCCGCTAGGGCCTCAAAGGGCAGCCCTGAAAGGACCGGTTTAACCTGATGATGCAAAACAGCCTACAAAGCGTTTTAGGATTTAAGTTTTTCACCGAATTCCATAATAGCGGTATTACGGATTCCCATGCGTTGAAAGACTTCTAAAGTCTCAAGGGCTTTTGTTTTTTCCCCGTTTCGCAGGAAACAATCTGCCAATTCTAGGTAAAGCCGGTAATTTTTAGGGTCCTGTTGGATGAGCCGCTGGAGGGATTCAATGGCCTCATCGTATTTGCCCTGGGCCTTGGCCACCACCGCCAATCCCAGGACCGCATAAGTATCAAATTCAATGTTCAGGGCCCGCCGGTAATAATTCACCGCCTGATCATAATCCCCTAGATTCCGGTAGGCATCCCCTGCACGGGTGAGGATAACCTTATTCCGGGGATCCTGTTCCAGGATCCGGTTCCAGTATTCCAGGGAACGGCTTTGCTGATTCATACCCCGGTAACAGTCTGCAAGACCAAAAAGGGCATAAAAGTTATAGGGATCTTTGTACAGGGCCTTCTCAAAAAAACTAATCCCCTGGTCAAAGGTTTTCAATTTCCGATGGCAATTCCCAATAGAGGTAAGGACCCGGATATCTACATTGTCTTTCCCAATCTCTAGCATCTTTTCCCAATAGAACAGGGCGTCCCGGTATTCTTTGAAATCATAGTGGAGATGACCCAATCCAATGATAGCATAGGGGTTCCACGCTTCCATTTCCAACACCCGCAGGTACACCGCCTTGGAATGTTTAAAGTCCCGGACCTTGCGGTACGCATCGGCAACCCGGGTAAGCACGGTGATGTTCTTATCATCGTGGTGCAGGTACTGTTCCCAGATTTCTATGGCCTTGTGGTATTGGCTGAGGGCCTTATAACAATCCGCCAGACCAAAAAGGGCATAATTATTTCCCGGATGCTGGATCAAACAGCGCTGATAAAAGGTAATCGCTTCTTTAAAGGTACCTCGTTTACGGGCAGCATCCCCCATACCTACCAGGGCATAGTTATTATTATCATCCATAACCAGGATCTTATTAAAATACGCTATAGCTTCCAGAATTCTATCTTCTTTTAACGATTGATACCCTCTTTTTGATAATTCTGAAATCTCTCCGAGATCCTGTTCATCAATTCCCGCAACTCCTATAGAAGCGCCAGTTCCTTCAAACCCCACATCTCCGCCATTACCCTTCTTATGGAACAATCCAATACCCTGTATAGGGTAGCTTTTTTGCTTTGTTTCATCACTCATTGGGAGGATCCTCTTCTTCATGTATTAAATTTTTTATTAAGACAGAGAGCTGCATAGCAATTGATTCAAATTTAGTATGATCCGGTGCAATCCAATACATACGAAGGGCATCTATATACCGGTCTTGGGATTTATAATAATCCCCCACCCGTGTAAGTCCATCGGAATAACCGGTGGTTAAAAATATCTTCTTAGCCCCTTCAATATCCCCTGCATTATACAGCATATTTCCTTTACGATTAAGCGCTGCTTTTTGTGCACCGTCAATCTTGGATTTCTGAGTGGTTTTTATAACTATATTCTGATCGCCAAATTTATCAAAAATTTTTCTATAATCCATTCTGGATCCATACTAGTACTAGTATAATATTATTATTACTCAATATCGAAAAAATTACAATCTTTTCACGCTTTTATCTAGATAATACCTATACTATACCGGTGAGAAGACATCCACTGGTTTACCGCCATACAAAGAAATCCACCACCGAACGGCCATATCGTTTTGACTCCTCCAGCACCACCTTCTCGTCGGAGAAGACGCCGCCCAGGCCCTCTATATAGGGGTCTTCCTGGGGACGGTGTACCAAAAGCCGCGAACCTGGTCGGACCAAGGGGGAGGCGGCGATTGCCCTGACCAGTTCCCCTTTGAACCGGTAAGGAAAGGGGGGATCGCAGAAAATAACCCCAAAGCTCCTACGAGCCCGGCGGATGTAGTGTTCTGTAGCCATGAACCGGCACTGGATCCTCACCGGCGCCATAGCCACATTGCGGATCAGGGTTTTCCATTTCAAGGGGTCCTTTTCCACGGCTTCAATAGGGCTGGCTCCTCGGGAAGCGGCTTCCAAGGCGATAATACCCGACCCGGAAAACATATCAAGAAACGGACATTGCTCCAAATCCCCCAGTGTGGCAAATACCGATTCCCGCATCCGATCCATGGCAGGACGGATGAGCCCCTGGGGAACCTGCACCTGCCGTCCCCGCAGAGAACCCCCTGAAATACGCATGGGACTTTACTCTTTTAAGAGGGCGCTCAGTTCGTCGCTGCTGACCAAGGGCTCCAGGATGGACTGGTCGGTTTGGTTTCGGAAATCATCCATGAGCTTTTTTCGGGTCATACTTTGGGCTTGTAAGAAGGTGACTTTTTCTCGCAGTACAGGAAATCGGAGGACTGAAATATTCCCGGAACCGGTCAAAAAGAGGGTTAAAAGCTGCGAAAATTGACATTCTATATCGTATAAATTAACTAACTGTTCGTTCCTTTCTATCAGATGCGGATTTTCCAAGAGCCCATCCAAAAGCAACCCTAGGATGTCATTGATAAAATCAATATCTTCCATGGTTTTTTTCAGAAATAATTCCGGGTCCGGTTCAAGGACGAGTATATCTTGGACCATCCTGAGCCTGATATTAATAAGGAAAATATTATCTCCAAAATTAATATGTTTATTCATATCCCCTTACCCTTATCATCGGTACATTTCGAGCATCCACCTATGGATTTTTTGCTTTTTCTGTTGTTTATTCGGGTTTTACTTGGATACTTATTCGTTCATCCTGTTCAGTCTGTAGGAGTATCACGATCTGGGGCGCTTCAAAGGGAAGGGAAAAGCCGTAGGTTTCTTCTGCGTCGGCGTTGAAAAAAATCCGATAGCGTATCACCGGCGGAGATTCGGCATATTCTATTTCGGAAGGGAGAAGATCCACAGGGGTAAGGGCCATATCAACGGCTCCGGTATACGCCCCAGTATCAGGAGCGGTCTTGGTAATCTGCAGATAAGTGGTCCCTGAAAAGCGCTGGGCCGATACTTTTAGGATATTACCCCCCAAACTCGTCCTTTGAATAGGTGAAACCGGCGCTTTTTGCGGAGAACTCATCTTGGAAAAGATAAAGCCGAACCCGGTACATACGATGATGGATATGAACAACAGGGTATACGCCCGGTTGGAGGTAAGGGAACCGAATAGGGAGGGCCTGGTCTTGGGTATATCCCGGTTCATTTCCCGGACTGCCGGAGAAGCCCGGGCGAGCCGGTGCTCTCGAGAATAATAATAAACCAGTTCCCTATCCAAGGGTTTTTGAGGTTTCGGGTTTGACCTGTCTTGGCCTTCTTCCAGTGCTTCTTTTTCCATTTTTTCTATTTTTTTATAGGAATCAAGCTCCTAGGCCCTGGGAAGATAACCAAGCCGCGCCTGCAATGGCTGCGGCCTTTTCCGCCAATCCTAAAGGATCCATAAACCGGTTCCCTAATGCTCGACCGGTTTCCATGAGCAGCGTCGCTGCTGCCAGGGCGCACGTGTACCCGTCAAAACAGGAGTTCCGTCTCATCCGGGCAGCGATGGCCGCACAAAACCCAGCAAGCAGGTCTCCCGCACCTCCAGTAGCTAAAACCGGGACCATACCGTCCACCACTCCCAGTCGTCCGTCTTGGCAGGCGACAAACAGCACATGTCCCTTGAAGAGAATCACCGCCTGTTTTTCTTGAGCTAGTTTTCTGAGCAAGGGCCCTGGATGGGCCAGAACCGTTTCTATGGACACCCCTGCCAAGGCAGCACATTCGCCGGGATGAGGGGTGAGGATGGCGTTTCTGTGGAAAACCCCATCCTTAGCGAGGGAGATGGCCTCTGCATCTAAGATGAGGGGGATCCCTTCCCATTCTCGAACCAAAGCTCGATGAAATAACATAGCTCGATCCGGTGTTTTCCTCCAACCAGGACCGAGGAGCAGGGCATCAGGATAAAACCGCGTTTCCTTGTCAGGGGTATAGACCACACTGTCTTCGTCCCCCGCAGGGACCACCATGACCCCTCCAGCAGAAGCGGCCAGGATGGGATAGATGGAGGTATCGGCTATGAGCCGAACCAACCCTGCTCCCGCTGCTTGAGCCCCTACCGCGGCAATCCGGGCAGCTCCGGTACTCCCCGGTGAACCGGCATGGATTTCCACCACTCCTCGCTGGTGTTTATAGGCATCCGGTTTAATGGGAGGAATCCGGGACTGAGCCTCGTCCCAGGTGATGAGTTCCTCTCCTTCCAGGGTATTGATAAGGGCCGGAGGAAAGATCCCCCCTACCGGCAAGATGGTTCCCCCATAAGGCCGGGCAGAAGGATTATAGAGGGCCCCCTTAACCGGTTCTATGGCCAGGGTGAGATCCGCTTTGAGGATGAGCATAGGCTGCTCCCAGAGATCGAAATTCCCTGAGGGCAGGTCTATAGAAACCACCCAAGGCCGCCGGGGGGGGCTTGGGCTATCATAATCCGCATGAGTGAGGGCATTGACGGTCTGTACCATAACTGCAGCAGTTCCTCGAAGCGGCCCGGTAAGCCCGGTTCCCGCAATACCGTCGATAATGATATCCCTTTGACCGAGGAATTGCTGGGGATCTTGGAGCTGCTTCCAGGTAAGAATCGAAACCCCCAGTTTACTGAGGGAACGAAGCGCCTCAGCATGAGGACTGCGTTCCTCCTCATCAGGGAGGCGATTGAGCACCACGGTCTGCAACGATGCTCCCTCTACGCCGTTCATGAGCAGCGTCCTCAGCATGACCATGGCATCTGCGGCGTTATTACCGGAACCTGCTAGAACAAGCATACGAGGGGAAGGCTCCTGAAAAAAGGCAGGATAGGATTGGAGCAAAGCCGCAGCACAACCCCGGCCTGCCGCCTCTACCAGCGCAAAGGGATTAAGGCCCCAAGAGGAAGAAGCCTCTACATCAAGGGCTTGGGCAGTTTTCGCCGTAACCAGTTTTACCGGATGAGCAAGGACGGGTCTGCAGGGTGGTATCTTCATAAAGGAGTATCTCCTATCAATTTATCGGTTCGCCACCAGACAAGCTTTATGTCCCAATTATCCACTAAGAGGCCTGAAAGGATCCCGTTCTCGGATAGATTAAAGGCGTTGAACTGTAATTCATCGGTATCTACCTGAATAAATCCCCGGTGTTGTTCGCCGTCGGCCGTAGAACCAACGGCTAGAATCAAGATAGCATACCCGGCCTCCACGGGAACGGACAAGAATACCCGTTCCTTTCGGATGACCCCCAACAGCGAATAAAACAGCTTTACCGGGGTCTTACGGCCGCTTTCGGTTAGGGTGGATTCAAAAAAGGGGACTTCGATAGTTCCCTCGTAGGAACCGTCTTCCACCTGCATAACCCAAATCACCGAGCTATCTGGCTCACTGCCGGATCGGGTGTTGGTAGATTCATCGTAGGTATCCCGGTAATAATCCATCTTGAGGTACAGCTTTCGCTCATCCGGCGCTACCGCAATAGCATCCAAAGAAGCGAATACCATATCCCGCTCCGGCGGAATGGGGAGGGCGGTGTTTTGTAGTTTAATCACATAACGGGACATTCCATCCGCGTCAAACCAATAGATATTCCAGCCTGTGGGAAGGCGGCATATCACGGCCAGGTCGTCCTGAACCGAGGTGTACAGTCCTTCGATTTTCGGGAAGGGGCTGCCGCCAATACCCTCCTGGCCCAGATACCGCACAAAGCGGCCATATTCGTCAAAATGCAGGATCACCTTATTGAGGATGGCCTTTGAATCCGGATCAAAACGGTGCCCTTCATCGGGAAGCTGGTCTTCCACATACAGATGTTTCCGGGAATCCACGGTGATTTTTCCTGGAGTCTGGAGGGGATAGGTAACGGCCCAGCGGGTTACAATTTCGCCTTCCTTCAAAGGCAGTAAGGTTAGGGGCAGGGGATTGGTCTGGTCATTATAAATCATAAACAACAGATCCCCATAGGAATTATACCGGGCGATCTTTGCCCCATTACCATCAGAAATATAAAAAAGACCCTCCCGCATGGCAAGTTCGGTCCTGCGGATCCCCTGATCCCCTTCCAGGTTATACAGGGCTATTTGATCCTCCATGCGTCCGATTTCCAGGGTGAAGAGATTTTCCCGGCTGATAGAGGGGAAGGGTTCCTGGGTACAGGCCCCTGCCAAGAGGCTCACAAGGGTACTTATCAATATCCATATTTTCACGGACAGGCGCATAAAGGAACCTTAGACGCCTCAGGGGAACTTGTCAATCTATGGTGAAGGGGAATACTAAAAGGCAGAACGGAGAACTCGGAAACCAAGGTCACTATATCCTTTGGAGGGATCTCCTCCATGCCGATAGGTTGAACGCAGGCATTGAGCCTTACTGTTCCAACTGCCCCCTCGGGTTACCCGAACAGGATCCGGGAAAAGCGCCGTGGCCTCGGTTTCATATCCCCCATACCAATCCCCGCACCACTCCCATACATTGCCGGCCATATCATGCAAACCAAGGTTATTGGGGGCTTTCAATGCTACCTCATGAGTTTTATTATCGCTGTTTTCAGTATACCAGGCAAAGGAATCGAGGTCCTCTCCTTCGGGATAGACACCCCTCGGGGTATCCAGTTTTCTCTCCCGGGCCGCATATTCCCATTCCGCCTCAGTAGGCAAACGGTATCCGTCAGCCGCAGGATCCGCGCTGATCTGGCCCTCCTTCCAGGAGTACACCGGGCTTAATCCTTCTTTTTGGCTTAATTTGTTGCAATACTCCACCGCATCATACCAGGTTACCTGTTCTACCGGCAGGGCCTCCCCTTTGAAACGGCTGGGATTGTCCCGCATAAGGGCCTCATATTCTTTTTGGGTTACCTCGGTCTTTCCTATTATAAAACTCCGGATCCGTACCTCATGGATCGGTTTTTCATCTTCCTCCCCTGAGGCATTCCCCATGGAAAAGACCCCGCCTTCAACCCATACCAAGTGTTCTGGAACCGGT
The DNA here is from genome assembly GCA_031278815.1 of Treponema sp. Taxonomy (GTDB): domain Bacteria; phylum Spirochaetota; class Spirochaetia; order Treponematales; family Breznakiellaceae; genus JAIRLU01. Next base: position 9,166 of record JAITJS010000122.1, read on the forward strand.
TTTAAGGTATAGACCTCCTGAGTTGGTTCCTGCCCTGAAGGATCAGGAACCGGAGGGGTATTTTCGGCGGGGAGGTTTCGTGTATTTGCTGATGGGGCTGGCGCCGCTTCCTTGACTGAAGAGGGTTGACTCCCCCTGTCTCGAGCGCCTTCGCCATAGACCAACGTCGTGAGAAGTAAACCCAGACATAGCACCCCCCAAGTTTTCATACGGTCTGTATGATACCATAATCTGAGTATTTTTCAAGCAATCTTCCGGGAGATCAGGATAAACGCGGGGGTCCGAAAACGGTGGCATCCCGTATTTTGGGCTGTTACCGTTTTTTAAGCCGTATGACCGTGTCCTTTCCCGCGGGTTTAAATGTGATTATCCTTGGGTTGGGAGTGATAGCCGTTATTCCCTCCCCCTGGCTGTCCACGGACGCAAGATCAACAAATGTCAGAAGGGGCTGATGGGTCGTCTGATCATAAATAGTCAGATTATTTTCATCAATTGCAATCCCGTATGCGGGGTTATTGCTATCAGCGCTGAGACCTGCAAGGCCCGCTCCGTAAACCGCTGCATCCACAGGGCCGTTGTCTTCGGTGCTCTTTTGGAGTTTAAACCAGCCCTGGTTTGCCGCGATGGTGAAATAGGCCGCGTCGGTGCCGGTAAGCACAGCATCCGACTCATTCACCGCATCCCAGTTACCGTTAATATAGGGGCAGCAATCTACCCCGTAGTAGGTACAGATAAAACCGCAGAGGGCGATGCGCTGGGCGAATTGCTTATCCCCAAGGGTGATAAGCGGCTTTTCAGGATCCACCGAAACCACGCCTATCTCCGAATAACTGTTGGCGAGGAGTTTCCGTTCCTTGCCCACCACCGCCCAGGCTACTCCGCCGGATTTATTGTTCAGAGCGGTATCAAAAACCTCCGAAGCGTCCGTAGTAACCAAGTTGCCGGTAGTATTGAAGGAAATGGTCCCTACCTTGTTCGCGGCGGATGCGGGAATGTTGTTTTCAACATAAACATAAGCGCTACTCACAAAACTGCTTGTGGCATAGTACTCCGTCAAATCCGGCAAGAAGGTGTCCCCTTCCACGCTCCAATAATCATCGTCATCGGAGGGGTTGGTAAAAGTCAGAGTCAGCTTGTCCGGGTCATAGGTAATCCTTGCAATTGCCTTGAGACTGCCGCCGGGAGCGCTCTGAGTCCAGTCGGTGATTTTTAGAATATAGTCGTCTCCAGCTTTGGCAAGGGTGTAGGGATAATTCCCCTTGGGTATTCCGACAAAATTAGCGCTGAAACTGAAGCGGGTGAGGGTAAAGGCGACATAGTAATCGTTGAAATACAGCCTCCGATCCGTTTCGCTGACTTCATACTGCCAAACCCATTTGGAAATATAGGCAAGGGCATTATCCAGGCTGCTTAGACTGGGATCGGTATTGACGAAAGGCGCATTTTCGATGGCATCCTGTACTGCTTCATAGCTGACGCCTCCTTCCGTTTAGGTTTCACATCCGGCAATGGCTAAAACCAGTGAGAGAATGAGGAGAGTTACCCCTTTAGAAAAAGCCCTGCCCGGAGATCGGCGCTAAGCCCACAAGACGGTGATGTTCACCGTCTTGTCAATAGGGAAGTTTACACGTTACAGTAATCTATGCTTGAGAATTTCATTAAAGCGCTGTTCGGTTCCCAGCATGAACGGGACCTTAAAGCGCTCTTGCCTATATTACACCGAGTCAATGAAAAGGAAGGCTGGGCCGCAGGGCTTCCCCCGGAGGAATTCCCCGAGCTGACCCGCCAGTTCAAAGACCGCCACGCCCAGGGAGAAAGCCTGGATGAGCTGCTCCCCGAAGCCTTTGCCCTGGCCCGGGAAGCGGCCCGGCGTACCCTGGGAGAGCGACCCTACGATGTGCAGGTGCTGGGTTCCATCGTACTGCACCAGGGTAAAATCGTGGAGATGAAGACCGGTGAGGGGAAGACCTTGATGAGCGTTGCCGCCGCGTACCTGAACGCTATCCCCGGCAAAGGTATCCATGTGGTAACGGTAAACGATTATCTGGCTGAACGGGATGCACAATGGATGCGGCCGATTTTTGGGTACTTGGGACTCACCGTGGGAACCATCCTCTCGAATATGGATAATGCCCGGCGTAAGGAAAACTATGACTGCGACATTACCTATGGAACGAACAACGAGTTTGGCTTTGATTACCTCCGGGACAATATGTGCCGAGACCTGGTAAGCCGGGTACAGCGGGGCCATCATTTCTGTATCGTTGATGAAATCGACTCCATCCTCATTGATGAGGCCCGTACCCCCCTTATCATCTCCGGAGCCGCCGAGGATGACACCTTCAAGTTCGCCGAGGTGGAGCGGCTCTTGGGCTCCCTGGAGGAAGTGCAAAAGAAAGCGGACGGGGAATACCCTGATGAAACTCAAGGTGAAGAAGTGGTGGGGGATTATAAGATCAACGAAAAGAACAAGGGCATTTCCTTTAGCAACGCTGGGCTTACCAAGATAGAGGAAATTCTCCAGAAGCGGAACCTCATCAAAGGGGCCATCGTGGATGAGGAGAATTTCGAGTACATTCATTACTTTACCCAGGCTCTGCGGGCCCATAAGCTCTTCCACCTGGATGTGGATTACGTGGTCCAGGACGGACAGGTCCAGATCGTAGACGAATTTACCGGTCGGATCCTCCAGGGCCGCCGCTATTCCGACGGACTCCATCAGGCCATTGAAGCAAAGGAGCGGATCAAAATCGCCCAGCGGAACCGAACCTTAGCAACCATTACCTTCCAGAACTACTTTAGACTGTACGCCAAGATCTCCGGCATGACCGGCACTGCGGATACGGAGGCCGTGGAGTTCAGCAAGATTTATAACCTGGAGGTGGTGGTCATCCCCACGAACCTGCCCGTGGCCCGGAATGATGAGCATGATCTGGTCTACTTGAACGAGAAGGAAAAGCTGGA
>JAITJS010000022.1 GCA_031278815.1 Treponema sp.
CAAACAGAAATCGTTCCCTTCTCCTTCCCCAACGAACACACCATCCACGTAAACCTCAGGGATGAGGAGTATGCGGAGTTCCGACGGCTCATAGACAACAGCGTGTTTGACGAAGCCAAATGGCTTAGGCGGACTATTCTCTACGGTATCAAGGTGGCCAAGCGAAACCTGGATAGAAAGTATTCCGTAACGATTCCCCCTGAGGGATCGGTGGGATAAGACGGCTTGGCCGGAGGAGGAAGGGGAACGATGGGGAAAACGATGGGGGCTTATGCAGCCCAGGGGGATCTGTTTGTTGGCGAACTGGATAAGCGAGAGATGAAGAAACCAGAAGAACCTAAGAAGATGGTGCGGTTTCCGGCTCCTGAATTTCCGAGAGAGAAGCAGGCCCGGGGACGTATTCGGCGGCGGCGTGAGGCGGAACCGCCGCCATCCGCGCCTAAGCCGGAGTATGTCCCATCCCCGGAGAGGCCGGCGCGGGTGGAACCGGTGGTAAGCAATGTTTTCCCTGAGAGTCCCCGCTTAGGCGGGGGGATGCCTTCGGGAATCCCGAAGGTAACACAGGAGCGCCGGCCCACCTCGGTACCCGTAACGGTGGGTATGAGCGGGGCAGAACGCCTGGTAACGATGCTCATCGGGGGTTCCGGCCTTGCTGCCGCAGGCATGAGCGTCTATCACGGGTATCACTACCTGGTAGCCGCAGGTAAGCCTTCCTGGGTGGCCCTGATTACGGCGGTGGTAATGGTGGTTTTCTCGGCAACGATTTTTGCCTTCCCCCTCCGGCGCCGGTTTTTTGGCTGGGCTTTACGGGGCCTGGGAATCGCCACGGTTTCCTTCTCCATCTTTTCCACGGTGGCCGTCAACTACGACCAGTTCACGGCCCAGGAAGAGGCGGAAACCTCGGTAGTACGGACGAATGAGGCAAAACGAGGGGAACTTGAGCTGCTGCATGTTCAGATGGAGGGGCTTGAGGTCCAGATAGAGGACTTGAAACGAGAAGCGGCCTACTGGAAGGACAAGTCCTGGGCAAGACGGGATGCGGCGGATGCGGCGCTGCAAACGGCTTATAGGGAACGCTCGGCCCTATGGCAGCGAATAACCACGACGATTGAAGCGGCTTACCCGGTTACGGAAGTGAAGTCGGTTTTCATCTATTTGGCCGGACTTTTCCATATCCGGCAGAGCTTGCTTGAATTTATTTTTTTCTGCATACCTGCGGTGTTCTATGACCTTTTGGCAGCGCTGGCGGTTAATGCGGTGTTTTGCAGCACTACTAAAGCAAAAAAGGAGGAGCCATGAGGAGCTATAGCTATAGTGCTCAATTTTATGCAGCCTTCTATGAGAGGGGGAAAGAGCTCTCTGATAGGCAGTACGGACAAATCCTGCGATACGTCCATAAAACCGATTATGCCATCGACAGGGGCTATAGCACCGGGGAATTACCCCTTATCCGTATCATTGAGCAAGACGCCTCTACCGGGAAGAAAATATGAACTATAGCGCTGAATTGTATTGTGCCCTCTCTAAAGCAGGAACGGGCCGGTTATCAGACCGGCAGTATGGGCGGCTTATGCGGTGTATCCACGAGTACCGGTATATGGGCGTTGAACCGAACCTTGAGTCGCTCTCCAAGATTGAGCAGGTATGTGTTATTTGCACCAAATCATGGCCATTGGTAGCGCAAAGCCCGGACGATGCAATATACTGTATGGTATATGAAGCAGGAACGGGCCGGTTATCAGACCGGCAGTATGGGCGGCTTATGCGGTGCATCCAAGCGTACCGGTATATGGGCGTTGAACCGAACCTTGAGTCGCTCTCCAAGATTGAGCAGGTATGTGTTATTTGCACCAAATCATGGCCTATGCCGGCAACGCAAAGCCCCGAAACGCTCCCTGACCTGCAGCCCCGGAACAGAGGCGCCCAACCAGGGAACCGGAACGCCCAAAAAGCATATCTGGAAACGATCAAAGACAAATCCGAAACGAATCAAAACGAATCGGAAAACGAATCAAAACGAATCGGAAAACGAATCAAAACGAATCGGAAAACGAATCACATGATCATGATCATTCATTACATTTACATTTAAAACATAATGATCATGATCATGTAACGAAAATGCTCGATAAAATCATAATCGCCTCAGAAAAACTGGGAATTTCTATCGAAAATCCCCACCCAATAGCCCAAAAATTTTTAACCTCCGGAATTAAGCATGATTGGTTCTTCTTTCAGCACCATGCTTTTCTTGATTTTATAGTTTTTTGGCTCAAAACCCATAAAAAATACTCCCAAAAAAGTTTAGAAGAACAGCGGAATCTGTTCATTTCCGCCGTAAACTGGACGGAACTACATCAAAAGTATCCAGAATGGCGAAAAAAACAGGAAGAAAACCAAAAAAATGAAGCCTTAAAAGCCAAGAACAAGGCAATCCGTGAAGATTATCCTACGACTTGTCCGCATTGTAGTGCCCCCATTGAAGACGGTAAATGCTGGAATTGCAGGGGATATTTTACCCGCGATGGTACGACTCAAAAGCTCGTTTTTAATAAGGGCCTAGCTTTTGATGACGTTACCTACAAGATAGCGCAGTTTTGGAAAGAAAAACGAAACGCCGCAACCATCGGCCCTCCTCCCGTGAAAGTTGCCGCCGGATAATGCAACCTAGCAAGGCTACGGGCTCATGGGGCCGCGCTCAGGGTAAGGGCATCCCTCCAGCCAATACCCAGTGGTGTGTCTATAGGGGTCCGGGGAGGCCCTGGCGATATGGTGGGCTTATCCGGGAGGCGGTGGCAGAAGTGTCCGGCCATTACGCGGGAGAGACTATGGGTCATCTGTTTTTGTTGGTAAAGAGCGACACTAACCCGCTTATAGCGATAAGGGCAGGGGCTATAGAGGCAATAGGCGCCACGAAGTATATACTAAAGCCAACCCCGACAATAGAAAGAAGGGAGATAATAAACGCAAATACTTGTCCTCTCCCGCTATATTTTATAGAAGCCTTGACTAATTTTTCCTGGTTTTCTCTCCGGTGTTTGGCTTCTTGCTCTGTTATGGCCAATATCCGCTCCGCAGCGCCTGGAAGTACCTGCTCATACCCCGCAAATTCACGAGACGCTGGCAAAGGGCCCTGATATGATACAGATAATTCTTGTTGGGTCGACTGACTTTTATGGCTCATGGGCTACAATATTCATAGCACGACCCAAATCAGTCCCGACCGCTTCCCAATCACCCTTTAAGGCTTCCCTATCATGCTGAAACCCGGAATCCAGATCCGGAAGGGATATAAACGTTTGACCACTCAGATCAAAAGCGGAAGCAAACCCATCAAAAAAAGCCCCTATTTTATCAGTTTTCAGTCTGTTGAAATCCATAATCTACCACTAAATATAGCTCATACTATTCTCGGTGGTCAATGGCATACATTCAACAGGGTGATTCCCCTTCATTCTGCGTACCCGAAATTATCATCCGGGGTAAACCATGATAGTATAGAGCAGCATATACGAACCATGAAGGAGAGACCATGAACACCACCGTAACCAATGAGGGCATGAGCGGCTACATGCAAGATAGCCAGGGACGGCTTGTACCAGTGGATAGAGTCAAAGACATCGACAAACTACGAGACCAAACCGTGAAGGAAATCGTAACTAAAGCACAGAATATGCAGGAAACCATCACTCGATTTAAGGCCGAAATCAAAAGCGATTTGGTTTCCTACCTGTCCCTTTCGTATGAGAAGTATGGACGGAAGTTTGGGGGGAAAAAGGGTAACATACGCATGGTCAGTTATGACGGCAGTCTCCGCCTTGACCTGGATGTGAATAAAACACTCTGCTTTGATGAGCGGCTGCAGATTGCGAAAAGCCTCATAGACGATTGCATTACCCGCTGGGCTCAAGGGTCATCCAGTGAACTCAAGGCCTTGATACAGGATGCATTCCAAGTAGACCATCAAGGTACGGTTAATACCGCCAGGATTCTTGGGTTACGCAGACTGAACATTGAGGATCCGCAATGGAAACGGGCCATGGAAGCCATCAATGATTCTATCCAGATTATCGGCGCTAAGGAGTATATCCGGTTTTACATCAGGGATGAACAGGGAAAGTATCAGCCCATAAGCCTTGATTTTGCAGCTTTGTAATCACCGGGTGGGTCCTGGCAAAGTCTGGGTGGCACGGTTAAAAAGGAGACCTCTTTAGAAAGATTATAACTCGATTTTATAAAATGGTATAATTTTTCCATGTTGCTGCGTCTTCTGACTGATTCAAGAATTGATGGAGCGCCTTCACAGCCTGCACTGTACCGGCTCACCAAAAAAACGCCGACGCTGCCGTTTTTGCGTAAAACCCCTGAAGGATGGCGTGTGGAGACAGACGACCCATCGTGGATGGTGTACCTAGCACGAGCATCCAGCCGCAGTATACCGCAGAAGGTGAGGCGTACCACGCAGGATGAAGCAGGACCGGCTCAATCAGATGAATTTACGCCTGAAAATGCCGAGCAAGCAGGGAGAGAGAAACTCATCCAACAAGCCCGCAATGAACGCATCAAAGCCGAATCTGCATGTATCGACCTTGAGGTAAAACGGGGCGTGTATGTAGAACGGGAAAAGATGGTATACTTACTGTCGTTCATTCAGCAGGGAATAACCAATGGCTTTGAACAAATCAAGAAACGATATAAAGACCATGAAACCTTGGCGCTCCTCTGCGAAGAAATGGAACAATCTATCCAATCAATGGTTAAATTGCTAGAAAAGGAACTCATTAATGGCTAAAGACCCATACATCCTTACGAATACGATCAAAACCGCACTCTTTTTCTTAAAGAACATCAATCTGGACTACAGAATACCCTCTATAACTGAATGGGCAGAAAAAAACCGTTTCCTGCCCGCGGGCAGCACCGAACATCCTGGACTGTGGGACGGCTCATTTGTACCCTATGCCCTGGAAATACAAGAAAATCTACACCCAGACAGCACAATCCGTATGATTACCATCCTTAAATCAACCCAGTCCTTGTGTACCACCACCATAGAGAATGCCATCGGACATAGTATCGCGTATGGGCTGCACAATATTTTATACATCATAAGCGATATGGATATGGCACGGATGCGCTCATCCTATGCGTTAGATGCCCTTATCGACTTTTCAGGATTGCAAGATAAGATCCGACCGGTAACCAAGCGGGAAAAGCAACGGAAAAGCGGGGATAGCGTATACTACAAAGAATTGGCCGGGGGGCGCCGGTTTATGATAGCCAGTTATAATGCGGTGGGGAAACTCAAATCCTTTTCCTGGGATTTAATCATCATGGACGAATTGGACGAAGCTCCGCCGGAACTCAAAGGGCAGGGAGACCCGGAAACCATCATAGAGGCCCGGGGTAAGACGATTGATAACCTTAAAGTGGTGAAGCTGTCAACTCCCTCATCTCTATCGATGAGCCGGATCTACCAGGCGTTTATGGCCGGAGACCGCCGGGAATATATGGTACCCTGTCCCCGCTGTGGAGGGTTCCAGTATTTAGAAATGATGAAGGAAGGGAAAGAGTATGGACTGTATGCGGATTACCGGGAAAACAAAAACAAACGGTTGAGTCTGGTACTTGGAAGTACCCGGTATAAGTGCCGCCATTGCGGGGAGGATTTTTTTGAGGCTGAAAAGCCGGTTTTTATGAAAGAAAAGAGCGTGGGAGGGCTTGCATACTGGGAAGCCCAGGGGGAAGCGCAGGATCTGCGGGATAGAAGTTATCACCTATCCGCGATGATGTCGCCGATGACGAGCTGGACGAATATTATATCCGATTACCTTAAAACGGACTTTGGAAAGCGAGTACAAGAGTATAAAAACTTTGTGATTACCAATGAGGGACTGCCCTATATTGCCTCCCGCATCTATAAGCCCTGGGAGGAGCT
>JAITJS010000042.1 GCA_031278815.1 Treponema sp.
CTGCGGTATAGTGGCGGAAGAGGGGTTCCCGATTGTTGATACGGGTACGGATTTCGTACCACACTCCCGGTTGGAGTAATCGTAATGGTCTCATCGAGAGATAGAAGGGATTGACCAGCCATTTAGCTTTAATCAGTTTGCAGGAAACAGAAAGGAACCGGCATGGATACTCCCTTAGGGGGAATGTTCGGCTGAGGCTGGCAGGGGTTTCATGGGGTATCATTTTTGTGGGTCAAGTTTAGCGCAGAGCGACGGGATATTAAACCCCACGGTAAGGACGCTGTCGCGCTTTATATGAGCGCGTGGATTAAAACCGACCACCCATTGCGGTACCTGAGATTGGATTTTTTGCCTGTCTAGTGGAAATGGTGAAAGTCTCACCTGCCTGATAGGTGTTCCGATTCCGTCGCTTTGGTATTCCTTACCATAGGGCTACCATGAAAACATATAGGCGCCGGGCGGAATCGAACCGTCGTATAAAGGTTTTGCAGACCTCTCCCTTACCGCTTGGGTACGGCGCCACTGTACCTAATATACCAATTTGCCCGGATTTTGTCCAGTACCCATGTACAAAGTCCTAGGTTATCGCTTCCCCTTATCATAGGGTTGCCCGGCAGCTCGGGGGGCGTAATCCTTACCGCTGAAAAATACCAAGGTTACCAGGGTGATACCATAGGGCAGGGCGTTAAAGAATTCCGAAGGGAGGAATTGTAGTGCCTTGATGTTGATAATATTCACCGCCAAGGCCGAAGCCGCACCAAAAAGAAAGGAAGAGCCCAGAATCCCCAGGGGAAGCCAGCGCCCGAAAGACACCGCAGCGAGGGCAATGAAGCCCTTTCCATTGATGGTGGTTACGGTGTATTGGATATCCTGGGTCAACACGATGCAGCCTCCTGCCAGTCCTGCCAAGGCCCCGGAGATGAGGACCGCAATGTAGCGGATCTTTAGTACGTTCACCCCCGCAGAGGCCAGGGCCTGGGGATGTTCGCCACAGGAACGGAGCCGCAGTCCCCAGGGCCGCCGGTAGAGTACAAACCAGGTGATCCCTAACAAGACCAAAGCTATCCACACGGTAGGATAGATCCCCCCAGGACCGGGCATCATACCAAGTTTGGGGTTCATGGTCCGGTCCATCTGGAAGAGAAGCTGGCAGAAGAACAGGGTTATCCCGGTGGATAGGAGGTTGATCCCGGTTCCAGAGATAACCTGATCCGCCTGAAGGCTTATGGAAGCAAAGGCATGGATGAGGGAGAAAAGACAGCCTCCCAGGGCAGCCAGGATGAGCGCCAAGGGGATGGAAAATCCGATGGTGGTTTCTAAGAGCACATGGGTAGTAGCCGCAATCATAGCCCCGATAGCCATGAGTCCCTCTAGAGCGATGTTGACCACCCCGGCTCGTTCGCTGATGAGTCCTCCGGTGGCGGCAATTAAGATGGGAGCCACGATCATAAGGGTTGAAGGAAGCATCTGTACCAGGGTATTGAAAAATAGGATCATTCGCTTATCCTCCCTTTGCGGGCTTTTTCTTTGAGTTGCCAGTCAATGATGATCCGCACCCCGGCGCGTAGGGAGATGAAGACTACCACCAGGCCCATGATGATCGAGGTAATCTCTTTGGGGATATGCCGGGACTGCATCAGGGGCTGGGCAGACTTTAACATGCCGAAAAGCAGCCCTGCAAGGACGGTTCCCCCGGCAGTACTATTCCCCACCAAGGCCACCGCAATGCCGTCAAAACCATAGCCATCTTGGACCGAGAGAACCCGCCCCGAGGGGAACACCCCGAGGGAAACTATGGCCCCTGCAAGCCCTGCAAAAGCTCCGGCAATGGCCATAGCTGCGGTGATGCTGGCGTTTACGCTGATTCCCCCATACCGGGCAGCGTCTTTATTCAATCCTGTGGCCCGTAGGGAATAACCGAATCGGGTTTTTCCCATGATGAGCCAGAAAAAAACTATCCCTGCTATGGTGAGATACAGTCCATAATTCAGCCGGGAACCATTGGTGATGGATTCCAGAAAGGGGCTTACCAGCCGGGCCGTAGGGGGCAGGGGAGGGGTTTGGAAGGTATTGGCTCCAGGAATTTGCATGGTGCTATACCGGGAAACATAGAAGGCGATGTAGTTCATCATAATAGTAGCGACCACTTCAGATACGTTAAACCGGGCTTTTAAGAACCCCACGATGCCCCCCCAGCACGCTCCTGCAAGAAGCGCTCCGGTTACTGCCAAGGCCCAGTGGAGTCCGGGAACCGGAGGGCCATAGAGGGCGATAAACTGAGCCGCCGTAAGACCTGCAATGTACTGTCCTTCCGCACCGATATTGAACAGCCCGGTCCGGGAGGCAAAGGCCATGGAGAAGCCGCAAAGGATAAGGGGTATGGACATGACCAGCCATTCTCCAATGTAGCGCACATTCCACAGGGGAAGGCGTAGTTCCCAGCCTAAGGTCTGGTGAAGCCATTGGGCAACAGGACCTTCCGCTATGGTCCAGCGCCGTAAGTCAAAACCGGAAAGCACCTGGACCACTGCGGAATACATACCCCCAGGGCTCCGGCCTACGGCAAGAATCAGCAGGGTTCCCACGAGGAAGCCCAAAATCACCACGGTTACGGATAAGAGGCCGTTGGAACCAGTGAATACCTCCAGGATATGTTCCCGGATAGCAGCCTGTTGTTTTGCAGAAGTCCGAAAAGGTACCGCCATATCATCCTACTCCTAAGGCATCTCCCGTAATGCCCCCCATCATAGCGCCAATATGTTTCTCATCCGCTTCTGCGGCAGAGACGAGACCTGCCACGGATCCTTTTGAAACCGCGGCAATACGATCACAGAGCCCCAAGATTTCATCCAGTTCAAAGGATACCAGCAGTACCGCCCGTCCCTTGTCCCGCTCGTCCAGAATACGCTGGTGTATGTATTCGATAGCGCCCACGTCGAGTCCTCGCGTAGGCTGGGACACGATCAGCAGTTCAGGAGAGACATCCAGTTCCCGGGCAATGATCACTTTCTGTTGATTACCGCCGGACATGGATTTCGCTGAGGTGGCTGCGCCGTTTCCCGCCCGTATATCGAATTGATGGATCAGCTGTTCTGCATGATCTTCAATCACATGGAACCGTAAAAAGCCGAACCGGTTGGAATAGGGCTTTTTATGGTAACTTTTCAGGATGAGATTCTCGTCCAGCCGGAAATCCAAGACCAGGCCGTATTTATGCCGATCTTCCGGGACAAACCCAATCCCAGCCTCAGTGCGCTTTTTAATGTTTTCTTTGGAAATGTCTCTCCCTTTAAGGAGGATCCGCCCGGATTTAACCGGAAGCAAGCCGGAGATCGCCGCCACCAGTTCGGCCTGGCCATTGCCGTCTACTCCGGCAACGCCCACCACTTCCCCCGCCCGCACATCCAGGGTAAAGTTCTTCACTGCGGGAATCCCCTTGGGGCCCATAACGGTTAGGTCTTCAAGCTGGAGAATCAGTTTCCCCGGATGGGCCTCGCGCTTATTTGGCCGGAAGTTCACGGTGCGGCCTACCATTTTCTCCGCCAGCTCCTGCTCACCCGCGTCCTTGACCGTAACGGTTCCCACGGATTTACCCCGGCGCAGAACCGTACAGCGGTCTGCCACGGCTTTGATTTCCTTCAGTTTATGGGTGATAAACACGATGGTTTTTCCCTCCGCCTTGAGCCTACGGAAGATGGTCAAAAGCTCGTCGATTTCTTGGGGGGTTAACACAGCAGTGGGTTCATCAAAGATAAGAATATCCGCATCCCGGTACAAGATCTTGAGGATTTCCACCCGCTGCTGCATACCCACGGTGATATGCTCAATCAGGGCCCGGGGATCCACTGCCAGGGCATAGGTTTTCGAGAGTTCTTGTACCCGCTTTTCCGCGGTTTTGAGGTCCAGATTTCCCCAGGGGCTGTGGGGTTCAAGACCGAGCACGATGTTTTCCGTAACGGTGAAATTATGGATCAGCTTGAAATGCTGATGGACCATACCGATGTGCAGGGCGGTTGCATCATTGGGGTTACGGATATGCACTTCCCGGCCCCATATTTTATTGATACCCCCATCAGGTTCATAAAGGCCAAAGAGAATGGACATGAGGGTTGATTTCCCCGCGCCGTTTTCTCCCAACAAGGCATGAATTTCGCCCTGGTTTACGGTAAAATTAACTTTATCGTTAGCAATGATCCCGGGGAATATCTTGGTGATATTCACCATCTCAATGGCAGGTTCAGGCATCAGCCCCCCCTCATTTCCACATACACTGCTTCCGGGGGGGGGTGGACAGGAGGCGCCACCCTCCACCCCCGAAAGGGCTTTCTTGGGACCTCCGCGGCTTTCCCAAAACGCGAAGGTCCGCTTTGCAGTTCCCTACGGACCGTGGGTCCACCGGGAAAAGCTTCCGAAAAAGCGGGCTTAAAGCCCGCTTTTCTCCCGTAATTTCCGGTTTCAAAGACTCAAACCGTCAGCAGTCTTAATTATCTAATGCCTTCAGGTCTTGGGGGAAGCCGGGCAAGGTTTTGGCTTCCGCATTAGTAGCGGCCACTTTGATTTGACCGGAAATGATTTGCTGTTTTACAGCTTCTACTTGGCTTTGAATATCCTGGGTTACGGCCGGATTGGTAGTGGAATAGCCCACCCCATCGGCTTTCACATCAAAGGTGATCACTTCCCCTTTGAAGGTGTTATTTTTTACCGCATTAAGGCCATAGATCAAGCTGGTTTCAACCCGCTTAACCATAGAGGTGAGGACCGCTGATTCGGTATCCGTATACAGCCCTTCTTCGTGTTGATCTGAATCAACCCCGATGGCCCACACGTTTTTGCCTTGGATCCGGTATTCCTTAGCCTGGGCGATGGTTCCGTTTCCACTGCCCCCTGCCGCGGAATAGATGGCATACACCCCGGAATCATACCAGTTCTTGGCCTGGGTCTTGGCAAGCCCCGGTTCACCCCAGCTATTGACGTAGTAATCCAGGATCTGGGCATGGGGAATCACTGAAAGGACCCCCTGCACGAAGCCGACTTCAAATTTGGTGATCGTTGCACCAGGAACCCCGCCGATGAAGCCGAATTTGGGATTTTCGATACCATCCTTCTGGGCTTTGAGGGCTGCCGCAACCCCAACTAAGTAGGAGCCTTCATGTTCAGCAAAAATCGCCTCCAATACATTGGGAAGGTTGACCCAGTCTACATCCACGATCATGTATTTCTGGTTTGGATTACCCTTGGCAACTTCGGTAACCGCATCCGCGAAGGTAAAGCCCGTAGCCACAATCAGGTCGTACTGCTCATCCGTGGCCTGCTTGATATTGGGGATATACATATCCTGGGTTTGGCCAGTTACCACATCGTAAGCCGTACCCCGCTGCCGGGTATTGGCCCAGGTATCCCCGTAAAATTCCAGAATTCCCCGCCATGCTGCAGCATTGAAGGACTTATCATCTATCCCGGTGGCATCGGTTAATAAGCGCACCGTAATACCCACCACCTCTGCGGATAGCGAAGGAGCCGGGCTTTCACTTTGCGACTGCTCCTGCTGTTTAGCTCGGCATCCCGAAGCTACGATCATAGCGGCGATTATAGCCGCCCCAACCACCATTCTTTTCACCATGGTTCTCTTTTTGTCCTCCTCGTTTTTCTTTGTTTCTTTCAAACACCGCTTATATATACTAAGTATATGCTTCTTTTGCGATAAGTTTCAATAGGGGAAAGAATACGATTCAGGGCGACCGTCGATGATTTCCTGCTTCATGCCTTGTTCAGCCAGAATGCCTTGGGTGACGGGTAAACCGTGTTGCAGACCCTTAGGTGATTGTGATATGGTTAAAATAATAACAGAAGAAGGTGAGTACCCTGGGGAGGATGAGCACTTTTTGTAAATCCATGCCAGGATCGGGGGGGGCTTTTGTGTTTAAAGGCTTAGGCTTAACCAGGCGAGTACAACGTATATTATATACCAACGCCCAAGAAGAGGGGCGTCGTTTCAATTCAGATCAGCTCACGCCTGAACATATCATCATGGCATTACTCAAAGACGGATCAGGAACTGCTTCCAAGGCCCTGATATTTCTCAGAATAGATTTGCTGGAATTCAAGCGTACCCTGGAAAAGGGAATACCCCGTATGGTGGGAGCTACGATTTATGGGGACCTGCCTCTGTCAGATCGGACACAAACCATGCTGGATATGGCCGGGGATGAGGCTCGGTCCATGGGAAACCTGTATATCGGTACGGAACATCTCTTATTGGCAGCCATGCGAGAGCAGCATTCTATCATTCAGGTGTACTTGGATGAGCGGGCAGTGGATCCGGATATGTTCCGGGTGGTGGTGGAGACTACTTTTAACCATGCCTCTCAGGGGGATGAAGGGGCAGGGGCCTACGGATCCCGTTGTGCTTTCCCGGATGAGCTCAGAGAAGGGCTCCATCCATCAATTCCCCGAATAAAACCCGCTATTTATCCTTCCCTTACGCCCATCCTGGACAGCTATTCCCGGGACCTCACCGCCCTTGCACGAGCGGGTAAGCTGGATCCCGTGGTGGGAAGACAGAAAGAGATTGCCCGGGCCATCCGAATTTTAGTCCGGCGAACCAAGAATAATCCGATCCTGGTGGGGGAGCCTGGGGTGGGCAAGACCGCGATTGTGGAAGGACTGGCCCAGGTTTTAGCTCGGGAGGATGCCCCTGAAACCCTGGCAGGCCAGCGGATTCTTTCCCTAGATCTGGGTTCTGTGGTGGCAGGCACTAAATACCGGGGGGAATTTGAAGAACGGTTCAAAAAAATCATGAAGGAAATATCCCAGACGGGGAATGTGATTCTGTTTATTGATGAAATCCACACCATCATTGGGGCAGGAAGTGCGGAAGGGACCATTGATGCTTCCAATATGGTTAAACCCGGTCTTTCTCGGGGAGAGCTTCACTGTATCGGGGCCACTACCTTGACCGAATATCGCAAGCATTTTGAAAAAGATCCTGCTTTGGAGCGGCGTTTTCAACTCATCCCCGTAGATGAACCGAGTTTTGACGAAACCCTGGAAATCCTCAAAGGCATACAAAAGTATTATGAGGAGCACCATCGGGTCCAGTACACCCAGGAGGCCATCCATGCAGCGGCAAAACTCGCCCAACGGTACATTACGGATCGGTACATGCCGGATAAGGCCATTGATATCCTTGATGAAGCCGGGGCTATGAAACGGCTGGAACTCAAAGCCCAGCCTCCTGAAATTGCCGGTATTGAGGCTGAAATTCTTCATTTGATCACTGAAAAAGGTACCATGGTTTCTGCTCAGGATTATGAGCGGGCAGCCCAAGTACGGGATAAGGTCCGCACGTTCCGGACTCAGCTTGAAACCGTACGCCGTGCCTGGGAACGAGTGGCGGATAACCAAGCCCCCCTGGTGGAAGAAGGGGATATTCGCCGGGTGGTGTCTGAAATTACCGGGATCCCCCTGATGCATCTGGAGGAACAGGAATCAAAGCAACTACTCAGAATTGAGGCAAAATTGCACCAGCAAGTCATCGGACAGGACGATGCAGTGCGATGTATTGCCCAGGCTATCAGGAGATCCCGAGCAGGGCTCACTTCACCTGCCCGTCCCCTGGGGTCCTTCATGTTTTTGGGTCCTACCGGGGTCGGCAAAACCCTCTTAGCTAAGCGCCTTGCGGCGTATCTGTTCGGTACTGAGGAGTCCCTGGTCCGGATTGATATGTCCGATTATATGGAAAAACACAACACCTCTCGCCTCGTGGGCGCGCCACCAGGGTATGTAGGCTACGGGGACGGGGGCTTGTTAACTGAACGAATCCGTCGGAACCCCTACCGGGTGGTACTCTTTGATGAAATCGAAAAGGCCCATCGGGATATATGTAACCTTTTGCTACAGGTCCTTGAGGAAGGAGAACTCAAGGATACCTTGGGTCATACGGTTAGTTTCCGCAATACGGTGATCATTATGACCAGTAACGTGGGAATCCGGGAGATTTCCCGGGATGCGCAATTGGGCTTTGGTATGGGAACCGGGATCATGGACCACAAAGAGATACGTTCCTTGGCCTTGGCAGAACTGCGCCGCATCTTTAACCCGGAATTCATCAATCGCCTGGATGATGTGGTGGTATTCCAGCCCTTGAATATGAAGCAGGTAGAAACCATATTGGATATACAGCTTGAAGAACTGGCCCAGCGCCTGGCAGAACAAGGCTATGGCCTTAAGATTATGCCCGCTGCCCGGCGAATCCTCCTGGAGAAGGGCTGGGATCCGAAATACGGGGTCCGACCTTTGCGGCGGACCATTCAGAAAGAACTGGAGGATCCCCTTTCCTTCTTTATATTGGAAACCGGGATTCCAGGAAGGGTTCTTGTTGCCGATGGCCGTAAGGGTACCATATCCTTGAGGCATGAGGGGGCCCCGGTACGAAACAGTCCGGTTACCCCGACTCTGGTAACTCAACCGGTTCCTTAACAAAGATACGGAAAAAAGCATTGCAAGAAGAAATCAAAAAGCCTACCGGTAAGTCTTTTGATACCTTTATATCCAAGAATTTCACCCTCGAGGAAGGGGATAGCATCGCCACCGGTACCCCCCAAGGAGTCAGCCCCATGTATGGGGGAGATACGGTAGAAGTAGGGATTGAAGGAATTGGCATATTATCCAATCCGGTAGTGCAAGGGTGAAGGGGAAAGGATGAGCTTGTTTTGCTTCCTTTGGACGCCCTTGTTTTATCTGTTTTGGTCTGCCCTTTCCCCTGGAAAAGATACGGGCCTAGAGGGTATCGGCGCCTTGCTTTTAGGGAGCTTCCTGGGGCTGTTGCTATTTTTTCTGGGACCGCTCATGGAGCCCGGTGGGTTTGAGAAATCCCGGTGGATAAGCGGCTTTGTTGATATGGTCAGTGTGCCGGTGCTGTTGCCGCTACTGCTATATGGCTTGTTATGCTGTTTTGGACTTTCAAGAACCTGGGGTGATGCGGTAAGTTTTGCCCTCCTATGGCTTATCCCGGATATGGCCATTCATACGGTAAGCTGGAGCGTTCAGAACCAGCCTTTGCTCTTGGTCTTAGTGCCCCTGCTGAGAACCGCTCTAGCAGTGGGGCTGCCCTTTTTGGGGGGACTGCTCATGACCAAAAAACCCGTGTTGATCCTGGTCGCCATCCTGGGCATCATTGGCTTACCCCTTGTGGGAACCACAAGCTATTGGGCGTTTTTTTGCCAAAACCCGCTACTGGGCTCTGTTTTCTTTGGTATGACCCTGATTCCTTTGGGAGCCGCTATCGGGCTATCGTGGTACCGAAGCGCATCAATGTAGCTGAAATACGAGCCCGGAGGCCCTTGTCCGTGAGGGTCTCTAAGGCGTATCTTCGGGAAGCGGTAACGGTGTTGATGGAAGAGGACGAACCGGAAAGGTGCTGGTAGGCTTTAGAAGGGGTCGATTGTTTTTTTACGGTCCTTACCCTATAGTAGAGTACCAGGAGTTTTTTATGCTGAAAGCAATGCGTAATATCGGTATCATGGCCCATATTGATGCCGGAAAAACCACTACTACCGAACGGATCCTCTATTATACCGGGAAAAGCCATAAGATCGGCGAAGTTGATGATGGTGAAGCCATCATGGATTGGATGGAACAGGAGCAGGAACGAGGTATTACCATTCAAAGTGCGGCTACCACGATTTACTGGAAAAAATTTCAGATAAACCTTATTGATACTCCTGGACATGTGGATTTTACTGCAGAAGTGGAACGCTCCCTCCGAGTTTTGGACGGAGCCGTGGCGATCTTTGATGCGGTCCGAGGGGTGGAGCCCCAAACCGAAACCGTGTGGCATCAGGCAGAACGATACCAGGTACCCTGTATTGGGTATGTAAATAAGATGGACCGGGTAGGGGCGGATTTTTTTCAGGTCCTGGAAGATATTAAGGCAAAACTGGGGGCTTCCCCCGTGGCCATTCAGGTGCCTATCGGAAAGGAAGGGGGCTTTGAAGGGATCATCGACCTCATTGCCATGCAGGAGATTCGTTGGAATGCGGCTACCGAAGGAGAACGGCTTATCTATAGCTCCATCGCCCCAGCTCGGGAAAGGCTTGCCCAGGAATGGCGGGAAAAACTCATTGATGCCCTGTCCGGCTTCTCGGACCTGATAACCGAGCAGTACCTCTCTGGGGAGGAAATCAGCCATGAGCTCATCACCAAGGAATTACGGAAGGCTGTTCTCAGACGAACCTTGCTCCCCATCCTGGCAGGGGCTTCCCGGCGTAATATGGGGGTCCAGCCTTTGATTGATGCGGTGGTGGCCTATCTGCCTGCGCCGGATGAACGCGCGCCAGCAACAGCCCATCATATCAAAAAAGGTACGGAAGCCGCAATCACAATTCCCTGCGATCCTGCGGGGGCTCCCCTTGGACTGGTCTTCAAGATTCAGCATGATCGGGAAGCGGGGAGCCTCTGTTATGTACGGATGTATTCGGGAACCCTCAAGCCGGGGACTGGGGTGTTTAATGTGGGAAAACGGAAGCGGGAACGGGCCAACCGTATCCTGCGGATGCATTCCAATAAATCCGAGCCCCTGGAAAACCTCTCCGCTGGAGACATTGGGGTCATCATCGGGATGAAACTTGCCCAGACCGGGGATACCATTGGGAGCGAAGGCTGGCCGGTGATCCTGGAAAAGATGGCTTTCCCTGAACCGGTGATCTCCGTATCAATTGAACCCAAAACCTTATCAGAGCAGGAAAAACTCAAGGACATTCTGGCCCTCCTTTCCAAAGAAGACCCCACCTTTACCACCAAAGAAAACGAGGAAACCGGCCAGCTCATCATCTCCGGCATGGGAGAACTGCACCTGGATGTACTGGTTACCCGGATCCTCAAGGAATATCATGTAGGGGCCAAGGTGGGGAACCCTCAAGTTACCTATCGGGAATCGGTGAGCCAGATGGTGGAACGGAGCGAACAATTCTCCCGTATCATCGCCGGTAAAGAAAACGCTGCATCCCTTAGCCTGCGGGTAAGCCCTCTGGAGCGGGGTACGGGGAACCGGTATACTTGTGAAGTCAAAAACCGGGATATTCCCCACGTTATTTTTGACGCCATAGAACGGGGCATTCGGGGAGCTTTGGCCGGGGGAATCGTCCTGGGCTACCCTTGCATTGATGTGGGGGTAAGCCTCATCAACATAGGCTATTCAGAACTGACCGGCACTGAATTTGCCTTTGAAGCCTGCGCCAGCCTGGGCTTTGACGAAGCCTGCCGGGCTGCCTCACCCATACTCCTGGAACCCATCATGGCTGTGGATATGATCGTTCCCAAGGAATTCGTGGGGGATGCCATAAGCCTCGTAACCCAGCGAGGGGGGCAGATCCTGAGCATGGACTCCAAAGCATACAGCGACCAAGTGAAGGCCCTAGCGCCTATGGCAAAGATGTTCGGGTTTATGACGGCCCTGCGTTCAGTGAGCCAGGGCCGGGGTACCTTTACCATGGAATTTTCCCATTTTGCTTTTTTTTCTAAGTGAGGCTTGATTCAAGAAACCGCCCCAGCTTCTGTTGAGCTCCTGGGTCTGGGTGCAGATCCGCCAGGTAGCGGGGATGCTATATGACTACTTGATTTTTACCGTTGCGCTTACCGATATAGAGGTGTTTATCGCTCGCTTCAATACTGGCATCTGGGTTCGTGAGATCAAAAGGAGCGACTCCCACAGTAACGGTAAGGCCCAGGGTACCTTTCTGTTTGGTTTGAATCTCGGTCTCTGCCAGTCTACTCCGCAGTTTGTCCATCACACTTTGAGCATCGGTGATGGTAACATTCTCCATGATAATGAGGAATTCTTCCCCTCCCCAGCGAAAGATCCTATCGGTTTTCCGGAGGTTACTCTGGAGAAATTTGGAAAGAAATACCAGAATTTCATCCCCGCAAGGGTGTCCATAGGTATCGTTTATCTGCTTAAAATCATCGATATCCAGGAGTGCCACACATATATGTTGGTCTTGGGTCTTAAGGGTGTTGAAATAGATTTCCGTATACCGGCGATTGTACAGACCCGTGAGAGGATCCGTATAGATTTGGGATGTCAGTTCCACCAGTCGTCCATCCTTGATTCCAGAGACGATAAACTGGACCAACGTATTGATACTAATCTCAATGATAGTACCGATCAGCATGACGTATATGTTTACCATGGTGATAAAATGGGTGAAGGGTTCAGAAAAAACTATGGACGGCGCGGTATGAGCAGAGCGGATCCCCAGCAGGGTGATTTCTCCAAGAATAATGAGGACCATATTGCGGCGTACTTTCATGGTTCCGTAGGGGAACAGGGTCAACATCACAATCACCAATAAAAAGTACCCGATAATATAAGAAGAGATGTCGCACATATACGCCCAAACAGAGGCGTAGAGGATCAATTCTATAGAAATAATAAAGCCTACGGGTTTGTATTTTTTCTTTTTAAAGAATAAAAACGCCACGATATAAACTAACAAACTCCCGCAGTTTAGGAACACAAAGAATTTGGTACCCTGAACCAGATAGCAAATCAGAAAAAAAATATGTATTACGACACAAAAGATCAGAAAAGCATAAGAAATCAGATACAGACATAATTCATTTTCCTGTTGAAAGGGTTGCTTCAACAAGTTTGCAATGAAATTAACTCGCAGCTTATTAAGCATATCTTATATTCTATCAAATTTAGGATATCTAGCAAGGCTATACTTGCCTTTTGCTTTTCTGTGGTGGTATTATATAAAGACTACATATATATAAGAGAGGTATTATATGGCGTATACGGTTAATCAGGCTGAGTGTGCTAATTGTGAAGCATGTGTCAGCGAATGTGAGGCAGGGGCAATTTCCGAGAAGGACGGCGCTCAGTGGATCGATCCCGCAAAATGTCAGGATTGCGGCAAATGTGCTGAAGCCTGTCCCTCCGAGGCTATTGCTCAGGCATAGATTTGGAGGATTAGGGAGTGATAAGGCAAGGGATACAGAGCCCTTGCCTTTTTTATGGGGGTCCGCCTATAATAAGGTTCCCCTTATATGAAACACGCGGCGCCCATACTACTCATAAGCCTTACCATTGTTCTGTATGAAACTGCCTCCACCCAAGGGGCTGAGAGTATGGAGCTTGGGTTTCCCGAGATTTCCCGCTTGGATTCCCGGGACCCTGGATTTAAGCAGTATCTTGCGGATGTGGAGTTTGCCCGGCGGCGTATTTTTAACCTTGAACGGACCGGGGAGCATCCCCGGGTTATTGCTGAAGCCCTGACGGTCTATGCCTATACTCCTAAGGAGACCGATGATCTGTTGAGTCTGGCAGCCCGATGTACGATTTCCTATGCCAGTTTGGTCACCCTCAATAGGATCGCGCATCCTGATTCCCTAAAACACCACGGTCCTTTGTTCCTTCCCTCCGCACCGGGGCTCTTCATACCAGAGCCTCCTCTATCGGATCTGGAACAACTCTTGGCTTCCACCAGAATGAACGAACCAGGGATTGCCATAACTTTGAACCGAAAAGAGGGGAAAGTGCATTTTCGGTTTATTCCCGGTGCGGATTTTAACCCCACGGAGCGGACTTTTTTCCTCCATACCGGTTTCCGATATCCCTTACGACACTATCGGTTGACCAGTAGCTTTGGTATGCGGGTGAATCCGGTTACGGGCGTTTTAAGAAACCATAATGGTGTGGATCTAGCCGCGCCCACCGGAACCGCAGTGTACGCTGCCCGGGAAGGGGTGGTTACAGAAATCGGCGAAGACAGGATCTATGGAAAATACATCATCATCCGTCATGGGAATAATTGGGTGAGCCTTTATGGGCATTTATCCAAAATTGATACGGTCTTGCGAAAACAGGTGGAATCCGGTAGTCTTATAGGGAGGGTAGGGTCCACGGGACAGTCCACAGGGCCGCATCTGCATTTCGAGTTACGGCAAAACGGAAAAGCCCAAGATCCAGACAAATACTTATTTCAAGAAGGAATTCGGTAAAAAACATGAAATCCAGGTATGGTGCACTGGTCTGGTTGCTTCTCGCTGGCTTTCACCTAGAGGCTGAATCCCTACGGGCCTTGATTGCCGGGGATATGCAGGTTTCACCGCGTAATCCCGAAGGAGTATCAATGCCGCTTTCCTATGTCAGCTCAGTGCTGATCAGCTTGGATGAGGATATTCGGTTTTTTAGAGGGGTGTCCCTGGAGTTGACCGTCCCACAGACCTTTCTCCCTTATTATGGGAGCTTGGCTATTGCCCTGTACGCGGACTTGGATACGATCCCAGGTCCGGGTATTGCCGATATAGGGGGACGGCAAATCAGTTTTGAGTTGGTGCCGAATAAAATCCAGACCGTCTATCATATTCCTCTGCGGACAGCTCATGGGTTACGGACCACTCCCTATACCTTGGTTCCGACCGGCATCATTCCCCCTTCCACATTTCCCATCCTTTTTAGGCTTATGCCGGTTATCAAGGGATTAAGCGAAGCGATCGAGTCTATGGTCTTTCAGTTGCATGCGAAACCTATCCTGACTAATGAGGGAGCGGTACGGATCGGTTTCCGCTATCCTGAACAGCTTCCAGGCAAACCCTTTATCCTCCTGGTGGATGATGTACTCATTGAGCGGCCGGGGGAAGAACAGCTCTTACGGGAAGGGGAGCACCATCTGGTGCTCCTTTCCGATGCCTACCGGAACGAAAGCCGGCGTTTTTTGATAGAACGAGGCAAAATTGTGGATATCACCATCGAATTGCAGGATCCAACCCCGCTTATTTTTTTTGAAGCCCCTGAAAATACCCTGATTTATTTTGATAATGAACCGGTGGAAGACACCCAACGCTCCTATCCTGTGGAACCGGGGGGGCATGAGGTCCGATTTCAGATAAGTGACTATTCGATTATCAGGCCCCTGATGGTACAGAAGGGAAAAACCTACAAGGTGGCCCTTATGGTGGATGTGGTTGTTTCCGAAAGCGAATAAGATAAAAAAGACTTAAGAATAGGCATGAGGCTGCCGATAAAGTAATATCGGGTATGTAGTTCCCCTCCCAAATCACTATATATCCGGTAAGCCTCAAGGGCAGGCCGGTGTAAACCGGCCTTTTTTGTATACCCTGGTAAAGGGGGAGGGAGCGCCTTACCCCCTATCCTATGGGTTCTTGGAGATTCCCATCCTGCTCAATGACCCGCTCAGGTTTGTTTTCCCTATAGACCCGGATAGTCGGGTCTTTAACCAGGCCGTCTAGGTGGATGAGACAAGGGGCATCGTTGTCGTAATTTAGCCCTATGGCAAAATGGCAGGTGTGAAAGGCTTTCTCATCCTCCAGCATGTGCCCATTAATCCGGGCCGCTGGATTAAGCCCAATACCGATTTCTCCGAGGTTTCGGGCATTCCTCGCATACACTGTTCCTGCTCCTGGTGGCAAGGTTCCTACCTTCTCATATTCCTGAGCATTGGTTTCCGCTAAACTGAGGGTCTCTTGTAACGCCGCAGCCTCAGTACCTCCTTGTATCGCCGTAATGAAGCCCTCTTCCACGGTACAGCGTATGGGCTCTCGGATGAGGATGTCCTGATCATGGAGACTGATGGATCCGTCAAAGACGATGATCCCCTGGGCAGTTCCATTTTCAGGACTGATAAAGGCCTCTCCTGCGGGAAGATTCCCACCCCGGCCCCCTTGGGAAAAGTCCCCATCATCGGATTTTGCCTGCCGCCCCCTGAGGGAACAGCGGATATCCGTCCCGCCAGGGGCGGTGATGTGTATAGATACGGCTTCGTCCAACGCGGCCTTAACCCACGTGCAGCGGCGTTTCAGTAATTCGTAATCAATGGGCACGGTACGGATGAAAGACGCTAGGGTAGTAGCAGGAGACCAAAAGGAGCGGCAGGTTTTTTGACCGTATAGTTGCAAGTGAAAGATATGGTCGTAGTTGACTCCCTGATAGGTATAGGGTGTGGTGATACCCTTCTTGTCTTTTCCCAGCTTTTCTGCACTTAGGGAAATAAATACCTCAGGCTGTGCGGAAAATGCGGCAATCACCCCTGGTTCGGCAAAATCCAGTTGGGTTTTTACCGACTGGAATAGGAGTAAAGGAAGCCCACCGGCATCAAGGGACGCATCATACAGGGCTTCTGCAATGGCCGCTACTTCTGTTTCAGGGTTGCTTACGATGATGACCTGTTCACCGGGCTTAACCGCGAGGCAATGGTGGACCGCAATGTGGGCTGCTGCTTGAAGTGGGTCAGATAATACTACCCCGGGCTTGTTATAGACAAATTTTGAAAGGCTTTTATGCATATCTTTTAGTATAGCTTTTTTTGCAGTATTATCCAACGAAGCGGGCTATCTTCACGTCCTGGGCAGGTAGTCCTCTTCCCTTTCCTCTAGTAGGTCAATCACCGGAGAGGAAAATCCTTCGTATTTTAGTTTTTGTCTTATGTTGGTAAGCGACCCAGTCAGGATAGGCTGTTTTTTTTCAAGGTATCGGTTCAGCATGGCCAATTCAGTATCCAAATCCAGCACTTCAGTGAGCGCTTCCTGGGCGATGTCCCGATCAATACCTCGATGGCAGAGGGCGGCGATAAGATATCGGGGACTTTCGAGTCTCCGGGCCAGCCGAGATCGCAGCCACATCTGAGCATATCGGGAGTCACTGACAATGGCCTGTTCGATCAAACGGGCAAGCACCCGCTGTACACAAGAGGTGGCATGACCACGTTGTTTGAGTTTACGGGATAACCCTCGGCTGCTTTGTTCTGCTCGGGCGACCAGATCTAAAGCCTGCCGTTCCGCCCGGACACAGGAAGCGGCAAAGCGCAAAGCCCCTTCTTCCTGGCTAGACAAGACTTTACCCACTACCCAGAGGGCCTCTGCGTAATATTCCGAGGGTACATAGACCGATTTTATGGAAAACAAAGAACCATCAGAGAGCCCAATCCGATAGGCTTCGCCTTGGGGAGACCCTAAGGACTTTACAGAAACCACCTGCACGTGCTTTTCCTTATGCATGCCCTCAGGCTAAGGCATCGCTGGGGGTTAGCGTTTGGAGAACTGGAACCGCCTGCGGGCCTCGGCTTGTCCATATTGCTTCCCTTCCCCTTCCTATACCAAGATTCTTAATCACTTCCTTAACGCTCCTTTCTTTCTTTTTTATAGGGGTTTATTGTGTTGGTAAACACCCTGGTATGTCAAGTTCTGAGGCAAATGCATGTGAATCCAGCTTGACAAAGCGTTTGAGGAAACCAATAATGCCCTATACTTTGAGATTAAACACAAGGGAGCGGCTAATGACCAAGACCATCTCGTGTATAGGCAGTGGCAATATGGGTGTTGCCTTGATGCAAGGGGCAGCCAGGAGCCCGGACTTTGCCTACCATATCGGGTTTACCGATAGAGACCAGGCAAAAGCAGAGGCTGCGGCAGAGGCGCTCGGTGCTTCGGCGTATGCCTCGAATAGAGCGGCAGTGAGCCAAGGGGATTTTGTGTTCTTGGCGGTAAAGCCCCAGAGCCTTGCGGAGGTCCTGGCGGAGATTGGCCCTAGGGTATACAACCAGGTTATAGAGCCCATTCTGATTTCTCTTGCCCCTGGTTGGTCTATCAAGAGAATACAAGAAGCCCTCGGTGGATAT
Organism: Treponema sp.; assembly: GCA_031278815.1. Lineage (GTDB taxonomy): Bacteria > Spirochaetota > Spirochaetia > Treponematales > Breznakiellaceae > JAIRLU01. The sequence continues at coordinate 17,640 of JAITJS010000042.1, forward strand.
TCAAGGATCATCCGTATCATGCCCAATACCCCGGCCCTGATCGGTCAGGGGCTTATTGCCCTGGCAGCTTCACCGGAGGTACCGGCGGCAGCGATCCAGGAAGTGAGACAGATCCTTGCCGGTTCTGGGACGGTAGACCAGGTGGAAGAGCCGTATCTTGATGCGGTAACCGCGCTTTCCGGATCCGGGCCTGCTTTCGTGTACCTGTTCATCGAAGCTCTGGCAGACGGAGGGGTGCGTGCTGGGCTGCCCCGGGATAAGGCTCTGCAGTATGCTACCCAGACCGTGCTGGGTTCAGCGGCGATGCTCAAAGAGACGGGGAAGCATCCCGGGGAACTCAAGGACATGGTTACCTCCCCAGGAGGTACCACCATTGCAGGGCTTGCGGCTCTGGAAACCGGGGCCTTCCGGGGAACCGTGATGCACGCGGTGGATGCGGCATGGAAGCGGTCCAAAGAACTCTCCTCCGATTAGGGGGAAACCGGTTTACGATAGAGGGTGTGAGGAGCATGAAAATTCTAATTACCGGTATAGCGGGCTTTATCGGGTATCATCTGGCAAAACAGCTTGCCCTGCAGGGAAACGATCTTATCGGCCTTGATATAATCAACGATTACTATGATGTAAACCTGAAATACGGCCGGCTTGCAGATTTAGGGATCCCTCAACCCCAAGAAGGGCAGAAAATACCCTCACCGGTGTATCCCAATCTTTGTTTTGTACAAATGGATCTTACCGATGGGGAAGGCATAAAAAACCTGTTCCAAAAGGAACACATCGACCATAGCCCCATTGACTATGTGGTCCATCTTGCCGCCCAAGCAGGGGTCCGGTATTCAATCACCCATCCTGATGCCTATATATCCAGTAACATCCAAGGGTTCCTGCATATCCTCGAAGCGGTCCGGGCCTATCCGGTCCGGCATCTGGTCTATGCCTCTTCCAGTTCCGTGTATGGGATTAACCGGGTAACCCCTTTCTCGGAAGCGGGCAGAGCAGATCATCCTGCCAGCCTGTACGCGGTGAGTAAGCGGACCAACGAACTTATGGCCCACAGCTATTCCCATCTCTACGGCATTCCCACCACAGGACTGCGGTTTTTTACCGTGTACGGCCCTTGGGGGCGGCCCGATATGGCGCCGTTCCTGTTCACCCAGGCGATCCTTCAAGGCCGTCCCATTGATGTATACAATTATGGTAAGATGAGCCGGGATTTCACCTATATTGGGGATATTGTGGAAGGGATTATCCGGGTGCTGGGCCATATTCCCACGGGTCAAGCGGATTGGGATGGCATACAAGGGGGGGTGAGTCCTGCTCCTGCGCAGGTCTATAACATCGGTCATGGCTCACCGGTGGGGCTGCTTGATTTTATAGAGGCCCTGGAAACGGAGCTGGGCATAGTGGCAGCAAAAAACATGCTCCCCATGCAGAGCGGGGATGTGCCGATTACCTGGGCGGATTGCCGGGCCCTGGAACGGGACACCGGCTATAGACCGCAGACCGATATAAGTACCGGGGTTAGGGCCCTGGTCGCCTGGTACCGGGAATTTTACGGGGTCTAGGGCGCTTTTCCGTATTCCCGCGCTTACCCCGCATAGATTTGGATAATATTCCGCAGCAGTTCATCCATACTTTCATTGATGGTTTTTCTCAAATCCGCCTGTTTTTCCTTAATCAACGCTGTTATCTGCTCTAACAGTTGTTTTTCTCTATCTGGATCATCCAAAAGTTGCTCCTTTTCCAAGGGTATGAGGAGTTGATATGCCTCCATGTTCAACGCCTTGGCAATGTTTCGTAAAGTTTTATCGCTCACCCAGGTCCTGCATCGCTCAATATCAATTATTGAAGAAAGAGAGATATCCGCATATTCTGCCAGTTTTGCCTGGGTTATATGCAAAGTTCCCCGTGCATTTTTGATATTTTGGGAAAGGATGGCCCGTAAGTCCAGAGGTTCAATCACGCTTAAAAATATATGGTAATATCGCAAGTCATTAAATTATGGTATTGACATTATATTTATAATTATGGTATTGTCATAATATGATAAACCTTATGGTTAATCCAATCCATTATTCCACTAAATTTGGAGGCGGAATATGAGAAAGAAAATGTTTTTGACGGGAATCATCAGCCTGGCGCTGGCATTCGTCATGTTTGTAAGTGCGTGCAAGACTGATGATGACGGTGGCGGAGGGGGCGGCGGCAGTGCCAATGTACCTGCTGTTACCCTGGTAACTGACAACGCCAAACTGCTTGTAAGCTGGACTGCCGTAAGCGATGCGGTTGCATATCAAGTGGTATGGGGTGCAGGGCTTGAGAATCCGCCCGATCCTCTGACTGGTGCTAACAGTGTTGATAATATTTCAGGGACGTCTCACACAATCCGTGCGCTTGGAAACGGTACTTCGTACAGCATATGGGTACGGGGTAAGAAAGCGGATAGCACGTATACTGGCTATAGCGAAAAAAAAACCGCCACCCCCATAGCTTCGGATGCGCCACCAGCCAAACCGATCGTAACCGTAACCCCCACTGACGATGGGGAGCTTGAGATAAGCTGGACAGATGCCCAGTGGTCAACGAGTTATGATGTGCGAGTAGGCGTACAAAATGATCTTACTGCGGCTACTTTAGTAGCTCAAGGTATTAATCCTAATCCTCCTGAAGCTACGACGGGTACTGGTAATATACAAGGGGTGCCTGGAGGGGGACCATTATATTATGTATGGGTAACTGCAAAGAACGTTACTTCAGGAGGCACGACCCAGACCAACCATAGCGATTCAAAGCAAGTAACCATTATTGAGGCTCCTGCAAATGAGGCGGCATTGCTTAATACGACCTGGAGGTCCTTAGCAGGTGTGACATTTACCTTTAATGCTAATAATGCACTGGTATATACACCGACCGGTGCCGGTGCTGCGGCGCAAGATGGTACTTATACGTATGCCAACCCTCCCACTCTTGTTTTGACCCTAGGTGGTGGTGCGGCGGCGGTAAATGCTACTGTAAAAGGAAAGACTTTTACCTATAATAATGCTAGATATATCAAGCAATAAGTCAACCCTCAAAGGTTCCGTTCCTTAGCCAGCTAAGCAGCGGAACCTTTTCCCCTTGATCCTGCCCGTCGGCGGATTATCCTTACGTGACGACTATATTCTTCACAACCTTTTAGCCGTTCAAGTTTACCAATGCCTTTGAAAAAACCGTTCCGGTGAATGTCCTGGATAAGATTTTTGAATGAACCACTCTAAGTAAAAAAATGGCTTTTTGGGAAAGCCTCATAATTTAGAGGGAGGTGATCCACAACGTATGATGAAAGGATCCGCACCCCGCATGAGCGAAGTCAATTCATTGTAGTACAACGAATTATAACCTCAAGTTTCCAGCCGGTTTGTCATTATCATACTTTGTGGATCACCTTCACAAATCCTATGCGTTTATCCTGTTATTCTCAGTTGCGGTATTGACTAATCTCTATACTTTAACTATACTATATCTATTGCAGTATTGTTAAAGATTGGAACCTATGGCATATTCAATAGAAAAATTTGGTGAGAAAATACGCTCCTTTCGGGAGCGGCGATCCCTTACCTTACGGGAAGTGGCAGATCGTGCCGGGGTAAGTGAGAGCTTAGTTTCCCAAATTGAGCGGAACCGGGTTTCCCCTGCCTTGGATACCCTCTTGGCCCTGGCAGACGCGTTGGATATGGATCTGGCCTATCTGTTTACGGATTATCGCCGGGTCCGTCCGGTACAGATCACCAGAAGCCATGAACGTCTTTCCTTTACCAAACCGGGAGTCCGGTACGAGCGCCTGGCACAACTGGAAGGACCGGATCACCTGGGGGGTATTGAGGCGTATTGTATCACCCTTGAACCGGGAGCCCAAACCGGAAGCACTGAATACGGTCATCAGGGATGGGAACTGGGTATGGTGGAAGCAGGGAAGGGGGCACTGAGCTTGGGAAACAGCACCTATGAACTTGCCCCAGGCGATTCCATCAGCTTTCGGTCCGACGCTCCCCATGTACTGGCCAACGTCGGCACTGAACCGCTACGGGTCCTCTGGATCATCTCCCCACCCAAGGGCGTATGGAGAAAAGCTTCGGGGAATTAACGGTGCAGCAGAAAAACGATATAAACAGTGGAGGTATATATGGGTAAAACCCTGGCGGAAAAGATATTTGATGCCCATGTGGTGGATCGGCCCTTTGGCGCGACCTGGGTGCTGAGATTGGATCGGGTATTTTGCCACGAGATAACCACCCCTATTGCCATTACCGATCTGGTGAGCAAAAACCTGGACCAGGTCTTTGATCCGTCGAAGATCAAGGTGGTGATAGACCATGTGAGTCCTGCCAAGGATTCAAAGACCGCGGAACAGGGGAAGATCCTGCGGGATTGGGCCAGGCGGCAAGGGATTGAGGACTTTTTTGACATTGGTCGAAATGGGGTCTGCCATGCCCTCTTCCCGGAAAAAGGCTTTGTCAGGCCTGGGTACACGGTCATTATGGGCGACAGCCACACCTGTACCCATGGCGCGTTCGGCGCATTTGCCGCGGGAGTAGGGACCACGGACCTGGAAGTGGGGATCCTCAAAGGGGTCTGTGCCTTCAAGAAGCCTGAAACCTTGCAGATCCGGCTTACCGGTACCCTTAAACCCGGGGTCTTTGCGAAGGATCTGATCCTCGCGGTGATTGCCAAGATTGGGGTTGCCGGGGCTACCGATCGAGTGATGGAATTCCGGGGACCGGTGCTGGATGCCTTGAGCATGGAGGGAAGGATGACGCTGTGTAACATGGCGGTTGAAGCAGGGGCCACTTCAGGGGTTTGTATGCCGGATAAAACCACCCTGGAGTACCTGTGGTCTTTCATTGGCCCCGAAGGGGATAAGACCTACGAAACGAAAGAGGCGGCCTTGGCGGAGTTTCGCTCATGGTGGAGCGACGATGATGCGGTTTACACCGGAACGCTCAGCTTGGATTGTACGGATATAGAACCCCTGGCTACAGTAGGGTATAAGCCGGATCAGGTTAAACCTGTCCGGGAACTGCGGGGTACTGGGGTGGATCAGGTGTATATCGGGTCCTGTACCAATGGACGCATCGAAGATCTCCGGGAAGCTGCCCGGGTAATTCAGGGTAGGACGGTTAATCCGCGGGTTCGGGCTATCCTTGCTCCAGCCACGCCCGGGGTATATGCCCAAGCCCTGAAAGAAGGGCTCATCTCCCTGTTCCAAGAGGCGGGTTTCTGCGTTACCAACCCGACCTGTGGGGCATGCCTGGGCATGTCCAACGGTGTTTTGGCTCCGGGAGAGGTATGCGCCGCTACCACAAACCGTAATTTTTACGGCCGCATGGGTAAGGGCGGTATGGTTCACTTGATGAGTCCTGCTACTGCGGCAGCTACCGCGATCTTGGGGCGCATCGCAAGCCCGCAAGACCTCCCCTGATGAGCACCATACAGGACTAGGAGAAGTATAGGAGTATATTATGAAACCATTTGGTGGTGTAGTGTTGTTTTTAGACCGGAGCGATATCAACACCGATGAGATTATTCCAGCAAAGTATTTGACTGAGCATTCCAAGGAAGCCCTCAAACCCTATCTGCTGGAAGATCTAAAGCTCCCCGGCTTTGATCCCCTACAGGATACTGCGGGAATCGGGGCGATTGTAAGCCGGGCGAATTTCGGCTGCGGCAGTTCTCGGGAACATGCTCCTTGGGCCCTGGAAGTAAAGGGTATCCATATCGTCATTGCGGAAAGTTTTGCCCGAATATTCCGGCAGAACATGTACAACTGCGGCATGATCGCCGCAACGCTTCCTGCCACAAGCCTTGACGTCCTGTTTCGGGAATTCGCGGGAACTAAGACCATCCTTTCCGTTAATATCGCTGCCAGTACCTTACACTTCAAAGCCGGGAATAAAGAACAGACCCTTCCTTTCATGCTCAAGGACTTTGAGCGCTCTTTGGTGGAAGCCGGTGGCTGGGTAGCATACGCCGTGGCTCGGTATTAACCGAAATTTGCTGCCTTGGACCTGAAGCTGCAAGGGGCTTGAGGCCTCGTGGCTTCAGGTCCAGTGATACGTATAGCCTATGGATCAGGATAAGCAGGCACGGATGCCGAATTGCCTTAAATGCTATCATTACAAGCTGACCTGGGAGCAGGCACACCCCCATTCCTGCGGTGTTTTTGGTATCAAGAGCCGAAACATACCAGCTATGGAAGTATTTGTAGCAACCGGACATCATTGCCCTGTGTTTCAAGTAAAGAGCCGGTAAAAGACCCGGCGTAGCCTCTTTGAGGTTTACAGTTTGGTCCTGCCCCTAAAGCTCCTTGAGAGGGTAAGCCGATCCGCATATTCCAAGTCTCCCCCTACCGGGAGCCCAGAGGCAAGGCGGGTAACTGCAACCTGATACCCTTTAAGGAGTTGCTGGACATACAGGGCCGTGGTATCCCCTTCAACCGTGGGATTCAGCGCGAGGATGACTTCCCGGATCCCTTCCTGACGAACCCGGTTTAAAAGCGACCCGATGCGGAGGTCCCCAGGGTTTATTCCCTCTAAAGGCGCAATAAGCCCCCCCAGTACATGGAAGCGCCCCCGAAATTCTCGGGATTCTTCTATAATCTGCACATCCTGGGCTCGTTCCACTACACATATCATGGCATCCCGGCTTGTATCAGCGCAGATAGAGCAGGGGTTCTCTTCGGTAAAACTACCGCAGATCTCACAACGGATAATCGCCCTATGCAGATCCCCAATCTGTTCCGCCATAAGTTGAGCATAATGAGGATCCCCATCCAGCAGGTAATAGACCATACGGCGGGCGCTCTTTTTCCCAATTCCCGGCAATTTGGAGAACAGGATCACCAGCCGGTCAATGGCATTCATGAAGTCCCCGAAAATCCTGAGCCGGGGAAACCGGGGCTTATACCGGGTATTTGCATACCCCCGGCAAGGGTACCCATTTCTCGATTAATGGCTTCTCTCACCTTTTCCATGGCATTGCTAAAGGCCGCGATAATAAGGTCTTCAAGCATTTCTGCCTCATGAGGGTTGATCACTTCTGGTGCGATTCTGATGGATAGCATTTCAATGCGTCCGTTGAGGTCTATCTCGACCATACCTCCCCCAGCAGAACCGGTTACACTAATAGCGCCAAGTTTTTCTTGAAACACACTCATCTGTTCCTGAATCTTCTGGGCATTCTTGAGGATATCAAAAGGGTTAATATTCATTATTTACTCCGATTGGGATTTCTTACTTTTCCTTTACCACAGTACCACGAAACACCTGGAGCACCCGTTCTACTTGTGGGGCTAACTGAGGCGAATCAAGGCTTCCATTATGATGAACCGTACTGTCTACAGCATCCGTTGCTATACTAGCAGGTATCTTCGGTTCTTGTCTTCCCATCATTGATACTGAGCCGGGATACCCCGCTCCATGAAAGGCCGGGGATACCGGGTTGATAAAGTCGGAGGAGGAAGCGCCCGATACTTTCGCAGCCATGAAGCGATCGAAATTTTCAGTAAGAGAATAGGCTTGACCGGAACTAAATCTTCGGTTTGGTTCCTGAGGAAGCTGTTCCTGAGGAGGAGGGGTCGGTATGGGGGCATCATGCAATGCCCTGGGTGGGTCCATTCCCGAGGGAGAGGAGCGTCCTCCTCCTAGCTCTGAAGAAGCAGGGAAACCCAGCGCTGCCTGAACTTCAGTAATGGCGGCCCGCAGTTCAAGGGGAGAAATCCATTGTCCAAGCCAGCAGAGTTTTGAAACCACGGTTTCAAGCTCAAACCGGGGTGAAAGAGAGTAGCGGACATCTCGGTACAGGGTGAGGAGCAGGTCCAGGGCATGCTCAAGGTGCAGCTTATTGAGACCTTCCAAGACCTTGCGTGAAAAACGGTCTGGACTGTAAGCCAGCAAGGTTTCCCGGGTAATGCCGGCTTTGATGAACAGCATACTGCGATAATACCCTGCCAAGTCCATGATGAACTGCTCAATGGCGATCCCTGCATTGAGCATATCGTCAATCAGGAGAAAGGCTCTGGTGCGGTCATGTTCCACACAGGCCTCTGCCAGCGCATTGAGATTATCCAAACCCAAAAGCCCGAGCTTTTCCCGGATAAGGGCAGACCGGATAGAGCCGTCAGAAAAAGCCACTACTTGGTCGAAAAGCGTATAGGCATCCCGGAGACTGCCGGTGGACTCTTTCGCAATCCAGAACAGGGCCTCATCCTCAGATTGAATGTGCATCTCCTCACAGGTTGCCTTGAGGAGCGAGCCAATCATCTCAATGGGGATGAGCCTGAAGGCGAACTGCTGACAGCGGCTTTTAATGGTGGCGGGGACCTTGTGCAACTCAGTGGTGGCAAAGATAAAGACAATATAGGGGGGAGGTTCTTCGATGGTTTTAAGGAGCGCATTGAAGGCGCTATTGGAAAGCATGTGGACCTCGTCGATGATATAGACCTTATAGCGCCCGGAATTGGGGGGAAACAAGACCTCATCCTTGATCTGGCGCACATCATTGACCCCGGTATTAGAAGCCCCGTCGATCTCAATAATATCCAGGCTTGCCCCCCGGCTGATTTCCTTGCACGTAGGACAGACCCCGCAGGGAGTCGCAGTAGGCCCCTGTTCACAATTAAGGGAACGGGCAAGGATTCGGGCCGCGCTGGTTTTACCGCAGCCTCGAGGGCCGGAAAAAAGGTAGGCATGGGCGATATGCCCTTGTGCAAGGGAGTTTTTCAAGGTGGCTACGACAAAATCCTGCCCAGCTAGTTCATCAAAAATTTTAGGACGCCGCCTGGTAGCGGTTACTTCATAAGCCATGTTCTTGAGTATACCCTGAATCAGCAACAAAAAAAACCCCGTAACCAGGGCTAACCACGGCGCCACAGGCCTCCACTTACCGTTGCTTCCTTCCGGACCTGGCGGGGTTGGGCGGCGCCTGTTCGCATGGTTCCTAGCTACAGGGTTTTATAACCCTATCGTGATGAACGAGGCTTGTCAAGCCGTTCCAGGGCTGAACTTAAGGAAAATCCATATAAAATGCAGTGGGAAAGAAAAAAACTGCATGGTTCATGTAACTATTAGCATCATATCATGTTATCCATAATAAAGTAGCGAGTACAGAAAGTGAGATACTCCAAGTAAAAAGTCGTCATCTAAAAAGGTATCATGCAACACCCTTCCCAAAACAACGGTTATGGGAAGGGTTCTTTCAAAGTAGGATCTTTTCTTTGTTGCCGTAACCGGTTCTCCTCCTCCCGGTTACGGTTTTTTAGTGCGCCCGGCATGGGTGACAAGCGGTCGGCGCTACCCCGCCGCAAGAATCAGGAACGAAGGACCTGCGCCGCACCCACCTTGCCCACCGCAGGCGCGCCCAGATCACCGTCGCACACAAGTTGTCCACCACAGGGCTGTTGCTTAACGAAAGGGCCCACGCCTCCGGGAGGCGCCTTCGACCCTGCGGCTTGCCAGCGGCCTTACCATCAGCGGCCCTTGCCCTATAGTTATTACTATGCAAATGACCCTGAACGTTCCCGAAGCGGCGAACCTATCGGAAACCGATGCCCAGTTCCTTTTCGCCATGAAACTCTTTGAGGCTGAAAAGCTTTCCCGCGGCAAAGCCGCCGAAGTCGCCGGTCTTTTCTATCGGACCTTCTATGAGTTGCTCATCCGCTACAATATCCCCATTGTTTCCTACCGCGCTGATGACGTAAAGATGGATGTTGAAAATACCCGCCGGCATTTCGGATACGCCGATCCTTTCCGACACGAGCGGTCTGATAGCCTTTGCAAACATCGGCCGTTTCGATCTTCTTCAGACTGTATGCCGGAGGGTCATAGTATACGCCCCGTTCCCCATAACCAGGACATACTTCTGCTGGGCCTGGAGCGGCAAAACCGGGATAAACACCAGCAGGACGCATACATAGTTACGCAATGTCATACTTACTCCTTTTTCTCACGACGCTTATGGTGTGCTATACTCCTCGCGGAGGAACAAGCATGATACCCCAAAGCATTTCCGGGGGGCGTAAAGGCGTTATTATTGGGATTGTCGTTTTATCTAACCGCCGCCGCGTTGTTTGCCCAGCCATTCCCCAGGGCACGGCGATTTCTTGGGCCCTCAATTTCCTGCGGGACAAGGGGCCGGTTAAAATGCTGGACCAAGAAAAGCAGGTGGACTTCAAGGTGATTCCCCTCTCCCTGTTCGCAGACAGCCGAGCCTACTCAATAGCCGAATATGCGACCTTGTTCAGCTCCAACCCTCAGCATTGGGATGACAAAATCCTTATGGTAAAAAAAGCAGCGCGGAATCTAAACCCGTGGTTATCGGCATGAACTGCCCTGATTCTTTTCTCACGGCCCGTGCGGTTTTCAGCCTGCTCCTGGCGATAAAACACCGGTAGACGGCTCGGATTTTACGGCCACACAACTCATGGGTAGCCTCCTACGCAATTTACCCTTACTAAGAGCCGCTTTAGAGCAGCCCTCCAGGCCCTGGTCTTATCAGATCTTCCCGGTGGGCCACATGGAGCGCTTTCCGGACCAAAGCGCGGTTTTCCGGTTTGTTGAAGTGGATAAGCGCACGTTGAAGCCGCTTTTCCCGTTCCCCTGGTACAGGGATGGGCTCCATGGTGCGGGGGTCGAGGCCGGTACGGTACATCACCGTGGAAAGGGTTCCGGGAGTGGGGTAAAAGTCTTGAACCTGATCCGGGATGAAACGGCTTTTCTTGAGATACAAGGCCAGTTCCACCCCATCGGTAAGGGTCGATCCTGGATGGCCTGACATAAAATAGGGAACCAGGTATTGTTTGCATCCCAGTTCGCGGTTTGTTTCAGTATAATCCTGCACGAATTTTCTATAGGTCTCATGATCGCCCTTGCCCATAGCTGCAAGAACCGAGGAAGCGACATGTTCTGGGGCAACCTTGAGCTGACCGCTCACATGCCGGCGGCAGAGGGTCCTCAGAAACTCCTTCCCGTATCGCCTATCAAGGCTCAGATAATCAAAGCGAATTCCTGAACGGATAAAGATCTTTTGTATACCTGCTCCAGAGTTCCTCAGGGCATTGAGGGTTTCTAGGTAATCCTGGTGCTTAACCCGGAGCCGCGGGCAAGGGGCGGGGTAAAGGCATTCCCGGTCCGGGCAAAAGCCCCCTTGGGTCTGGCGGGTACAGGCAGGACGGTAAAAGTTTGCCGTAGGGCCTCCTACATCATGGATATACCCCTTAAAGCCTTCCTGCTGGGTTAGGGTTTTCGCCTCTCTCAGGAGGCTCTCCTGACTTCTTCCGGTAACGGCCCGGCCCTGGTGAAAGGTGATGGCACAAAAGGAGCAGCCCCCGAAACAGCCTCGGCTTGAAACCAGGGAAAAGGCCACTTCCTTAAGGGCAGGTATGCCTCCTACCGCATCGTACTGAGGATGGGCGCTCCGGGTATAGGGAAGCTCGTAAATGTTATCCAGTTCCGCTTGGGTAAGGGGAAAAGCCGGAGGGTTCTGGATGACCCAGCGATCCCCATCGCTTCGTTCCAGCAGAGGCTGGGCGCTTAAGGGATCTGCCTGTAAGCGCTGCAGCATGAAGTGGGTTGCGTACTGTTGTAAGGACTGACCATCCTTCCCTTTGACCGCTTCATAATCCGGGAGCCTTATCCCAGAAATCTGAGGATTCCCCACATGGAAGGCACGGACACAAGTTCCCCGCACATCTTGAATAGCCGCAAGCGGCTCACCTGCATGGAGCCTGTGGGCAATCTCCCGGATAGGCCTTTCTCCCATGCCGTAGACCAGGATGTCCGCCTTAGCATCCAACAGTATGGAACGCCGCACCTGATTAGACCAGTAATCGTAATGGGCAAAACGACGAAGGCTCGTTTCAATGCCGCCGATAATAACCGGGATGTTTTTATAGACCGAACGGATCCCCGCCACATAAGTAAGGGTGGCCCGATCAGGCCGGAACCCCGCCTTGCCTCCTGGGGAATAGGCGTCTTCAGCACGGGGCTTTTTCATCGCAGTATAATGGGCCACTAGAGAATCCATATTGCCTGCGCCCACTAGAAAAGCCAGCCGGGGCCTGCCTAAGACCGTATAGGAAGCCCGGTTTTTCCAATCCGGCTGGGGAATAATACCTACCCGGTACCCCGCATCTTCCAAAACCCGGGATATAAGGGCCGCCGCAAAGGCAGGATGATCCACATAGGCATCGCCGGAAACAAAAATAAAATCGCAAACATCCCAGCCCCGATCATCCATATCCTTCCGGCTTATGGGCAGAAATCGAAGCTGGGAACGCGGTATGGCCACCGAAACGGCTTAGACTCCAATAACTGAGGTAACCTCAGGGATTTCTTTTTTCAGGTGGTTTTCAATTCCCATCTTCAAGGTCATCTGAGCCATAGGGCATCCGCCGCAGGCGCCAGTCAATTTTAATGATACTGTACCGTCATCAGCCACAGAAACGAATTCCACATCCCCGCCGTCCGCTTGGAGGGAAGGGCGGACCTTATCCAGGGAGGTCTTTATTTGATCTTCAAGCATATAGTCTCCTCATAGATATGAATATACCAAATATAATAAGGATATGTCTATAATAGGCGCTGTAAGTTTCCCTATACCTCTTGCATATCCCTTCGTTTTGTGGTATAAATACACTAGCTATGAGTGATAGAGGGCTACGGGCCGCTACAAGCCAGTTTTTAGGGCAGACCTCGCCGCACGCACGTAATTATGGGGCGCTTGTAGTTCGTGTCAAGCACCTGACAGCTTAAATTCTCACTTTTTTACAGTTTTCTCTCTTTACCTTAAAAAGGCAGGAGTCTCCGTATCGGGACATACCAGCCTTTTTTATTTCCCCCTGTATTCCACGCCACGCTTTTTGAAAAGCAGCATCGGCTTAAAAGAAGCCGCCGGACAGAGACACTGAAAACGCGCCCTTGTGCGCGTGGGTTTTTATACCGGGGCCGTTGGCTCAGGACCCAATTTTAGACGGCGGAAAAGACCGCAAAGGGTTTGTTATGAAAAAATCGTATATAGCGGCGGCTTTACTGGCGTACGCCGTTATTATCTTCACGTGGGTTGGTTGCGAAAATGCGGCCGGCCTGTTGTCCGGCAAGGTTCCGGACACGCCTTCGGGCGTAACGGCGGAGGCGCGGTCCTCCGATAGCATCATCGTTTCATGGAACGCAGTATCCGGCGCGGACGATTACAAGGTGTGCTCTGGGACAAGTTCATCTTCCGTTGACAGTCTGGCCAGTACGGTATCGGGTACGTCATATACCCATACAGGATTGACGGCTAATACGACCTACTATTACTACATCAAGGCGGTCAACAGTGCCGGTGAGAGCGGCTATTCTTCTTACGCTTCCGCTAAAACATCATCTTCCGGCAGTACTACCCCCACAAAACTTGCTACGCCCACAATCCTTGAAACATTTTCAGACAGCAGTTATGATTTTGTTCAGATTTCATGGACTGATGTGCCTGGTGCATCTACTTACAAAGTATATCGCAGCACAAGCGCCAACGGCACTTATTCCGAAATAACTGTTTCTCTTGGTACTACCGGCAGCAACACCGTAAATGCCACAGATTCAAACCCCAGAAAGGGTACGAGTTATTACAAAGTGCGAGCGATTCCCAACACTACATACACTCCTAACTTAACCGAAAGCGACCTTAGTTATGTAAGTGTTGCTAGATAACGCAAAGGCCGGCACTGAAAAACCGGGGCGGCTTTACCGGCAACTACGATGACCTCGTAGAACACGTCCACCAGTTCCTTGGCGAAGCCGCTTACCAGCTCTGCGACGGCTTCGCGGTCAACACTGGGTACTTCTCCGTATAACCCAATGTGGGCGGCACCTTCGACACAGTAACCGAGGGCCATGACACGGGCAAACACCCGTAACCTTCCGCACCCGCGCCCCCCTCTGCGCCCTGGCCGAACACATCGTCGTGGAAGTAGCGGGCCTCGTCGACTCCTCAGGCTACATCAACGAGTTCATCGACATTACCACCGAAGCGGTCAACGAAACCCTCACTCACGGGGGCATGTTCAACATCTCCGGCCACAAGATCAAAATAGCAGGGCATTTAGCGGAAACGTGGCCTCAAAACTTATCGGCATAATCCCCGCCATCCTTACCATCCCTGACGGAGCCCGCTCCCTAACCCGTCCTCCACTCCGCACATAGCCTATATGTAACACCGCGAGCCTATGCGGGGCTTTATCCGTAGCGTTAGCGCAGATCCCTGACTAACAGGATACAGGCATAGACTTTGCATTGTATTCGCAAACAGGGTTTAATGGCGCACCCTAAAAGGCGGCCGATTGGAAGAGGGACCTCAATCCCTGGAAGTGTTTTATGAGTTTATCCGAGTGCTGCCCTTTTGCGGATGACTCGTTTCTCCCTATATACTATATACTACAGTGTACCTAATCCAACGTGAGTTCGCCAATGACACGGGTTATGTCGAGGCATGACGTAACGCTATAAGCCTGATCCTTCGTGGTATCCAGGCCGGATGATGGGCGTGCTTTGTTTCTGTCGAACTCACGTTAATCCAAGCATGGAGTGCCGAAATCCAATGAAAAAGTCTTTCCTTGTTCTTTTCTGCATCCTCAGCGCCCTTTCTTCCCTCTCTTCTCAAACCCTCGTCACCGAGCCTCAAACCATCAAAACTACCAGCATATCCCT
>JAITJS010000043.1 GCA_031278815.1 Treponema sp.
AACAGGGTCACTGCGGTATAGTGGCGGAAGAGGGGTTCCCGATTGTTGATACGGGTACGGATTTCGTACCACACTCCCGCTTGGAGTAATCGTAATGGTCTCATAGAGAGATAGAAGGGATTGACCAGCTATTTAGCTTTAATCAGTTTGCAGGAAACAGAAAGGAACCGGCATGGATACTCCCTTAGGGGGAATGTTCGGCTGAGGCTGACAGGGGTTTCACGGGGTATCATTTTTGTGGGTCAAGTTTAGCTTGTACAAGCGGGGCATAACATGGTATGTTCATACAAACCAGTAGTATTTACTAAGTTAAATCCTACTCTAAAGGAGTCTAATACAATGATGCACTCAAAACCGCTGTTACAGAGCCTTGTGGTCCTGGGATTGTGCTGCGCCCTGGAATCCTGCTCCCGGAACCAGGCAGAACCCCAAGGCCAGGCGAGCCAAAAGACCGATGCCCCTAGCCTGGAAGCCCGGCCCCTTGAAGGGGGGGAACTGCGTTTGGGGTTTACCACCGAGCCCGCGACGCTGGACCCCTTGAGCCCCTCTAATACCGCAGACGGCAGGAGTATCCTTTTTAACGTATTTGAAGGGCTGGTGAAACCCGATACCCAGGGTACGTTCCAACCCGCCGTGGCTGAGCAATACGAGATTACCCAGGATGGCCTGGTATATACCTTTAGACTACGCCCTGGGGTGAAGTTCCACGACGGCTCAACGGTCCGGGCCGAAGACGTGATCTTCACCTTAGATGCGGCTATGCAAGCGGGTTTTACCGGTTTTGACCGGATAGCGACGCTGGAGCAACGCTCGGCTCAGGATATTACCATTACCTTGCAGTCGCCGGATCCTGACTTCCTGCCCTATCTCACCATCGGCATTGTGCCTAAGGACCATGCCGACCGGGAGGGTAAACCCCTTGGTACCGGCCCCTTCTCTATTGCCTCCTACACCACCCAGCAGTCCCTGGTCTTGGTGAAAAACCCTGACTATTGGGACAAAGGGCTGCCCCATCTGGACAAGGTTACCTATGTGTTTGTCGCGGATTCCAATGCCTTGCTATTGGCCTTACAGGGAGGCAATATCGACGGGGCCAGTATTACCAGCGGCTTGGTACCGCAACTGGATCCCGACCGCTTTGATATGTTCCCCAGCCCTTCCAATTCGGTGCAGCTTTTGGCCCTCAACAATGCCCGGCCGCCCTTGGATGACCTGCGGGTACGGCAAGCCATTAATTATGCCGTGGATATACCCCGGCTTATTGATACCGCCTTTTACGGCAGGGGCGAACCATCGGGAAGCCCCCTCATTCCCGGGTTGAGCGCCTATTACGATACTTCCCTTAATGACCCCTATCCTGTGGATATCACGAAGGCCCAGGAACTCCTTGCCGAGGCCGGGTATGAGGCAGGGTTTCCCCTGGAGATCACCGTTCCTTCGAATTACACCATGCATGTGGATACCGCCCAGGTCCTGGTGAACCAACTTGCGGCCATTGGGATTAGGGCCGCCATTAATCAGGTAGATTGGGCAACCTGGCTCGCCGAGGTATACCGGGGACGCCAGTACCAGGCAACCATCATCTCCTTGGATAGCCCCACGGCTTCCCCCCGCAGTTTCCTTGAGCGTTACCATTCTGCTGCAGGCAGTAACTTTCTGAATTTCCAAAGCCCTTCTTTTGATGCGGTGTATGATGCGGTTTTACGGGAGCCCGATGTAACGCAGCGTATTGCCCTGTACCGTAAGGCCCAGCAGATTATCAGCGCCGAGGCTGCCAGCGTCTATATCCAAGATATCTGGGGCTTTCGGACCTTTCCCAAGGGCCGTTTTGGGGGGGTCGTGAGCTATCCTCTGTATGTTTTCGATGTTTCCACCATCTATCGGCTGCAATAGGCTAGGGCTCATGGGCTAGGAAGCTTCCCATGTATTTCCTCGGCGCTCGCCTCATCATTACGGTCTTGACCTTGTTCTTAGTGTCGGTCCTCAGCTTTGGGGCCTTTTCCCTCATCCCTGGGGATCCGGCGGTCTTGACCTTGGGTATAGAGGCCACGGACGAACAACTCGCCGCGATGCGTCGGGAACTGGGCTTAGACCGAAGCATCCCGGTCCAGTACTGCCGCTGGCTGGGGCGCGTGCTCTCAGGGAATCTGGGTAACTCCATACGGTTTCGGGGAACATCCATCAGCGCGCTGATCCGGGAGCGCGTGCCTGTTACCCTGACCCTAGCATCCTTGTCCTTGCTGCTTATCGGTCTTATAGCCATTCCCACGGCCTTGGCTGCCGCATATAAAGAAGGCTCCTTCCTGGATCGGGCGGTGAACACCCTCAGCACCGTTACCATTGCGCTGCCGGGGTTTTTCCTCGGGGTCTTGTTTATATGGGTCTTTGGGCTCATCCTTAAGCGCTTTGTCCCCGGCGGCTATGTGCCTTACCAGGAAGATGCCGTCGGCTTTGCGGGCTACCTCCTGTTCCCTGCCTTAGCGATTGCCATACCCAATGCTGCGGTGGTGATCAAGTTCTTGCGGGGTTCCCTCTTGCAGCAGCTTAAGAGCGATTATGTACGTACCGCCTTCAGCAAAGGGGCTTCCCGTACTCGGGTCCTATACGCCCATGTATTGAAAAACGCCTGTATCCCTGCCCTTACGGTCTTGGGGATGATAATCGGGGAGATTTTTTCAGGCAGTATCGTGATTGAACAGGTGTTTACCATACCGGGTATCGGCAGATTGCTCATCGCCGCAATCACCTCCCGGGATTACCCGGTGATCCAGACCCTGGTGCTGTACATTGCCGGTATGGTGATACTGGCGAATACCTTGGTAGATATAGGCATACAAATGCTGGATCCACGAATCAGGATACAATAGCGTTACGGGGCTACGGACGGATTGTTTTTTAACGCCCCCTGTTCTATATTTTTCTCAACTGAGCTTCCCGCTTATGGGGGAACAGCCTACAGCAACAAGGAGCACTCTTATGGAAATCATCAATGTTATTGGAAAACCCTGTCCGATTCCGGTTATTGAAGCCAAGAAAGCCCTGCGCCTCGCCCAGGGGGGGACTTCGGTACAAGTACTCGTGGATAATGATATAGCCCGGCAGAACCTGGAAAAAATGGCCCAAGGTATGGGCTGCCCTTTTAGCTATGAAGCACAAGGGGATGGTACCATCATGGTTACCATCACGGCGGTCTCTGCCAAAGAAGGGGGGACCGGATCCCAGGGCGACCTGGTCATTAGTATTGGAAAGAACACCCTGGGCAGCGGTAATGATGAGCTGGGAGCTATACTCATGAAGGCGTTCATCTATGCCTTAACCGAACTGGACAAGCCTCCCGCTACCATGCTCTTCTTTAATTCCGGGGTCTACCTCACCAACGAAGGTTCAAGCGTCCTTGCAGACCTCAAAACACTGCAAGCCAAGGGCGCGAGCATTTCCAGTTGCGGAACCTGCCTTGATTTTTACCATCTGAAAGAAACCCTTGCAGTCGGTACGGTTACCAATATGTACGCCATTGTCGCGGCTATGGCAAACGCCGGAACCCTCATCACCCTATGAGCACCGAGGATTGTGCTCCGGACGACAGGATCAGGATCGAGGAAATCATCTGTACCTTTCCTTCCATCCATGAGCTTATCGCTGCCGAGCAGGGCCTCCTTGCCGCGGGGATTCCCGTAGGGGTGATGCCTTTGCCGGATCAACTGGGGCGTTACTGCGGTATGTGCCTGCGTCTTAAGCCTGCGGATTATGAGCAAGCCGCAGCAGTCTTGGGCGAGGGCATACACGACCGCTACGCCTTGAGCCGTGCGGCAGGCAAGAAGGTCTATATCCCGTGGCATCCCTAAGCCTAGCGGCAGCCTTGGTAGAAAAGGCTCAAAACGCCGCTCCCCCGGTACTCACCGTCATCGGCAGCGGCGGGAAAACTTCCCTCATCTGGCGCCTTGCCCAGCACCAGCGGCATGAGAAGACCCTTGTTACCACCACCACCCGGATGTTCTTCCCCCCAAAGGAGGCAGGCCTATACGACTACCTCCTGGATGCCTCAGGGCTCGCGCCGGAATCCTTCCGGCCGCAGGCTGGGATAAGCCTTGCCGGGGTCCGGGATGGGAGCTCCGGTAAATACGGTGCTCTGCCGCCTTCCCTGCTTGCATCCCTCATCCCCTCTTTTGACCTGGTCCTCATTGAAGGCGATGGATCCCGTATGCTGCCACTCAAAGCATGGGCCCCCTATGAACCGGTGGTCCCGACCGCTACTACCCTCACCATCGGTATACTACCCCTTTGGCCGGTGGGGCTGCCGGTTTCACCGGATATCATACACCGCCTTCCCCTGTTTTCCACGCTCAGCGGCGCCCAGCCTGGAGAGCCCCTGAATCTTCAGCACCTGGTACCGGTGATTACCGGTCATCTTGAGAACAAACCCCGGGGTAAGGGACTTTTCAGCGAAGCCCGGGGGCAGAAAATCCTGTTTTTTAATCAAATCGAAGATCCCCGCTCAGGAGAACAGGCACAGCAGCTCGTGTCCCTGCTTCCCCCTGCGTTTCTTGCGGGACTTACGGGGATTATCGCCGGGAGCGTACAGCAAAACCGCATGGTTTTCTTGTGGGAAGGATCAGGAGCGTAAAAGGGTTTCCAAGGCGTACAAGGCGCGGTCTATATCCTGGCAGGAGGTTTCAGGGCCAAAGCTCAATCGCAGGGTTCCTGCCGGAAAGGTACCCGCGCATTGATGGGCCAAGGGAGCGCAATGAAGCCCGCAGCGGGTGAGGATACCGTATTCCTCGTAGAGTCTGCGGGCAAGGACTCCACTGTCATGGGTGGGGGAGCTTACTGAGACCACGGGGGCGGATAAGTCCGCCTTACCGGTTCCGTGTACCTTGAGCCCCTTGATCTGCTTGGCTCCTTCCAGAAAACGGGCCGTTACCTGTACCTCCTGTTCCCGGATACGGGATAGGTCCTGAGCAAGCAGTTCTTCCACGGCCACCGCAAGGCTCAGTATGCCCAAGGTATTGGGGGTGCCGCTCTCGAATTTATCCGGGAGGAATTGGGGCTGCTCAAAGGAGCCGGAAGCGCTGCCCGTACCGCCGGTGATCCAGGGCTCGAGCTGCTGGGCCGCTTCGGTACTGAGGACAAAGCCGCCTATCCCTTGCAAGGCTCGCAGTCCCTTATGACCGGTAAAGGCAAGCACATCGGTATGGGCATCCAAAGTAATAGCCAGGCTCCCTGCGGTCTGGGCAGTGTCCACCACCGTAAAGAGGCCACATGCTTTAGCTTGGGCACAACTTTCAGCTACCGGAAGTATGGTCCCCAGCACGTTTGACCCGTGGGTCATCACCAAAAGCCGAGTATTGGATCGGACATGTTTCCCTATCACCGCGGGATCAAAGCTGCCATCCGCTGCGCAGGGGAGCAGGTCCACGTCGATGACGCCTTGGCGCTGTAAGCGGCGTAGGGGACGGGACACGGCGTGGTGTTCTACATGGGTCGTAAGCACATGATCCCCGGGCTTTAAGAGGCCTAAGAGTACCATGTTCAAGGAGAGGGTAATGCCGCTGGTGAAGATGACCTGGGAGGTGCCGGGAGCCCCCAAAAAACGGGCCAAGGCGTTGCGTGCCCGAAACTGTATCCTCCCATCTTCAAGACCCTCAACATTACGGCCTACATTCAGGTGTTGGTTCTGCTCAAGGTAGTGGATAAGGGCCTGAGTAAGCCCCACAGATTGCCGGGGAGATGTGGAGGCATAATTCATATAGATCCCGGGGAAAGGGCCTTCCCCCTTCTCCGCTGCAAGGCCCCCCTGATGCTGGCTATTCCACATTCCGTAGTTGCTCCCGGATGTTTTCTAAGGCATCCTTCATCACTACCACTGCCCGGCTTACCTCAAGGATAGGGGTCTTGGAACCAATGGTATTGACCTCCCGGTTTATTTCCTGGCAGAGAAAATCCAGCTTCTTACCGGGACTGGGGTTGCGTTCCAGTTCAGCGCGAAATTCGGTAAGGTGCGCGCCAAAGCGGGCAAGCTCTTCTGAAATCGTGTATTTCATAAGCAAGACCGCAGTCTCTGCCAGGATACGATGGTCAAGACCGGTACAATCCCCGAGGGTAGCGCCAAAAGCCGGAGTGCTTCCCGCATCAGGGACGACCAGTCCGCTTGAGCGCAAGAGATCTATAAAGCGGCTGCGGATGTTTTCTTGAATCAATAGTTCCAAGGCCGGCGCATAGGAACTTACGGTCTGCAGCGAATCTTCAAGCAAGGCCACATGGGAAAGAATATCCTCCTTAGTACGCGTGCCTTCCCGGTCCCGGGCAGCGTCGAATTGGGCGAAGGCGATGCATAAGACCGGTTCAAGCTGCTTCCAATACCCCGTATCATCCCGCTGCTTTTCTATCCCGAGTACCCCTTCCAAGCCGAGGATAAGCCCAAGACCGGGCTGCTCTTGGCTCTGGAAGATCTCTCCCAAAACTAAAAGGGCCTTTTTATAGGCTTCTGCTGCGGCCCGGTTCACTGAGACGGAAAAGGAGGTGGTATGCTCTTTTAAACGGAGGGTGATTTCCACCTTTCCCCGTCTGCACCGGGTAACCACATAGCTTCGGATACGAGACTCGAGGGCTGAGGCATAAGGAGGCAGATTCACCAGAAGTTCAAGAAAACGGTTGTTATAGCTTTTTATTTCCACCGAAACCGAAAGGTCTGGATACTGCTGTTCGTGGTAGCCGTAGCCGGTCATGCTTTTCATGGGCTTACCTCAAGGGCTCCGGTAAAGAGGGCCTGGCCGAGCTTCCAATTATCCCCTGCGCCCATCGTAATAAAGAGATCCCCAGGTCGCAATATGGAACGAAGCAGGCCCACCGCATCCAAGGGCTCTGAGACGTAGTAGACCGCATCTTGGTGGGCTTTAACTCGGGCAAAGAGGGTCTCCCCGTTTATCCCGAAGGAGGCGGCAGCTTCCCGAGCAGAGGGATAAATCTTATGGAGCACCGTTATAGCTGCCTGCTCAAAACATCGGGCAAACTCATCAAGCAGGGAAGCGGTCCGGGTATAGGTGTGGGACATGAAACTTACAACCAACCGGCGCTGGGGGTAAAAGTCCTTGAGCCCTGCTAAGGTGGATCGCACTGCCGTGGGGTGATGGCCATAGTCGTCCATAAAAAGGATGCCTCCCCGTTCACCGAGGATTTCCGAGCGCCGCTTACTGCCGCTAAAGGCTGCAAGGCCCCGGCGTGCCCCTTCCCACTGTTCCTGCTGCCAGCCCCGAGGCTCCTCGGTCTTCACCAAGGCATCGGTCAAGGCCAAGGCCCCGACTGCATTCAGGGCACTATGCCGTCCCGGAATCCGAAGCACTAAGGGGTCCGGGAATCCTGAGAGGACCATCTGGGCCTGTTCATGGGCCACATGGTAGGATTGGATTCTGAAGGGTCCTGAAGCAGTAAACCCATAAGGGATGAAGCGCTTCTCCCTGCCCCCTGCTTCCTGTTCCAGGATCTTCGCCACTTCCGTAGCCCCTGGATCATCTGCACAGTAGATGAGCTGTCCTGAAGGAGGCAGTTTTCGGCCATACTCCAGAAAGGCATCCCGGATCGACTCGTAGGAGGGATAATAATCCTGATGATCCGGTTCAACACTGGTCAAAACAATACGCCGGGGGTGAAAGGCAAGGAAATGCCTTCGGTATTCACAGGTCTCTGCCACAAAATAGGTGTTGCCCAAGGTGAGGGTAGAACGTCCCCCAAAGGCGGTCACCGCACTTCCTGCAAGGATTTGTGCAGGAAGGCCGGCCCCGCGGATGAGCACTCCGGTCATAGCAGTGGTAGTGGTCTTGCCGTGGACACCGGCAATGCCTGAGGCGTCAAAGCCTGCGGAATAGGCCCCCAAGGCATCGGTATATTTGAGCAGGGGAAATCCTCGGCGCTGAACTTCGGCGAGTTCAGGGTTAGTTTGTGGGGAATAGGCAGCGGAATAGATGACCAGTTCCGCATCTTCAGGCACCTGGAGGGGATCAAAGGATTCAAAATAGGGGATTCCCAAGGCGTGGAGGATAGCATCGGTATAGAAAACTTCCCCCTGATCCGAGCCGGAGACCTGGAATCCGGCATGCTGTAAGAGTTCGGCCAAGGCACTCATGCCGGTTCCCTTGATACCGATACAATAGATTCTGGCCCCTTTCCGGCTCGGCAGATCCGTAACGTTCATAGCATGAGCATAACCGGATCGAGTTTTTTCTGCAATCTAGGTTTTTACCCTCCCCCTTGATACCGAGCTGATCCGGCTTGCCAAAATACCGTATCTAGACTAAAATATATCCAAGATAGATTTGAGCCGTGAGGTAGTAAGCGTTTCCTCCAGTTGAATCTATACTATTGATAACAGGTGCTCTCATAGAAAGCGTAAACCTTTAATTATTAAAGAGCACGAGGAGGAATATGCAATTACGCATCAGATTAACCCTCATTATTAGTGGAATGATGCTAGGTATTATACTTGTTTTAGCCACTATACTCATAACCAGTTCCAGTCGTATGCAAAGTGCTGCTGCTGCGAGGAATTTGCAGAGCACTGCAGGAATGACTGCCAAGGATATTCAGCGGCGCCTTGAACTGTATCTCAATGTAGCGCAGAATCTCGCGCAGATCATGACCGGTTATGAAGTCATTGATCCATCCCAGCGGCGTATGCGCTATGATGATATGTTATTTAGCATTCTCTTCACGGATGAGCGATTTATCGATATCTACTCCCTATGGCTTCCCCATGCTCTGGACGAGCTGGACGAGCAGTACGCCAATACCCCGGGGACCGATGCCACCGGGCAGTACATTTCCATGTATACCCGGGAATCAGGCTCTATAGAGTATCGTGCCCACCCGGACCCCCGTAGCGTATTGGCCAATCTTTCAGGGATTGAAACGATGGGAAACCCGGTGCCCCGGAGGATTAATGGAAAACAAACCTATACCATAAGCCTGAATGCCCCGGTGGCGGAAAGCGATGGTACCGTACTGGGAGTCGTAGGGATTAATGTGGATATGGCTATACTCCAGCCCATAGTAGGGGAAATCAAGCCCTACGGTACTGGAAGGGCGGCTATGATAGCCAATAACGGCGTAGTCATGGCTCATTACGATCCTAGCCATATCGGTACTGATTTCCAGCAAACCAGCATATCCAGCCTTGGGCAAGAAGGGGTGAACCTGGTACTCCAGTCCCTGCAAACCGGGACCCCTATAAACTTTCTCACCGAGGGTCGAGAATCTATAAGCTATCCCCTGTATGTAGGTCAGGTGCCTAAGCCCCTTACTATCGTGATAACCGTACCAGAGGAAACGGTTCTTGCTGAGGTCCGGGCCATAATCCAATACAGCATCATCATTGCAGCCCTTTGTATCCTGGTAGGAGGGGTGTGTATATTTGTACTCGCAGGGACTATCGCCAAACCTATC
>JAITJS010000105.1 GCA_031278815.1 Treponema sp.
AGTAACAGTATAGCATTGGCTATACTTTCAGTGCCTATTGGTATTACCTTTTTTTATGATTTAGCATATAAATTCCTATTTTTCATGCAAAAAATTCCTATTTTTCGTGCCAGGTTACAATTGCCCCTATGTCCCCCCAAGCGCTATTGATGGATCAGGGAGGGAAGGGCTTGTTTTTTATCCAATCCGAGATAGTAGGTTTCAAAAGAGGTCTTACGGCAGGCAGTAGGCTTAAAACTTCTCCCTGTTTTGAATCGTTCCCGGATACCCTGGAGCAATTGAGGGGCATCTCCTCCTTGGAACACTTTTACCACGAAATTGCCCCCTTTAAGCAGGACTCGGTCAGCGTATGCTAAGGCTGCTTCGGCTAAGACCAGGGAACGCAGGGTATCTATCCCTGGATTCCCGGTAGTCCGTGGCGCGGCGTCACTCATGACCAGGTGAAAGGGACTCTGGGCCAAAATAGCCTCCTGGACTTCCTGAGCGGTCATATCTCCCTGCACAAAACCGTAGCGATCCCCTCCCAAGAGCCCTCCAGCGTAGTTCTGGGAAAGGGGGGAAGGATCCACCCCCAGGATGAAAACCCCCTTACCCCATTGCCGCAGGGCGTAGAGGCTCCAACTTCCCGGAGCAGCCCCCAAATCCAAGACCTTAAAGGGCCCGGATTTTCCTGCACCTTTGAAGGACCCAGGAAAAAGGCCGAACTTTGCATCCATTTCTTGTAATTTATACACCGACCGGGCGGGATAGCCCTCTTTTTTTGCTTGTAATGACCAATAGTCTGGTTTTTCATATACTGACATGCCCCAATTCCTCAGGTAAAAACGGTACCCTCCCGCTGCTTATAACCTTATCGCGATAGTAACCAGATTATCAAGTAGCAAATTTTATTATATTCGCTTTCATATATGCTTGTTTTTAAATGGAAACTTCGGGTAAGATATCTTCAAAGGTTAAGCCCTATGGACAAGCAGTATATGGATCGAGCATATATCCAAAGACTCGAAAAGATAGAAGCGATCTTGCAAGCATGGCTGCCGGACCATCCGGATCCTGCCGGACCAGAACACCAGTGGATGACCGAGGCCTTTGGGTATCTTGAAGGGGCGCTTACCTCGGAATTGGTAAAGGCGCTGACGCAGCCTGGGTGGGACCTCTTCAACCGAGGAGGTAAACGGTGGAGACCCCTGCTTATGACCCTGGTCTGTGAGGCCCTGGGAGGCGGAGACCGGGCCTTACCCTTGACTCCCCTCGTGGAATTTCCCCATACCGCTAGTCTCATCCATGATGATATTGAAGACAACGCAGATGAACGGCGAAGGGAGCCTGCCATCCATATACGCTATGGAACCGATAGGGCCATTAACACAGGGGCTTTCTTGTACTTCCTGGCGCTTGCCTGTATCAGCCCCTGGGATGTTCCGGCAGAACGGAAGAACCAGGTTGTTAAGCTCTGGGGAGTATCTATGCGGCGACTTCACCTGGGTCAAGCTATGGATATAGGGTGGCACCGGGATTTTTCCTCTCTTCCGAGCCTGGAAGCGTATGACCTTATGTGCCGATTGAAGACCGGATCCCTTGCTCGGCTTGCCGCTGTTTTAGGGGTCCTTGCAGCCTTGCCCGGTGACACGGTACCTGGGCATGAAGCGTTGTTATGTAACGCCTTGGGAAAGGCCGCCGAAAATTTGGGAGTAGGTTTCCAAATTCTTGATGATGTTAAAAACCTGACCACGGGAAATCCCGGTAAAAAGCGGGGAGATGATGTGGTTGAAGGGAAAAAGAGCCTTCCGGTCTTATTATACCTGTACCGTCATCCGGATCATCAGGCACTGGTGGTCCGTTGTTTTGCGGCTGCTCGTCAGGGTGGAAGTAGGGCCCCGGAAGTAGAAGAGCTTATTGAAGCATTGACCGCTGCGGGAGTCCTCATAGAAGCAGCAGAGCAGGGACGCTCCCTTATAAGAGAAGCCCGGGAAGTTTTTTCTCATATTCCCGGTACAGGTCAGGTTCTGGGGGAATCAGGGGCGTTGTTGGGAGGGCTTTTGGATTTCATAGGCGAAACCTCGATCCAGGGTCAGGAGGGTTGATGTATAAGAAGCGGGAAGCAACGTTATGGACTATTACCCGAAAGGGGCAGGGGGGTCTGGTAGTACTCAAACTCATGGACGGCGATCTGGTGATACCCTTCTTTGCCAGCCTGGATGAGGTCCAATCCATCGTCAAGGGCTACGATGTCCCGGTCTTCAACCGCCTCGGTATGCATGATCTGCTGTTAGAACTGGTACAGCAGATGGGGCTTGCCTTATTGCGTGTGGAGTTATATGCTATTAAAGATAATATCTTGCATACCAAGTTGTTTTTTTCTAGAAAAGTACCGGAAAAAGAAGGGGCTGAGCATATATTTTTCAGTGTGCAAGGCCGGCCGGCCGATGCGGTTGCATTAGCGGTCCGTAGTAAGTGCCCTCTGTACGTCTCCCAAGGGGTAATTGAGCAGGTGGGGGTGCCGGTGGGTTATTTTACCGAAGGGATCGAACGATGTGATGAGGAGTGGTTAGACATTCCGCGGCTGATCCGGGAACCGGATTATACAGGTTCTGAAACACCCGTGAGGAGAGATATACTGGTTGTTTTAGGCGCTAAACAAGGAGAGCAGGTTCCCTAAAGTAGAGCATATTAAGGTATAAACAAAAAACATATTATAATAAGGGATATATAATGAAACGTGAAGTGGTTGTGGATGTACTATCGTTTGTGGGTATTGTTATAAAACAGATAGGGTGCTTGTATGAAACGCTGCAATATACCTGGAAGCATAGGTTTTGTCATACTCCTCCTTCTACGGGTGCTCATAATCCTTTATTTCGGTCTCCCTATCCGCGTAAATCTTTGAGGTATATTCGTTCTCAGCGGGTTTTTCAAAGGCAGCCTCCGGTGTCTCGTCGGCATAGGGCTTGGTGGTATAAGGCTGTGCTGAGATGTGCCGTGGTTGTAGGTTTGGTGTATTATATGATGCCTGAGCGGTTTGTTCCTTTGCTCAGGGTGGTACAAAAACAAGGAAACTCCGAAAGCGGCGAATCGTTCTTTGAACCGGAAACTGGCATGGGGGGGATGCCCTATTTTGAACTAGGTCTCCTGGGCCTAGACATTAAAACCGCGTCCCTGGAAAATGGCGCGGCTATTTCCGGTATACCTGAACCTGCAGAATATTCTAAACCTAAATTACTGCTTTACACATCTTATACGGTGCAGCGCGGGGATATTATCGGTAATTTGGCGCAGAGTTTTGGACTGAATCAGGATACCCTTATATCGGTAAATGGGATTACTAATACCCGGCTCTTGCAAATAAGCCAGGTTTTGCGGGTGCCTAATCAAGATGGCATTCTGTACTCGGTTAAGCAGGGGGATACCTTGGAATCCATTGCTACCAAATTTAAAACCACGGTTCAGGCCCTTCAAACGGTGAATGAACTATTTCCTGATACCCTGAGGGTTAATACGAGCCTCTTCATTCCGGGGGCCCGACTTGAGATGCTTGATCTCCAGGAAATCAACGGTGACCTCTTTATATGGCCTGTACGGGGTTTCATCACCTCTCATTACGGGTACCGGTCGAGCCCCTTTACCGGGATTCGACAGTTTCATTCCGGTCTGGATATAGGGGTTCCTATGGGTACTCCCATACGGGCGGCCATGGCCGGACGGGTTACCTCAGTGGGTTTCGATAAATCCTACGGAAACTTTGTGGTGATCTCCCATCATGCAGGGTACCGAACCATGTATGCCCACATGAGTGTGATTCGGACTAAATCCGGCGACTATGTGGGAACCGGCGAGCATATCGGCGATGCAGGAAGCACCGGTCTGAGCACCGGCCCGCACCTCCATTTCACGGTGTATAAGAATGGGGTTACGATAAATCCGCGAACCCTTATCAAATAGTGAGGAAAGATCACCCTAAAATCGAATCAATGCCAAGCCCTGCCTGAGGTGAGGCTATTCGATCTCAGCGACCAAACTTAAGGGAAGGTTTCTAAGCTAAGCTTGGTGGAGGCTTAGAAACGCCACAGATGCTCTATAAGGATATTGCATCCTAAACCTATGAGGATGAGTCCTCCGGCAACCTGCGCGCCCTGCTTAAATACCATACCGATACGCCGTCCAAACTCGAATCCTAGGAGGCACACTCCAAGCGTAATGCCCCCAATGATCGCCGCAGGTCCCCAGATGGCTTGGTTGAGCACACTAAAAGAAATCCCCACTGCTAAGGCATCAATACTCGTAGCCAGGGCTAGGATGAGCAGGGTCCCCAGGTTTCGTATATCCGTTCCCTCCTGGACCCTATCCGCTGCTTGAGCGGTACGTACCGGTTTAGAAAAAAAAGCCTCCTTCAACATCTTAACCCCGAGGAAACTCAAAAGTCCTAAGGCTATCCAGTGATCATAGGCTTCGATATAAACCGCAAAGGTTTTCCCCAGAAGCCATCCCGTTACCGGCATGAGGAACTGAAATAACCCAAAACAGCAGGAAGCCCGCCCTATGTGAAAGCGTCGTAAGCCTTGTACCGAGATACCGGAACTAACTGAAACCGCGAAGGCATCCATAGAAAGGCTCAGACCGATGAGCACGATAGAGAACCCCATCAGGGCCTGCCTGCATGTATGATCTTATACAAAAACATATCCATTAAAAGGGTCTCAAGCCCCACGCCGCCAGAACGGACGAGTATATCATACTCCCCAATCAAGGAGATACAGGTGTCCACTCCAAACACATCGTATCTCCCACTTGCCCGCTCATAATCCCTGCGGACTTTGGCTGAGGCAAGCCCGATTTTCTTAAATTCAAAGTCACTGGCTTTCCCCGATGCAACCAAGCCCACATAATCCCGGAGCTTCCTGAAACACCAGGCAAGACCTGCCAAGAGGGCCACCGGCGATTCCTGAGCTCCCAAGAGGGTATGGAGGGACTCAAGACTCTTGGCAAAATCCCCGCTACTGATACGGGAAAAGAGGGTAAAGGCGGATTCCTCCCGAGTATGGGAAAGCCATTTTTCCACGGCCTCACCGGATATTCCTTCCTTACCGAGAAACAGCATGAGCTTTGAACATTCCCGCCTAAGCGCGTCGGTGTTATTCTCCACCAACTCCAAGATCGCCTCTATACCGTCTTCGCTGATCTTGAAGCCCTTACGCCTGAAAAACGAAGCCACCCATTCCTGTTTCCGGTTTTCAAAAAGCTCCCAGAAAATACGCTTGTTTCCCGAAGGAACCGAGCTTTCTAAGGTCTTGGCTAGGCTCGTGGTTTCGGATATGAGGATGAGGGTCGTATGGTCCTGGGGCGCTTCCATGTACGCGGCAAGCTGGTCCACCTCATCCTTTTTTTTCAGGGTTTCAGCATTTTTAATAAAAATAAGCCGCTCCTCGGCAAACAGGGACTTGTTCCGTAATACCGCCACCATGTCCTGTACCGACGTTTCTCCTACATAAAAGGAGGTTTCTTCAGGGGCTGTACCGGAAGACGCCAAACCCTGGCGGATTTCGTTGATTGCCTCCTGTTTTTCGCCGATTTCCGGCCCCAAAAAAAGAAAACACCTACCTGCAACCATAGCGCCTCAATACGAACGGATGCACCCTACTGCTCCTTGTCGTTGGGTAGATGCTTTCATCGTTCGGTCCTTATGTGGTATTTCCGTAATTTAGCATGAAGGTTACTAGGATACATCCCTATGGCTTCCGCAGTCCGGGATATGATACCCCCATGTTGGGAGAGTTGGAATTCCAAATACCCTTTTTCAAAGGATTCTTTTGCCTCATTGTACTTCAACTGCATGATGGCTGAAACATCGGGAACCTGGAGAAGAGGAGCGCCACTGGAAACAGGGGAAAACAAGTCCACCGCCCCCTGATTCCGTGAAAAAGCGCCTAAGGATCCGGGACTTTGCTGCAAAAGGGCAAGAATCGTCTCTTCCCGGATGATCCCCCCGGTATGCATCACCAGGATGCGTTCAGCGAGATTCTGTAGTTCCCGAACATTTCCCGGCCACTGATAGGATTGGAGTAATTGTAAGGCCCCTGCATCCAGGTCAAAGGGATCTGAGGCGTATGCTTCCCTCCCCAGTTCATGCAAGAAATGAAACAAGAGCAGGGATATGTCTTCAGTCCGCTCCCGAAGGGGGGGTACATAAATCGGCAGCACATTAAGTCTGAAAAACAAATCCTGCCGAAAACGACCTGCCGCGCATTCCTGTTCCAGATCTTTGTTGGTGGCTGCCACGATACGGACATCCACCTCCAGGGTTTTCTCCCCCCCCACCCGCTCGATCTTCTGCTCTTGAATCACCCGCAGTACCTTGGCCTGCGCGCTGAGGGACATATCTCCGATCTCATCCAAGAATAAGGTCCCCCCGCTTGCCAACTCAAAGCGGCCCTTACGGTTTGAGACTGCATCGGTAAAAGCCCCCTTTTCATGGCCAAAGAGTTCGCTTTCAATAAGGGTATCTGGAATCGCCGCGCAGTTTAGGGCCACGAAGGCCTTTGGAGATCGGGAAGAACCCCGATGAATGGCCCGGGCCACCAGCTCTTTTCCGGTACCATTCTCCCCACAGATGAGGATCCGGGCATCGCTTGCCGCAGCTTGTTTAATCCATTCGCGCAATTGCTCAGTTTCCCGGCTCTTACCGATTATTGCATCCTCCTGGTGGAGGGTGTGTTTTTTCAAGTTCCGGTTTTCTTGCCGCAGTTTCTGGACCATAAGGGCGTTCCTGCATACCGTAAGGACCCTGTCCAAGGAAAGGGGCTTTTCCAGAAAATCAAAGGCCCCTAGTTTTACCGCCCGAACCGCCATATCCACATTGGCATGACCAGAAATAACCACCACTTCAATGTCCGGCCATTTGTTGCGGATCTTTTCCAGCGCTTCCATACCCCCCATGCGGGGAAGCAATACGTCTAACAAGACCAGGTCAATGGGTTCCCGGCTTATACATTCCAATCCCTGAACCGCATCTGCCAGGGCATGTACCCGATACCCTTCATCTTCCAAGATCGAGGCTAAGGTACTGCGGATTCCTGGTTCATCGTCAATAATAAGGATATGGGTCATGATGCCCCTCGCTCCTTACTGGACAAGGTTCCTGCCACCGGTAGGTCCACAAAAAAGGTTGTTCCCATACCTACTGCAGAATTAAACCAAATGCTACCCCCATGATCATGCACAATCCGTTCTACAATGGGAAGCCCGAGACCGGTTCCCATTTCTTTAGTCGTAAAATAAGGGGTAAAAATCTGCGAACCTTCCTCCGGGCTCATACCCTTTCCAGTATCCATAATGCTCAGTCTACAATAATGGTTCTCCCACTTTTTGACAAGATCCGTCCTGATTTCCAGGGTTCCCTGGGCATCCATGGCATCAATGCCGTTGTTGATAAGATTGGTCAAGACCTGAGCCATGCGGCGACGGTCAATGTTTACCTGGATATCCCAGGCGGTATGGGTACTGTTGAACTGAACCCCCACATAGGATACCCGATAGGGAATAAGGATCTCTTCAACCATATCTCGGAGCGGACTTGAAGTACGAGAAGGTTCCAAAGGACGAGAAAAGGTTCTGAATTCAGTAAGCAAGGTGGAGAGGCCTTCCACCTCCTGTAAAATACCCAGCATAGAAGTTTCAAGGATTTCCCCAACCTTTTCTGGATCGTTACGCCAGCGCCGGAGTACCCGTTCCGCAGAAAGCTTGATAGGAGTGAGGGGATTTTTTATCTCATGGGCAAGCTGTTCAGCCATACGCTGCCAGATGGATATTTTTTCCGCCTTAACCTGGGAGGCTTGGGATCGTTTCAAGTCTTGGACCATCGTATTAAAGGAGCGAATCAACAGTCCCAGCTCGTCCTTTCGGCGGGCTAAAATATGGATGGAAAAATCTCCCTCTGCCACTCGCCGAGTCGCCTCGGTGAGTTCCACAATGGGCTGGGTGACCCGCCTCGTGAAGGATATGGCAATGATGAAGGTCATTAAAATGATAGGGAAGAAAAAAACCACAAAATAAAAGATCAAGAGTGGTTGTATCTGGATCTGGATGGAATTGATGAGTTCAAACCGGGTCTTCTCGTTTTCTATGACGGTGATAGCCTGGTCAAAACCCGTTCCCAGATGGTAACTGAGGACCCGGGCTACCTGTTTCTGGGGATACACCATATACCGAATAATGTCCGTATCCCGGGGTATTTCCCGCGGGACAAATCCCTGCTGCTGGGCCGGCAGTACCCTGAGTTCCTGAGCCGCTTCTCCCAGAAAGCTCATGGGTTTCCACATCCCATCTTCCTGTAAGGTAAAATCTTGAATCGCCATGATTCCTTCAGACTCAAGCCCCCTGGGGAGATCAGGGGGGGCTTCCCCAACTACTGCGCCATGAGCAGCCATAAGGGAATCAAAATCCTGGTTTTTGAGCAGGTTTTCCACTTTTTCTACATGCAAAGCATAGATCTCCAGGGCGAATTCTTGTGCAGCCTTCATAGCAGTGTCCACATCTATGGTCTTCCAGAACCGTGCCAATTCTAGGGCAGTCTGGCTGCTTATGATCATCGTAGGCAGGGATGCAAAGATGACAATCAGGATGAAATAGGCCAACAGTCGGATATGGAACCGGTTTCCTAACTGCCGGGTAATAAGCTCCCTGAATAAACTCAACAGGGAAGCTCCCAAAAATACCACTAAAATTGCGGGGATAGTCAAAAATATCGCGAGATCCAAAAAGTCCGGTGCTGTACCGTTCTGTAAGATCTCAGGAAAAACGGTCCGCCAAAAGAGGATAGTTACCATACTCAAAAGCAGATAAATAAGTATCAAGCCTTTGATGTCAATCAGCGCATATTTTGGATGTATGCGGACCATTTTCACCGGATGAGCTCCTTAAGGAAGGGCCTACTCCTCTTCAAATTTCGACTCAAAAAGCTGGGCGATAACTTCCATGGCTTGCGCTTCATCCTTTCCATCGGTAATAACCTTTATGGTAGACCCATAGGCTGCTCCGAGCGTAATGACCCCCATGATGGATTTCCCTTTGATCCGGTGCTGGTCCTTTTCAAGATAAATAGCACAGGTAAAATCTTTTATGGCCTGTACCAGCATTGCCGCAGGCCGGGCATGAATTCCTGCCCGATTAGATACGGTTAGTATTTTTTCTAGCATCCCCTCATTCCTATGATTACGTGGTTTACCGTATAATACTACAGCCCTTTACCTTTTGTATATCACCTGTTTGAGAAAACTTCATATCACGTCTTCGGTTCCAAAATACACCGAGCGGGCAGGGTCACTTTCGATCCATTTGAGGATGTTCTGGTTGAATTCCCGGGCTGCATTATAGCCCATTTTTTTGAGCCGTTCATTCATAGCTGCGGTTTCAACGATAATGGGGATATTGCGACCTGGTTTAACCGGAATTTCCAGTTTAGGAATACTGACGCCTAAGAATTCGATATACTTGTCATCGGTACCCAGCCGGTCGTAATTTTTTCGTGAATCCCATTCCTCCAGTATCACCACCAACTGGACCTCTTTCCGTTCCCGAATAGCCCCCACCCCGAAAAGGTGGGTTATGTTGATGATCCCCAAGCCGCGGATTTCCATGTGGTGTCCTACGATCTTATTAGCCCCCGCACCGATAAGGATGTTGCCGTTGACACAGTGCATATCCACCACATCATCCGCCACCAGCCGGTGTCCGTGTTTAATAAGCTCTAAGGCGGTCTCGCTTTTTCCCACCCCGGAATCTCCCAAAAGGAGGATCCCCAGGCCGTATACCTCGACTAAGACTCCATGCACACTCTGGCGAGGGGCAAAAATATCGGAAAGGACCCGCATGAGCCGGGCATGAAATTCGGTGGTACTCAAATCGGTTTGGAGTATCGGACATTGGGCGTGCTCTGCCGCATCAAGGAAGTTCAGGTCCGGCATGAGATTATGAGAAAAAATACAGCACGGAATAGGATAGGAGAACATGTGCTTGATGGTTTCCGTCTCCCCTGCGGCGGCCAGTTTCTTGAGGTACGATACTTCTCCCCTGCCGAACAACTGAATCCGCTCATAGGCAAAGGAATCATAGAACCCTGACAGGGCAAGCCCTGGCCGGTTCAGGTCCGCGATACGGATCTTTCGACCTAAGCCTTTCCTGCCTCCCAAACAATGGAGATTCAGAGAATTATGTTCCTTTAGGGTAATATCCAGCAGGTCTAATACGGTAAAATTTTCTGCCATATAGTAATCATAGCTTAAACGAGAGGTGTCTGCAACGTAACGGCCTTAGGGGTACTAGGATGCGGTTTCTTGCGCTACAGGGCATCAGGGTATAGACTAGAAATACCATGTTCAAAGCGGGTAGATCGATGATCCAGATGCCTGAACCCACCAAGGAACGGCTCCTCCACCTGATGCGGATCCTGGAAAAAAGCGAGGCTTCCGGGGTAACCTCAAGTCACATTGAGGGGCTTACTGGTTGGTCCAGTTATACCATACGTAAAGATATTGCCTGGCTGGGGGGTGACTATGGAAGCAGTAGCGGCTACCATCCCTCGGTCCTGGTACCGGCCATAAAAAGGGCTCTCGGCCTTGATCAGGAGCGCAGATTTTGTGTAGTAGGTCTTGGACGACTGGGATCGGCATATCTCAACTTAGATGCCTCCGCATGGGAGGAATTTAAGCTCATCGCCGGATTTGATACCAATGTAAACCGGGTAGAAATCCTGAAATCTTCGGTGCCCCTCTATCCTGCCTATAAAATGGCGGACATTATAAACCGTTTTGCCATAGAACTGGCCCTGCTCTGTGTCCCTGAAGCCACTGCCCAGGGGGCTGCGGAAAAACTGGTAGCCGCAGGCATCCAGGGTATCCTCAACTTTGCCCCTTTGGTCGTAAGGGTTCCTCCGGAGATCCCGGTACGGAATGTGTATGTGGTGGATGCCCTGCGCTCCCTTTCCATACAGGTGAAAGACAATAGCTAGCCCTTCTGGGGAAAATCCGGGGCTTTGCTTAGAAGCCCCATGACTACGGCTTATAACCCCAAGTGATGCTGTTCACCTGCTGCCGGTACTGGGGAGAAATGGGTGTCGGATATGACGTACCTGAGGACAAGCGGCGGCTGGCTTTATGTAACCGTGGTAATCCACCTGTGGAGACGTGCAATTTTCGAGGGGAGGCATAGTAAGCGACCGGTAATGAGGGCAATTGAACCGGGAGAAGTCCAGCCCTTGGTTCCACGGCTCAAACCCGCAAGTCTACGGCTACAGCCCGCAAAGCCACCCTCTTGTCAAAAAATTGAAGGTATGATACGGTGACGGACAAACGGATGAATCCGCATTTTCACCCTTGAAGGGTTTACACTACCACTTTAAATCATTCCATGATGGAACAAGACGGA
>JAITJS010000098.1 GCA_031278815.1 Treponema sp.
TTAGTATATATTTCCTGGCGTTCTACTAAGATATAATACTATGTTTTTTGTGTCAATAGTCCGCATTGTCTAATAATTATTAGACATAAACCACCGGCTATGCCGGTGAGACTTGAAAAACCTATGCCGTGCTGTGCGTGATTCAAACAGCGAAAAAAATGTTTATAGGAAATTCGGAGAATTGACGCTGGAGGCGTGTGGGAAAACCGGGAAATAAATCTGTTAAATCAATAAACAAAGTAAGTAGTGAAGACCAAATTAAGAAAAACAAGGGTAGGGTAAAGTACCAATCAAAAAACACATAGAAGAAGAAAAAGGTTTGTAAGTGGATTGCCCCCTTAAAGGGGGCTAAAAATAGAAATATGATCTTACGCCAAGCTCACTGTTCGTACCAGGTATGGGATGAGATCCCGGCGCTCCGTGTAAATCCATAAGGAGATTGATTCATAGTTTGTTGTAAGGCCGGGGAAATCAAGGGAGAGTTTGAAGGCGCTTGAAAACTTACTGGCGTTGTCATAGCCTAAAGCAACCGCGATAAAAATAACGCTCTCCATCATCTGTCTCCGCATCACCTTGGCGGCGTTCATGCGCCAGGCCCGCGGGTATACATGCTGCTGCCTACCCCATCCCAAAAGCGTTTCATCTTAATTGTAGCCGGGCGATAAGCTGCTCCAGAGAAAGTCCTTCCTGGTTTGTTCGATTGCTCAGATCCCGCAAGGTGAGGGGATCCTGTAGGGGATCTGCCCCAGGGATTACCAGCCAGCGGGCGCACTTCTTCTCGGCCAGTATGGCTTGTTTCGTTAGTTTTCCTGTTTCAAGCAGCACTTCGCAGGGGATCCCCGCTTGCCTCAGGGTACCTGCCAGGGCCTGGTAGTGACCTGCCGCATCTTCTTGGATGCAGGCAATAGCAACCTGGGTATATGAGGCTCGGGTATCGAGTTTCCCCAGGGCTTCCAACGCGGCCATCAGCCGATCAAGCCCAATAGATGAACCCACACCGCTTATGGTTTCTTTGGAATAAAGTCCAGCCAAATTATCGTACCTGCCTCCAGAACACACCGAACCAATATCCGGCAGTTCATGCAGAAACGTTTCATACACCACCCCGGTATAGTAATCCAGGCCTCGGGTGATCGACGGATCAAGCACAAAAGAAGCAGCCGTACCCGTATCCACCATGAAACGGCGCAGCAGGGCAAGCCGCTGTACTGCAGGAGCATCTCCTCCTGCAGCTTCCGCAAGGCTTGCCAGGGTTTCCTCAAAGCTGCCTTTGACCTGGATGAACGTAAGGATTTCCCGGGCCTTATCAGGGTCAAGGAGTTCTGCCAGGAGATCCTGGGTTGCGTCCCTGCCGATTTTCGGGATCTTATCCACAGTTCGTAGGATTTCTACGGATCCTTCCCGTACCCCTAGGCGGGAGAGGAAATGGTTAAACAGCCCCCGGTGGTTTACCCTGATGCTTACTTCCCCTACTCCAAGACTCAGCAGGGCAGTACGCATGATGAGAAGAATCTCAAAATCCGCGGCTGCGCTGTCGCTGCCCACGATATCAAAGTCGCATTGGGTGAACTCCCGGTACCGGCCCCGTTGGGTATTTTCCCCCCGCCATACTTTGGCTATATGGTACCGTTTAAAGGGCAGAGGCAATTCCCCCCGGTGTTCTGCCACAAACCGGGCAAAGGGTACGGTGAGATCAAAACGGAGGGCCACGTCCCGGCCTCCCTTATCGTTGAAACGGTAGATCTGCTTTTCCGTTTCGCCTCCTCCCTTTCCAAGGAGTATGTCCGCGTATTCCAAGGCAGGGGTATCAATAGGTACAAAGCCGTAAGATCGGAAACACTGCTCAAACCTCTCAAGTAAGGTTCGCCGGGCAATCTCCGCAGGAGGCAGAAAATCCCGAAATCCTTTGAGGATTTTCGGTTCAATAAAAGTAGCCATAGTTCATGGTACTATACAGACGGAACCTATGGGAAGGACCAACTGATCCCTTATGCCGCCTTCAAACAAGGGGTAGTTCCCAAAGCCTTGGTTGGAACGGTTCCGAGGGTATCCTGGCAGAAGCGCAGATAATCTGCTAGAATTACACCATGAGTAGTACACGCCCCATCATGGGTTCTCTTGGTTTGGGTTTTGTAGGGGTCTCTATGCTGTTGAGCATCGGCTGTTCTAAGGTGGAAACCCGGAACCCTGCTGAAGGGGGCCAGAATAGTACGGAGCATATCCTTCCTGCGAATCTCGATACTGATCGGGAAGGACCCTATGCGTTTTTTTTAGCTCGTATCCTTAAGGAATCGGAGATCCCTCATGAACTTGCCGAGCATATTCAAGGGGTGGCTGGAGAAGGACCGGCCTTTCTCCTGGACCTTTTGTCTGTCCTTGAGGGAGATCCCTACCTCCGAGTGCTGGTGGACAAAGAACACGCTCTGGCTGCGGGGTATGAGCCGGAGGACCTGGTAGACCTTATCGGCGGTTCCTACCAGGTGAGCCGCCCGGGTCTCAGGCTGCGTAAGGCTGCTGAGATGGCCCTGGAAGAAATGGCTGCGGCGGCCCAAGCCGATGGGGTACTCCTGACGGCTTCTTCGACCTACCGTTCCTATGCCTACCAGGAAACGGTATATGCCCGGAATGTCCGGGAGTCAGGGCAGGAAATCGCGGATAAGGAGTCTGCCCGGCCAGGACACAGCCAGCATCAGTTGGGACTGGTAGTGGACTTTGGCTCTATTGATGATGCTTTTGCAGAAACTACGGCAGGCCGTTGGCTAGGGGATCAGGCTCGTTTTTTTGGATGGTCCCTCTCCTATCCCCAAGGCTACGAGGCCCTCACCGGGTACCGTTGGGAATGCTGGCATTATCGGTATGTGGGCAGGGAACTCACCTCCTTCATAGATACCTATTTCAACGGCATCCAGCAGTACGCCCTCAGGTTCATCTACCAATGGGAAAAAGCCGGGGGCTTGTAAGATCCTTTAGTCTTTTTTGCAAGGCCATTTTCCAGGATACACCAAAAGAAACCCTGCGGACCCTCGCTCTGGGGCCACTAAACATCCGGGGCTTGGGCCCCCTGGAAGTTTGCGTTGTTTTTATCCAGCAGCAGTGCAGTATACCGAGGACTGTATCCCTCTTTAAGGCACTGCCCGCAAGGGAATCATAAAGGGCTGATCCTGGTAATGTTGCAGGGAGGCTTCAACCCCATAGACCTGCAGGATAAGCCCTTCACTGAGGATAGCCGGGCTTCCTTCAGCAGCAATGGTACCATCCTTTAATGCCACCAGGCGATCGGAAAATTGCAGCGCCAGATTCAGGTCATGGGTGGTAATCAGGGCACAGATCTGCTTTTCATCAATAAGATCCCTAATGAACTGCATGATCTTAA
This sequence comes from Treponema sp., assembly GCA_031278815.1. Lineage (GTDB taxonomy): Bacteria > Spirochaetota > Spirochaetia > Treponematales > Breznakiellaceae > JAIRLU01. The sequence goes on from JAITJS010000098.1 coordinate 3,374, forward strand.
GCTGATATTTCAAATCCAGATAACTCGTGGGTTCATCAAACAAGAGGAGTCGGGGTTCTTGAACCATGGCCTTGGCCACCAGCACCTTCTGCCGCTCACCGCCGGAGAGGGATCCCAAATCCCGCATGGCGAGGCTGGTAAGCTCCATCCGTTCGATCATATCCATCACCAGGTCCAGGTCCTGCTGCTGGGGCTTCCAGTTGAGATAGGGCTTGCGGCCTAATAAGACCGTATCAAAAACCGTAATAGGAAAGGAGGAAACCGCAGCCTGGGGAACATAGGCCGTACATTGGGCCAGTTCAGCACGGCTCAATTTGGCAAGGTCCCGGCCATCGAGCCGTACCGTACCCTCCTTCAAGGGAAGCAACCGGTTGATACACTTGAGCAGGGTTGTCTTACCCGCCCCATTGGGACCTACCAGGCTTACCAACTGACCGCCTCGGGCATCCAGGCTTATCCTGCTGAACACTTCCCGGGCCTGGTAACTAAAACTAATACCCTCTACCTGCAGGGTTACCAATATTCTTTTCTCCTTTTCGCAATGAGATAGATGAGCAAGGGGACTCCCACAAAGGAGGTCATGATTCCCACCGGTACTATGGCCGGGGATAGGATGATACACGAAATCGTGTCTGCTACCACCAGGAGCATCCCTCCGGCAAGGCAAGTAATCGGTATCAGGAAACGATGATCCCCGCCCACCAGCATCCGGCCAATGTGAGGGGCCACGAGGCCAATAAACCCGATGGGCCCAAGAAGGCTCACGATGACTGCGGTCATAAAACAGGAGAGGAGCAAGCCCAGGATACGAAGGGCCTCCACATTGATGCCGATGCTTTGAGCGGATTCATCACCGAGCATGAGGGAGTTGAAATTCCAGGCCTGCCGGTAGCAAAGCAGCACACAAAGCCCCACGCATACCGTGGTGATCTGCAGTTTAATCCAGCTTGCCTTGGACATACTGCCGAACATCCAGTACACCAATTCAGCCAGTTCTTCCGGGTTCCCGATGTACTGCATGAAGGAGGTCGCGGCTTCAAACACATACATCATGGCCACTCCAAAGAGGAGGATCGTCTCTGCACTTATCCGTTTGAGCTTCGACAAAAAATAAATAAGGAAAGTACAGATAAGCGTAAATAGAAAAGAATTGCTGATGATCATGATATCCTGACGGACCGCCACCGGGAACAGAATCGCTACCAAACTGAGCTTTGAGATGATTCCCAGGGCCGCGCCAAAGGAAGCTGCCGCAGAGATGCCCAGGGTATACGGAGAAGCCAGGGGGTTACGGAGAATAGTCTGCATCATAAGCCCTGATACGGCAAGTCCAATTCCCCCGACCACCCCCATGAGAACCCGGGGCACTCGTAATATCCAGATGATTTGATGGCGTATGGGGGCTCCGCTGTTTTTAGCCGGGGGGCCTGCTAACAGGGCCTCCCAGCTTTGGGAAACCGAATAGGACGCGCCCCCTACGGACAAGCCGAGGAGACACAGCAAAGCAAGAAACAACACCATACCGAAGATGAGTAACAGCCTCCGCCGGGTATGAGCAATATAGAGCCGCCCCAACTGGGAGCGGGCCCCCTCAGAAATAGGCGTTTTTTCTAATGCGATGAATTGACCCAATGCTTCCTTCTTTCGTTTTCGGGGGCATTCCCGCCCCTGCAGGTCCTTCTGGAGAGGTTCCTGCTCCTACTCCGAGTAGGTCCATACCCCTGCGAGGGCAGAACCGGGATGGGCAATGGCGAACCATTCCCGATGTACTGCTTGAGGGTCCAGGTCCTGGAAGAGGTCAGGGTAAAACACTTTTGCCAAGTAGCATACCCCCACGATATACCCAGGCCGGGAATGAATATCATTGCCAATCAGGAAGATATGTCCCTTTTGAACTGCGGTGATATTTTCAAAACCAGGACGCGCCTTAATCTCATCATACATAGCTTTGATGGGACCCATATCTTGGGTAGTAAACCCGAGGGCAGAAACTTCCCGAACAATGTAATCCGGGTTCTTTTCGATGACCCATTCTGCACTGACTTCAGTATCATCCGCAAGAACGTTATCTTCCAACTCCCGGGCAATGTTGATGCCTCCGGCGAGCTCAACCTGCTGGTAAAATTGAGACTGGGGACTCCCGGTGTGAAAAGCCCCGGCGTGCATCTCCAGGTATACGGTGGGGCGCTCACCTTCAGGAACCGCTGCAAGCCGTTTATCAATAAGACCCTGGTATGTATCGTAAAAATCAATGATCTTCTGGGCCTGGGCCTCCCGTTGGAAGATCTGCCCAAGAATCCTGACGTCATTACGCATACGGCTGGGGGTCCGCAGATCCAGAGCGACAAATTGAATGCCAAATTCGTCCAGGTGATCGCTTTCACTTACATACCCGTGGTGACTGGTGGCGGAAAGAACAAGCTGGGGAGTAGTTTCAGCCAAGGCCTCATAGTTGATCTCCGCGTAGGTAGCAATCATCGGTACCTGGGCAATTGAACTAAACAGCTGGTTCTGCAGGGCCTGATGGTTACCCACGACCCGGTCAAGGACACCCAGGGCGGAAAGGACCGTTCCCAGTCCAGAATCAAGCAGCGCGACCCGTTCGATGGGCAAGGTGAGGGTTATGGTACGATTGGAATCATCCTGAACCGTAATCCTCTGGGATGCAGTCTGCGTCTGAGGGGCCGCCGCCTTGGTATCTGCACCGGCTTTGGCGTAAGCAGCAGTTGCCAAGGCCATAGTGAGTAAAACCGCGATCGTCGCGGCTGGTAGGATCTTGTAAAACATCTTGAATCTCCTTAAATACCAGTTATGAACTGCTTATACAAACAGCTAACAAAAAATTTATTTTACACAAATGAACATGAAGACCCTTTTGGAATGCCCCGGATCCCCATGACGAACCTCCTGTTCCTGGGACACCAAAGAAACATCCCCGAATCCTGCTTCGCGGAACAATACCATCACCGCCTCAGCGGAGACCCCCTGGTTCAAGGGAAGTTTCCTTTCGGTTTCTTCGCTATAATGATGGCCCATATACCGGTCTTCGGTACGGGGAGTATAGTCGGCATAGACTATGCCCCCGGGCTGTAACACCCGCCGCCATTCACGAAAAGCCCGTACCGGCTCTGCAAGGGTCCACAAGATATGCCGAGCACAGAGTAAGCTGAAGGTGTTATCCTGGAAAGGCATGGTCTCCATAAACCCTTGTACCCACTGCACCTTGCATCCCCGGGCAGCAGCTTTCTCCCGGGCTTGGGAGAGCATGGTTTCCGACCAGTCCAGACCCGTAACCGCTAAGCCCTGTTCTGCCGCAAGCAAGGCCACAAATCCTGTCCCCGTACCCACATCAAGAACCTGTGTCGCTCTTTGGTGAACTGAGGAAAATAATGTGGTCCAGGGGAGTTCTTCCTGTTTATCTTGGATACCGTGGGCAGGTATGTCATCGTAATGCACTCCATCGGTATTCCACCGGGCTTGCATTTCTTCCCGTAATGCATCCATAAAATGCCGGATTCCCTCCTTAGATATGTTGGTATATACGGAGGGTTTATTACAAAAAAACCACTCCGGTGATAAAACCGCCTTCTCGGGGTTTTTATAACCTTCGTGGTTACGCTATCGAACTCAAAGTACAGGGTGTACTAAAGCATTTAAACTTACTACCGATTTTCATAACCGGTGAATTTATTATACCATCAAGCCACTGGTATGTCAATAGATTTTGAAGCATCTACAAACTAAAAAAGTACTATGGAATGATGCTAACCACCATAGAAATCAAGTGCCCCCATTGCCATAGCCCCAAGATACCCCGAAACGGGAAAACAAAAGTATCGGTGTACTGACTGGACGCCAGTTCAGCAGCGACCATGACAGGTCTTACCGAGGATGCCTTTCATAGATTGTTACAATAGTGAAAATCATGCTTGCCCGGGAAATCGGCATACGGGACATCAGTGCCGTACTGGAGATCAGCATCACCAAAGATCTCATGGGGAAAAGGGGATGTAAAGACGGCGCAAAAGTTGAGCAACAGGATAAAAGAGCTTGGGATAAGCTATGACCGGATAACGACAGATGATGGGGAGCGTTTGCTTTCAATCTTCGCAGAGGGTAATCACGACAGGGGGAAGAAGCACACGGTGGGAATAGCGGGGAATAAAACACCCAGATATTCAGTCTTGGGAATGCTATACGCTTTACTGAATTTTACTTCTGCCGTTTGAACAACATATCTAAATGCGTGTTTTACACGCGCACGGTCTTTTCCCGCCGTCTAAGTGGGGCTGTCCAAGAAGTTTTTACAGGCAACCTCCGGATTTTTCGTTTGTCTAAAAATATGAGACTTTTGAGTTTACTATATGCACCAAGGTGAAATAATCCGGGGTTTTAGCTCGTTTTTTGCCGGTTTATCCGGTACATTTGCTTTATATCGTAGCCAAGGGAGAATAAGCCCCACTCCGTAGATACTTTGGCTCTGCCCCGTAACCGAAATCTTCGGTATCCCTGGTTCCCTTTTATGTGGCCGAATACCGTTTCGACTTCAACAGAACGCTGTTTCCGTACATCTTCATGTTTTTCCAATGCCTTTCGGGACTTGGCTTTTAACCGCTGCCACTTTTCATTCCATGCTACCCACCGGTTTCCTTTGCTCCTCTTACAAAGCTTCTTCTTCCGGCAGTATTTACAGGACTCGCCTATATACGCTTCTTTGGTTGTCACATACCCGGAGAGCGTCTTTTCTTTTTTTATCCCGCGATACGTAACCTTTCGTCCGTTGGGACAGACATAA
>JAITJS010000145.1 GCA_031278815.1 Treponema sp.
GTAGTATTCAAGCCGGGCCTGGTTTGCCACGGTTTCCCATCTGGTAGGTGAGTATGTATTCCCTCCAAGACCACGTACCGCGCGCCAAGCTGCTTGCCCAGAGCCGCGGCAGTGTCCGGGTCGGTCATGCCCGAGCCCAGTTGGAAGCGCTGCTCGCTCCGTATGGCCCGGTTGATGCTGGTCCGAGGCACGGGGTTAAATACCCCGGTTATTTCCGGCTCAAAGGAGAAGAGTTCCGCGATGGTCTCCCCCTCATCCCCCACGCCGCCGGTGAAGGGCAGGATCGCCAGGTTGTCCTTGGCAAAAACTCCCCCTGCGGTCATAAGCAGGACCGCCAAAAGTATATTCCCCATAGATACTCCTTTGCGGCTCCCCTCCGGGGAAGCCCGGCTCTCAGTATATAAGGACTCTACTCTTTTGAGAAGCGTATTGGCGCCTCTACCCAGGCTGGCAAAACCCAAAGGAGTATGCTACCCTCAACCATCCCCTTATAAGGAGCCTTATGACAAAACCTGTGGCCGAAGCATCCCTGGGGTTTACCCTGCTTAAAGTAGCCGCCCATCCGGCGCTGAGGAGCGCGGGAATCCGGTGCATAAAATCCATTTTTTACCATTTCTTCTTGCTCCAGTACAAGGCCGCGTTCTTTCCCGGATTGATTCCCGTTACCTCCGTGGATCACCCCTTGGATGCGGCCATACCCTTCAGCCCTCGGTGGGTAACCCGGTATCTTGACTTTGTCCCCTTTTGGATACGGCTCATCGGATTTCTGCTGCGGACCTACCGTCGCACGGGGATTGGTCCGGCCCTGGATTTTATTGATTCTATGAGCAGGCTCTATGCCCTGGCCGCTCAAGTGTATACGAAAAATCTGTCTACCACCAACCGGCCCCGGTATCTTAAGCATCCTCGGTTTATACTCATCCATGCCGCGGATCCCCATCTTATGTGTATCCCCAGCCTCCATGTGATGGTGGTCATCAGAACCTACACGGCGTTTCGGGCCATTATCCGTTCCTTAGGGGATACCGAGCGCTTTGCCCCGCAGCTTGCAGAAGTCAAACAAGGGGCGGTAACTATTACCGAGGCCCTGCTCTATGTGAAACAGCACAGTATTAATTGCGTCGCCGCAGCCCTGTATACCATGACCTGTTTTGATAGGGCCCTGTTTCCCCCGGAAGAAGCGGACGACTTTGTGTCTCACCTGTTTACGCATACCCAAAGGCCCACGCCAGAGGATAGTACCCGTATCAGGGCCTCTATTATAGAACGATATACCGCTTTTCTCTCCGAGGCTGCAGGAGCTTCTTCCTGGGAAGAACCGCTGCTTGGGTTTCTCCGTTCCCGCGCTTAATGGTTCCTCACCTTATCCCTCGTAATGCGCAGGTTTGAGCCAATGGGGTATAGTAACCGTGGTTTTTTCCCTGCGGTTGTTCATTTCGTTTTTAACCATATCCGGGTAAACAGTCCCGGGAACAACCATGTCTCCGGCTCCGGTTTCGGGGATTTGATCGGTACGCTCCGGCAATAGTTCACCGTCTTTCGCCATTTGCAAGGCATGGTCAAAATTATCACCGTAGGAGACGCAGCCAGGCACGTCGGGGAAATAGACGCTGATTCCGGGTTTTTCATCCGCTTCAAAAACCGCAAGATACATACGTTTACGCATAATACGCTCCTTTCATTGCGCGCTCTTGACAAAAAAGCACTCATACTATAACATAAAAAAATTGATGGTACCGGTAAGAAATGAAGTTTTACCGGTCTTCTTACAGAGCCATATCGCTTAATCGTTGCCTTTATACTATCTATCGTCGCCCGTCTTCCATGAAGGAAGTCCTTAGAAAAATTCTCGCCAAGAGAAGTTCTTAGAGGGAACGAATTCCCCTGTATGACAGTGGATATTTCTCTTTATTTGTACGCATTTACGCGGGGACTTCAGTCTCCGGTAGAATTGTTACGAAAATTTTTCTTATGGAGGATGGTTTATGGAATTAAGCAGCCGGATTAAAAATTTTTGGGAAGCCGACGCTGAAAGCTACAGCGAAGGTATACGAAAGGAACTTTCCGGGCAGGTAAAGGACGCCTGGGTAAAAATCATACTGGAAAATGCTCCCCCCCAAAAGGAACTGGACATCCTTGATGTCGGTACCGGCCCGGGGTTTTTCCCTATCATTCTTACCCAGGAGGGCCACCGGGTAACTGGCATAGACTTAACTGAAAATATGATTGCCCAGGCAAAAAGAAACCTGGAAGACCTAGGTCTCAGCGCCGAACTCTTAACCATGGATTGCCAGGATCTTCAATTCAACGACAACCGCTTTGATCTGATCATCTGCCGTAATTTGACCTGGACCTTGGATAATCCTGAAAAGGCCTATGCCGAATGGCGGCGAGTACTGCGCCCGGGGGGCCGGATCCTGGTATTTGACGCCTGCTGGAACTTGCACCTGGTAAGCGAAGATGCCGCCGGGGAATATAAACAAAAGGTGGCGGAGATCGACAAGAAGTATGGCCCTTATCAGGGGACAGGGCACCATGATCCGAATGAACTTGAAGCTATAAGCAAAAAACTGTTTATGACCAATAAGATCCGACCCCAGTGGGATCTGGAGACCCTGCTCAGGCTCGGTTTTTCCAAGGTTTTTGCCGATGTGACCGTTGGGGAACGGTATACCCAGGACGAATGGCAGCGGGCCGTGCAGGCCCTGCATCCGCCCTTTATGGTAGGGGGTGAGAAATGAATGTCCTTCTGTAAAGCCTAAGGCTTTACAGCCTCATGATCCGTTGATGATCCGTATAAGAAAATCATAACTATATAAAGGAGTAACATAATTATGGAAAAAAGAACGATGAAATTGGCGCTTATTGCCGCCCTGGTACTGATCGCAGTCATAAGCGGCTGTACAAAACCTGCCCCCAAAACAGGAGACCCTGCTATTACCGTTTTAGTTCCCGACAGTAGTGCCGATCCCATGAATGTGGTATTTGCGGACCCGGTACTTATGTCTACCGATATGTTTATTTATGAAACGGTATACGAACCCCTCGTGCGTTACGGGCCCCGTGGGGTGATCGAACCGGGGCTGGCGGAAAGTTGGGAAGGAGGGGACGAGGGCAGATCCTATACCTTCCATCTGCGGCGGGGGGTTACGTTTTCCGACGGCACGGATTTTACCGCAGACAACGTTATTGCCGCGGCCTCCCGCTGGAATTTCCAACATTTTTCCTCCCCCATGACGGGGATTGAGAAGATCGATGACTATACCGTGAAAATATCCTTTCAGGAAAGCCGCTATCCCTGCCTCATTGAACTGACCTACCCCCGGCCCTTCCGCTTTGCCGCTCCCAGCGCCTTTGACGCCGAGGGGAAATTCATAAAACCCGTGGGTACCGGTCCGTGGATGTTAGAAAGTAATACCATTGGGGAAGAAGTAGTTCTGGTTCCCAATCCCCATTACTACGGCGAAAAACCCCTCTTGTCAAAAATGATCTTCCGAAAAGTTGCCGATGGGCAGTCCCGCTTAATGGCCCTGCAAAGCGGTGATGCGGATGTTTCCCTAGCAGATTTACCCTCCGAGGCAGGGGACGTCATCCGCCCAAGTCCCCATCTGGCTATGCTTAATATTCCCGGAACCATGGGATTTTATTTGATCCTCAATGAGGAGAATCCATTGCTCCAGGATCTAAATCTCCGTAAAGCTCTGAACTACGGGGTTGATAAGACCAGTATCGTGGACCATATTATGGGCGGGGGGGCCACCGCCGCTAAGGGGCTTTTTTCTGAGACGGTACCTTATGTTACGGGCGAAAACAGCCCTGGCTATCCCTTCGAGTCAGGGAGGGCTGCATCCCTGCTTGCCGATGCCGGATACCAGGACACCGATGGTGACGGGATCCTGGAGAAAAACGGTAGCCCCTTGTCCCTGCGGCTCACCTTTCAAGGGGAAGAATACGCCAGTTGGAAGAGTATGTGCGAATTTTTACAGGCGGAGTTTAGGAAGATCGGGATCGATATCAAGCTTGAACAGAGGGAATCATCTGCTTATTATGATGCCATTTGGTCTAACCGGGATTTTGATACAATTATTTACCGTACCTATTCTGATTCCTATAATCCCCACCGTTTTTTACGCGATATGTTTTGGACCGCCGGGCCTAAAGCTGTTTCCTGGACCGACCCCAAGTTAGGGGCAGACATTGATGCGGTTCTGGGAATTCAGGATGAGGCCGCCAGGCAGTCCGCCTATGACCGGATATTCAAGTACCTTAATGACAACGCCTATACGGTCCCCCTGACCTATCCAAACAAACAATACGGCTACAATACCCGGCTAAAGAACATGAATGTAGCGTTTACAGACTATGGAGTCATTGATTGGGCCAAGATCAATGTGGCGGAGTAGGAAGTCTATTATGGGGGAGGGTTTATTTGAAAAGGTGGAATGGGCCTGGTCGCAGGATTCAGGTGGATATGACGAGCTTATACAAAAACAACTGGGCCGCCGGCGGGATGTCGATCACTGGCAGGGGGAACTTCGATCCGTCCTGGGCCCGGATTGCCAGGAGGTATTGGATGTGGGTTGCGGCCCCGGATTTTTTTCGGTCCTGCTTCTCAGATTGGGGTATACCGTACAATCCCTGGACGGCGCCGAGGGAATGGTGGAGCGGGCCCGGAAGAATATCGCCGCCACGGGCTTTGAGCCCCGCATCAGCCTGGGGGACGCGGTTAAACTTGACCGGTACCAGCCCGGCAGCCTCGACGCGATTGTATCCCGGGATGTGGTTTGGACCCTCTACGACCCGGAGCGCGCCTTTAGGCGCTGGAGAGAACTGCTTCGGGAAGAGGGCAAGGTGGTGATCTATGACGGCAATTACCGGTATGACCATTCATCCCTGAAGTACCGTCTGGGTAAGGGCATATCCACTATCGTCAAATTCTGTACCGAGGGTAGGAAGGCCCTTACCCGGCAGCATCACACTAACGGTAACGGCTTTGAGGAACTTCCCATGATCCAATACCAACGGCCTGAACGGGATTTCGAACTACTGCAAAAAGCCGGATACTCCCGTGTGAAGGTAACACCAGACCGGTTCCGAAACTCCCCTCTACACCTGGATTTCTGGAAGTACGGATATCAGGGGACAAGATTTCGGATCATCGCTTACAGGTAGCGGGATTGCCGCACCTATTTGGAGGTAGGATCATGTTCAAATATGCGGTCAAACGGCTTTTTACCCTCATCCCGGTATTTCTGGCGGTGTCCATGCTGACCTTTGTACTTGGGAGTATGTCCTCAGGCGACGCCGCCCGGATCCGGGCGGAACGGCGCTACGAGCATCCGACTTTTGAACAGATAGCAGAGGTTCGTATCGAAATGGGCCTGGATAAGCCCCTGGTTGTGCAATACGGCCGGTGGCTTGGGAATGCCCTCCGGGGAAATTTGGGCACCTCCTTCTGGACCGACAGGCCGGTGGTGGTGGAGATTGCCCTGCTTTTTCCCAAAACCCTGGAACTCGCTCTGCTGTCCCTGCTTCTGCTCTTGCTTATTTCCCTGCCCCTGGGCCTGGCATCGGCGGTCTTCCGGGATACCTGGATAGACCGGCTGACCCGGGCTTACTGTATCATGAGCGCCTCCATGCCTCAGTTCTGGCTTGCCTTGCTCTTGCTGTATATCCTCGGGGCCAGGCTGGGGATCGTCTCGGTCATTGGGGGAAGTAAAACCAAATATCCCCTGTTACCGGCCCTTACCACGGCGGTATGTATGGGAGGGATATATGTGCAGTTGGTTCGTACTAATATGGAGGAGATCCTCTCCAAGGGATACATCCGCGCCGCTAGGGCAAAGGGGCTTCGGGAACCCCAGGTGATAACAAAACACGCCCTCAAAAATGCCCTGCTGCCGGTACTGAGCAAACTTGGCATGGCCTTCGGCGGCTTGCTTTCGGGATCCTCAATTATGGAATCCATATTCTCCTGGAACGGGCTGGGAAAATACGCCCTCGAATCAATAAGGACCAAGAATTTTCCGGTGGTCCAGGGCTATGTCCTCTTTATGGCGTTTTTAGTGGTGTGCATCAACCTTTTGGTGGACCTTATCTGTAGCGCGGTCGATCCGCGGCTTAAACTCCGGTAAGGGGAGGGGGCCCTTGAATTTAGCCGCCGGGAAGCTGGTCGTTCCGATACCTCTTGAAAAAAACGTTTCCTTTATTTGCCGCCTTCTGGCCCGGAAAAGCGCCCTCCTGGGCTTGGTCATCATCATCTTTATCCTCTTCACGGCCCTGGGGGCGCCCCTGATCGCCCCGCGGGATCCCCTGGCGGTGGATATGTCCGTCCGCTTTCAGAAACCCGGAAGGGTCTACTGGCTGGGTACCGATAACCTGGGGCGCTGTATCGCCTCCCGCCTGATCTGGGGGGCCCGGTTCTCTCTGCTCTACAGTCTCAGCGTTCTGGCAGTGATGATGGGGATTAGCATCCCTGCGGGACTCCTAGCCGGGTATGCCGGGGGGCGGATAGATGCTTTTATCATGCGGGTAGTGGATATCGGCCTGGCGATCCCTTCCTTTTTGTTGGCCCTGGCCGTGGTGGGCGCCCTGGGCCCCAGTATTAGGAATTTGGTCTTGGCTATGGGAATGGTATGGTGGACCCCCTATGCCCGGCTCATCCGCACTATGACCATGCAGATGAAGGAACAGGGCTTTATGCTGGCCGCCAAAGCCGCCGGGTGTACCCATCGCCAGATGATCTTCCGCCACCTTTTACGGAACATCGCCCCTCCGCTTATTGTCATGGCAGCCCTGGAGATCGGCTCCATCATCCTTGCCATTGCATCCTATTCCTTCATCGGTCTGGGGGAACAGCCGCCGACTCCGGAATGGGGGGTCATGTTGAGCGACGGTCGGGAGTTCCTACAGACCCAACCGCAGCTGATCCTGTACCCCGGCCTCCTGATCATTGTTACGGTCCTGAGCTTTAATCTCTTTGGGGAGGGATTGAAAAATGCCCTCCGTAAATAGGGATGGAGCATTGATGTCTCTTATCGAAGGGAAAGCGGCGTGTTCCCCTGATTCGGTCCTGGAGATTCGGGGCTTGTCCCTGGATTTTTCCATGCCCGGAGGGGATATCCATGCGGTGGATGATGTGGATATAACCGTGCGGAGGGGAAAGATCACTATGCTGGTGGGGGAGAGCGGGAGCGGTAAATCCGCCGCCGCCCTGGCGGTCATGGGGGTAGATGCGAAGAACGCCGTTATCAAGGGCGGCCGGATCCTGCTTGCCGGGAGGGATGTGTTATCCATGCCGAAGAAAGAGAAGCGCTCCTATATTGCCTGTCATGCGGGATTTATTTTTCAGGACCCCATGGACTCCCTGAACCCGCTCTTCACCATAGGGTATCAGCTTACGGAAGCCTTGATAAAACTCCAGGGGGTATCAAAAAAACAGGCCCGGGAACTGGCCGTCACCCAACTTAGGGAACTGCGGCTGCCCCAGCCTGAGGAACTCCTGGGGAAATATCCCTTTATGTTAAGCGGCGGGATGTGCCAGCGGGTGATGATCGCCATGGCCGCCATACGCCGCCCCCCGTTGCTCATCGCCGACGAACCCACCACCGCCCTGGATGTAACGGTCCAGACCCAGATCCTGCGGCTGCTTGACCGGATGCGAAAAACCGGGGAAATCGGTATTCTGATGATTACCCACGATTTTGGGGTTGTGGCGGAATTGGCGGACGATGTGTACATTATGCGGAACGGCAAAATCGTAGAAAAGGGGGAGGTGGAGGCTATCTTCACCCGGCCCCAGCGCCCCTATACTCGGGAACTGCTGGATGCGGCCCTCTAAAGAGGGGCCCTTGGGAAGACTCAAGAAAGGACGGAGCGTGGAATACCTGGTCGAAACAAAAAATATCCGTAAGTGGTTTGTCAAACCCGGTTTCTTTTCATCCTGCCGGCCCCGAGTTTCGGCGGTATACGATGTGTCCTTGGGGATACCCTGGGGGAGTTCCCTGGGCTTGATCGGGGAAAGCGGCAGTGGGAAGAGTACCCTGGGCCGCATGATGGCGGGGCTCGAGGTTCCCAGCGAGGGGCAGGTACTCTACCGAGGCACGGAGATTTCATCCCTTTCCCTCAAGGCTATGCGCCCCTACCGGCGTCATATCCAGATGATCTTTCAGAACAGCGCCGAGGTATTCGATCCTGCCTATACCATCGGGCAGAGTATCGGAGAAATGGTGATGAATAACGAGGGTATCCGGGCAAGGGAGAGCCTCCTCCGGGTATATGATATGCTGGAACAGGTCGGCCTTGACCGATCCTTTGCTGACCGGATGAGTCATGAGATCAGCGGGGGGCAGCGGCAGCGGGCCAACATTGCCCGGGCTCTGGTAGTCCGCCCTGAATTGGTGGTATGCGACGAGCCAGTTTCCAGTCTGGACTATTCCCTGCGGAAGCAAATCCTGACCCTCCTCAATACCCTGCGAAAAAAATACGGCCTGACCTATCTCTTTATCACCCACGATCTGTACTGCGTCCCCTATGTATGCAACGGGGTGGCCATTATGTATGGGGGGAAACTCATGGAGCGTTTTGATCTGGACCCCTGTCCGCTACAGGCTGCGGTCCATCCCTATACCCGGCTGCTCCTTGCCTCAGCTCCGGTAAAGCACCCTTCGGAACGCCGGGATTTCTCGCAGGATCTCCCGGCAGAAAGTCAGCAGGAGTACACCCTGATACCGGATTCCCGCTCCTGCTGCCGCTTTTACCCTCGCTGTGAAAATGGAGGCCCCCGTTGTTCCCGGGAGGAGCCGATACTACGGGCCGTCGGGAATCGCCACTGGGCGGCATGCCACCGGACGTAACACCCGATGGATGTAAAGAAAGCCATAATCAAATAGGCGGTTGACGGGGCCGGGATACGGACAACAGCACGGGGATTGGGGGTAAACACTGATACGGTGATAAAGGAATTAAAAAAAGAGGAAATGCTAGAGTAGGTGAACAAAGAATACCTTGAATCCCAAGAAAAGGTTACTGTTCGGGTTGAGATGGAGGATCTGAAGAGTTTTTATCAAGACAAAAAGCATCAAATCTGGCTGTGGTGGGCCATTGAGCCGGACACGGGAGCAGTGGTGGGTTTCTGGTTTGGGAGGAGGGAACATCCAAATATGGATAAGCTGTTGGGATTACTTGAGCCGCTTAAGCTAGGGGTGTATACGGACGGTAAGTATGTATATTCCCAGGGAACGGGGTAACACAAGCACTCAGGAAACATTCCAGACCCCCTTTGCTCACCCCCTCTCCTGCTGGGGAAGCCTCTCCCTGAGGAGGCCCGCTAAGCTGGAGTGAAGGTCCATAAGTCCGTAGCATGGGCAAAGGAATTGCATTATACTGTAACCTAAGTTCGATGGGCTGCTTATGAAGCGCCTTCGGCCATTTTGAAATAGGTTTATTAGGAATTAAAGTAAAAAAGCGTACAATGGAGTTGTAATGGTTCCTATCTGTTTGCATAACGGAACGGTCATGACCGGTTTCGCATCTATGGAACACTGTGCGGTATTGCTTGAAGAAGGTATGGTGCAGGATGTCTTTTCCCAAAGACGGTTTGAACAGAAACAGTTCGCCCCGGATGTCCAGCTTATTGATGTGCAGGGCGCGTATATTGCCCCGGGATTCATTGATACCCATATTCATGGTTTCGGCGGTTATGGCACTGAGGACGCTTCCACCGATTCGATCCTAGAAATGTCCCGGTTGCTGGTCCAATACGGGGTAACTGCCTTTAATCCTACCATCTATCCCGGCGATTATGAACAGATGCTCGCCGCAGTAACCCAAACTGCTGCGGCTATCGGCAGAGAATCCGGGGCCCGTATCATGGGCCTGCACCTGGAAGGCCCCTTTCTCTCTCCAACCCGCTTGGGGGTCCAGAAGCCTGAAACCCTCAAACCGGTGAACCTGGCCTTCATGGAACAACTCTGGGAGGCTTCCCAGGGGCATATCGTCAACATGACCGTGGCTCCGGAAATCAAGGGTATGCGGGAATTGGCCCTCTATTGTATCAAGCAGGGGATCATCCCCCAGGCAGGTCATACGGATGCGCAATACGAAAACATGGTGGAAGGTATGCAGGCAGGGATCCTCCATGCAACCCACCTGTTTAACGCCATGAGTAAGCTGGACCATCGAAACCCCAATGCAGTAGGGGCGATCCTCATCCATCCTGAAATGTCCTGTGAAATCATTGCCGATGGGTGTCATGTGCACCCCGACCTGTTTAAGCTGCTGCAACGGGATAAACCCCTTGACAAGATCGTCCTGGTTACGGACGGGCTCAAACCCACGGAACAGCGGGAAGGTCCCTTCTTTGCCAATGGGGAAGAGGTGGTGTTCCATGACGGGACCTTCCATCGGAAACAAGATGATGTCATTGCCGGTTCAGCCCTGACCATGATCCAGGGAATCAAGAACCTGGTGTCCTTTGGATTCAGCTTGGAAGATGCGGTCAAGGCGGCCAGTTTCAATCCTGCCCATGTTATGGGGTATCGGCGAAAAGGGTCGATTGTTCCCGGAAGGGATGCGGATGTAACGGTATTTGATAGGGACTTTAGCGTATTATTGGTTATCGCCGGGGGTATCATCAAAAAGAATTGTTGGGTAAGGAGCGAATAATGCGTCTTGTGATTCATAAGGATTACCAGGAAGCTAGTCGTTGGGCTGCCTCGTATATCGTGGACCGAATCAAGGGCTTTGATCCCCGGCCTGAGCGGCCCTTTGTGCTGGGACTACCCACCGGTTCAAGCCCCTTAGGTATTTACCAGGAGCTTATCCGTGCCTACCGGGAGGGGCAGGTATCCTTTGCCCGGGTGGTTACCTTTAATATGGACGAATACGTGGGCCTTGGACCGGATCACCCCCAGAGTTACCACCGCTTCATGTGGGATAATTTTTTTACCCATATAGATATCCCTCAAAACCAGGTCCATATCCTTAATGGCATGGCCCCGGACGTGCGCGCAGAGTGCCGCGCCTATGAAGACCGGATCGCCTCCGCCGGAGGTATTGAGCTATTCCTGGGAGGTATGGGCTCTGACGGGCATATTGCCTTTAATGAGCCCGGTTCTTCCTTGCAGTCCCGGACCAGGGTAAAGACCCTCACCACCAATACGAAAATGGCTAATGCCCGCTTCTTTGATGGGGACGTGAGCAAGGTTCCGAGTACTGCCCTTACCGTGGGGGTGGGGACCATCATGGAGGCCCGGGAAGTGCTCATTCTGGTAAGCGGCCATACTAAGGCGTGGGCACTTCAGGCCGCAGTGGAAGGCGGGGTCAACCATATCTGGACCCTTTCTTGTCTCCAAATGCACCCCAAGGCCATCATTGTCTGTGATGAAGATGCCACGGATGAACTTAAAGTAGGGACGGTCCGTTACTTTAAGGACATTGAGGGGATGTACCAAGGGCAGTAACCTAAGGAGGTACTGCAGGGCCCCAAAGTCCCAAAGGAATGTGAAGGTGAGCATGCATCCAAAACTGAAAGTCTTTACCGATACCTTGGAAGCGCTTTTCCATGAGGTTGATGAAGCCTTAGAAACCCGATGGGGGGATTGTTTTACGCTGCACCCCAACCGGCCCAAACGGAACGAAACCGCTAATCCTGAAATGGACGGCCTGTTCGAGATAGCCCCAGATTTTACCCTGGGTATCGGTTCCCAGCAGGGCAGAGGCTATCTTGTCTCCTGCCGGGTGGCTACCCTGGATAAGGTTCCTCCAGAGCAGCTTGAAACCTTCATAAATACCGCGGCAGCAATCATCCGGGACAAACTGCCTGTCTATTTCCCGAATAGACACCTTGAAGTGATTCGGGACGGCAAGGGCTACAAGATAATCGGGGACTTTTCTTTAGGAGACCGTTAAGCTACCGGCTCGCGGGCTCCCGTAGTACCGCTTATAGCGATACGGCTAAAAACCCGGCTGAGTACCAACGGGAAGGCCTAGGGGTTCTTCTTTTATGCGGGGCACGGGGTACAGTCCAGGGTGGACAATTACCTGATTCCGGTAAACGCGGACATAAAGAGCGAGTCCTTTCTCGGTTAAGATCGCTGCAAATGCAGGCGGTCCTGGACGAGCTTAACCAGGCGGGGAATGCCCAGAACATCGTGGTGCTGGAGGCCTGCCGGGACAACCCCTTTAGCTGGGGCTGGAGCGGGAACCAGGGCCTCAAGGTCGTAACCATGCAGCCTGCGGACCGCATTATCGTAACGCCACCAGTGCGGGAAAAACCGCCGCTGACGGTACCGGGCGGGACGTGTTTGACCGGACCGGATTTGTCAAGTACGCCGCCACAGACGGATGGCGGCGTTTTTTCTACGCTATATTGGGGCAGGGATTTCGTCTAACGTTCCGGCATGATATACTACCTTTTACATTGAACGGACATACTATGCTTGTTCCCAGTTCATCTTCCTTTCCTGGGTTAAGCTGTAATGATTGAGTCCATTCTTTATTGAGTATCCTATTGCGGTCTATAAAAACCCTCATAAGTTCAATAGTTTGTTTGTGTGAGCTTTCATTTTTTATGGTAAAATGCGGTTCTAATATAATTCTTGAATAATCAGTTTCCACATCATGAGATTCACATCCTCCAAGAAAGATTAAACCAATTACGCATATACGCGTCAGAGTGATTAAAGGGGAACGTTGTTTTCCCTGCTTATACTTTCAAACCATCCTCATAGCCTCTCCATTCATAACGATCCGCTTATCCGGCTTAGGACACTTTCCGCATGGGCTATAAGTCCCTCAGACCGGGCGATCCGTTCCGCGACACGACAGGCTTGGTCGTAGCCTGGACCCGAGGTACAGCGAAGGGTGGTAAGGGTTTTAAGGAAGTGGCGCACCGAGAGCCCCCCGGTAAAACGAGCGCTCCCGGAGGTGGGCAGAGTATGATTGATCCCTGCAGCATAATCCCCCAGGGCTTCTACGGCATGTTTCCCGATGAACAAAGAACCGTAATTTCTCAACTGAGGAACCCAGGATTCCGGATCCGCCACTTGTAGTTCCAGGTGTTCCGGGGCAATGGTGTTGGCAATCCGGATCGCTTCTTCTTTGGACTGATAGATGATAATAAGCCCCCCGGTGTCCAGGGAAGAGCGGGCAACAGAAGCGGTGGGCAAACCAGAAAGTCGTATTTCCAGCCTTTGTAGGACCTGATCCGCCAAGGCAGGACTGGGAACGAGCGCTCGGGCGCGGGCATCAGGATCATGTTCGGCCTGGGCTAGCATATCCGCAGCGATAAGATCCGGGGCTTCCTCGGCAATGATGAGCACATCGGTAGGACCAGCCACCAAATCGATCCCCACCTCGCCGAAAAGTAGCCGTTTTGCGGCGGCTACGTACTTGTTGCCAGGACCGACGATCACATCGACCTTCGGCACGGTCTGGGTACCCAGGGCCACGGCAGCAACGGCCTGGGCGCCTCCCATCGCAAAAATCCGTCTTGCCCCGACAAGATGCGCCGCAGCCATGATACGGGTATCGGGGAGACCGTTTTCCAAAGGAGGAGAACTGACTATGACCTCTTCCACCCCGGCGACACAGGCGGGGATGACCCCCATAAGCACCGTGGATATCAGAGGAAAACGGCCTGCCGGAACATAGACTGCGGCTCTTTGTACCGGGATTACCTGTTGGCCTGTAATCAGCCCGGGGGTCAGGGGATATTCAAAATTAACCAACTGGGCCTTCTGTTGCTGCGCGAAACCGCGGATATGGTCTCCAGCTACTTCCAAAGCCGCAGCCAGTTTCGGTTCCCTCTGTTTGAACTGCTCCCCTACAGCCTGTACGAGCTCAGCGGGTACTTCCAGGGTTTCCGGGGAACTTTGGTCAAATTGCAGGGCAAAACGCCGCACTGCCCGGTCTCCTTCCCGGCGCACCTGGGTAATTATCTCCTGTACGGTAGCGATAAGGCGGGAATCTTCCTTCTGTATGGCAATCCCCTGCCAATAGGCATCAAATGCTGCACTGCTGATACGGTTCATAGGTTCTCCCGCCCCATCGGTTCTGCTGCTTGTGCTGAGCTTAGGGCCTTCGCGATCTGATCGACGAATTCATCCGGGGTGGAGGCCCCGGTAGCCAGTCCCACTACTGGGTAGGCGCTTATCTCCGGGGGAATCTCAGCGACCGTCTCCACCAACCATGCCTGTTTTCCCTGGGCCTGGGCAATGGCGAGAAGCCGCCGGGTATTAGCCGATTCCTTACCGCCTAGGATGAGCAGGGCGTCCACCTGAGGACAGAGTTGGCTCAAGGCATGCTGCCGGTCCCTGGTGGCCTTACAGATGGTGTCGATTATTTCCAGATGAGGAAAATATGCCTGAATTGCCTGGGCAATACCCTGATATTCCTCAGGGGCAATGGTAGTTTGTCCTAGGAGCGCAGTCTTGGCAGTAGGGACATTATGATAGAGGGTTTCCGCCCGTTCTTTGGCTTCTACCGGATCTGCAACCACAAAACAAGCCGGAGCATAGCCCTGGATGCCGATCACCTCCCCGTGGTACCGTTCTCCTGCAAGAAATATGCAGTACCCTGCATCAGTAAGAAAACGAGCTTTCATCTGGCTTTTTTTAACCCTAGGGCACGTCGCATCTACGAGACAGGCACCTTTGTATGACAAGATACTTTCCAATTGAGGGATGATCCCGTGGGCCCTGATGATCACTACCGCGGACGCTAGGTCTTCAGGGAGCTCAGTTTCGTTCAGCACTTCCAGCCCTTGGCTACGGAACTGTTCCAAGACCTGGGGATTATGGATCAGGGGTCCCAAGGTGAACACCCGCTGAACACCCGCAGCAGCCTTTACCGCTTCCTCCGCCATAGTTACTGCCCGGCGTACTCCCATGCAATACCCCAGGACTTCCGCCTTAATCAGGTTCATCCTTTGTTTTTTAGCAGACTTAGGCCTTAGACGCTACGGGCACCCCTATGAGCTTTTTCTTGGTCTGTTTTTTTGCGTGAATACTCCACAAATTCACAAACCCTGAAGCGATGAAGATGGTAGAATAAACCCCGGAAATCATCCCTACCAAAAGGGCCAGGGCAAAATCCTTCATAGAACCGGTAGTAAAGATAAAGAGAGACAGGACCGCCAGCATGGTGGTTAGGGTGGTGATGATGGTCCGGTTCAGGGTCTCGGTAAGGGCCCGGTTCAGTACGTCCTCAAAGGGAGCATCTGGATAGATACGCAGGGTTTCCCGGATCCGGTCAAAAATAACAATCGTATCGTTTATTGAATACCCCAGAATGGTCAAAATCGCCGCGATGGTGATGGTGTTGAATTCCATCCGGGTCCAGGTAACAAATGCCACGATAATAAGGGCATCATGGGCTATAGCCAGGACCGCACCAATGGCAAGTTGCAGCTTAAACCGGAGGGAAGCATAAACCATGATCAAAAGGAGGGTCAAGGCCATGAGCAAACCCGCTTGATCGGTTAATTGTTTGGAAAACCGGGACCCCACATAGTCAGCCCGGGTTACCGCCACCCCGCCGATACCGAACTGGGCTTCTAAGGTAGTGAGGATTTTTTCCGCCGAAACCCCTTCGCTGCCCTGGATTTCCTGGTCTTCTATACGAATCATGAACCGACGCTCAGTGCTTGTACCCAGAACTTGTACAGAAACCGTGCCTAAGGGTGAGAGGATTTCCCGGACATTCTCAATGGCAATAGGTTCTGCATTCGAGGGAAGATAGTGCACTACAAAGGGATCCGCCCCCAGTTGCGGGTTCCCTTGGGCGCTCTGCACCAGCAGCCGACTGGGGGTCGTACCCGGAGCCACCCCAGTGGCATGGACCCCTTCTATGTTGGAAAGCCCTGCTATCAGGGAATCCAGGGTTTCGAAGGTATTAAAGGGAAACTCATGGGTTACCCCTTCAAGCCCTGAACCAGAAATGACAATATACAGGTTATTCCGATTAAAAGAAACGGTTGCATTACCCCGCCCGTCATAGCTTAAGCGAAATGCGGTAGGGGCAAACTGAATCTCCTGGAGCAGTCCTGCTTGGAAATCAACCCCGAGATTAAAGCCCCCTTTTATCACATAGCCGACTAAGCCTGTGGCAATCAAGACCCCAGAGAATATCATGGCAGGTACGAAATACCGAGAAAATGGTATGATCCGTTTCATTATTTTATCCTCCAACTGAGGGAGAGTCCCTTGTTTCTCAAGACTTCCGTATCAAAATCAAAAATGAGCCGAGAAACAAAGAGGGCGGTAAACACCGAGGAGAACACCCCTATGGCAAGGCTTACGGCAAAACCCTGGATCGGTCCGGATCCTAACTGGGAAAGGAACAGGGCAGCGATAAAGGTGGTGATGTTGGAGTCCATGATGGCCCAGAAGGCCTTGTCAAACCCCGCATCAATGGCGGCTTTGCGACTCTTCCCTAAACGTAGTTCCTCTTTCATCCGCTCGAACACAATCACATTGGCATCCACTGCCATACCGATGGTTAGAATAAATCCGGCAATACTCGGCAGGGTCAAGGTAAAATTAAACGCGGAAAGTACACTGAACATGAAATAAATATTCAAGATTTGGGCAATCACCGCATTAATACCCGCCCCTTTATAGTAGATAAGCATGAAGATCATAACCGCCACAAGGCCCCCGATGAGGGCATACAGACCTTGGCGTATGGTATCTTCCCCCAAAGAAGCACCGATGCTTTGCTGGGTAACCACTTCCAGTTCCACCGGCAAGGCCGCGGTTCTGAGGGTGAGGGCGATGTTGTTCGCCTCCTCCGCGCTAAACCCGGTAAGCCGTACCGCATCCCGGATGGCGGTTTGGATAGTGGCCTGGGATTTCACCCGGTCATCCAGCACAATGGCCAACGATTTTCCCACATTGGCAGAAGTGAGTTTATAGAAGAGTTCCCCTCCCTCGGCATCCAGCATGAAGGTAACTTCGGGCTTGCCGTCCAGGTTGTTCCGCTCCACCAGGGCGCTTTTGATATGGTTTCCATCGAGGCCCACTTCCTTTTTCACCGCAGTATAGCCGGTAAATTCATCCAAGCCGTAGCGATCTTTGGTGTAAACCCCGAGGATACGCACATCCGAGGGCACAATAGTAGGATCCAGGAGATTACCCTGGCTATCAAAGGTTGTGGTGGGATGAGCCGTATAGTACGTGTTAAAGGTCGCGGCTGCTTCGGTATCCACTAAATGGAAGGCAAGTCCTCCCTTACCCATGATGATGGAATTGATCCGCTCAGGATCCGCGGTTCCGGGAATTTCCACATAGATCCGGTCTGTTCCCTGGCGACGGATCACCGGCTCAGTGAGGCCGAAGCGGTCGATCCGGCTGTTGAGCACTTCCAAGGCCCGGTTTACCGCATCTTCCCGGTCTTCATCGTTTAAATTCCGGCCCAGCCGCTCTTTAAGGGCGTCCATATCAGCCTGTAAGACGATGCTCAATCCTCCTGAAAGATCCAGCCCCAACTGAACCGCATTTCTCTGGAGGTCCTTGAGCTTAAATATCTTTTCCCGGTAATTCCCCTCAATCACCTCCAGGGCTTCACGCCTGCTGGAAAAAACAGACAGCACTGCCCCGGCGTCCCATTGAGGAGGGGCAGGGAGTTTTGCATCCCGCTGAATCTGCTTGGCTGAGGCAACTACCGGAGACAAACCTGGAGGTACATCCCCACCGGACTGAGCTGTCTCAATAAGCTGCTGCAAATCCGCCTGAGCCGTCTGGGAGGAATAGATCTTAATCTGCTCCCGAGAACTCAAGGCCTGAGCCTTATCTTCCTTAGGCACCATATAGTACCAGCGTATGGTAGGATACAAGAACACAAAACATATCACCACCGTTACCAGAATGATGACAAACCGATACCTTTTACTCATAGCTCCGCTCCACTCTATTTCTGTTACACCGGGATTGCACCGGGGCCCCGTTCATTTACGAAAAAGACTGAATTTAGGTTTCGATGCTTCCACCACGGTTTCGCCGTTCTTTTCTGCCCCTTCTTCTTTCTTTTCTTCCAGTTTTTCGACCTTCTCTTCCTTTGCTGAGGCTTCGATTCCGGCAATAGCACTGCGACTGAATTCAATCTTGGTATCATCGTCCACCTTAACGATGACCGAATGGTCCTTAACGTTCTGGATCACCCCATGAATACCCCCAATGGTAGTGATCTTATCTCCCTTTTTAAGGGCGTTCAGCATCCGCTGGGTTTCTTTTTGCTTTTTGTTCTGGGGACGAATAATAAGAAAGTAAAAAATAGCAATGATCATGGCAAAGGGAACAAGGGTAGAAATAAACGACCCTGTCCCAGCCCCCGCGGCAGCGGCCTCAGGCGCTCCTAAGAGCAGTGAAAATACATTCATACGTATGGCTTCCTTTTAGTCCAAAAGATCCTTTTAAAATCCCCGATCCTTCAAAATCCCGAGGATTTTGAAAAACATGGTTTGTAAGATTAGCATAGAGGGATCAGGAATATCAAGTACCCCGGAGAGACTGGCTCCGGGGGTACGAGCTCTATCTGGCAGGTTATCCGGTAAGGCCCCTAGGCTTAGGGTACATAGGCTTTACTGGTATTACGCTTACCCGGGGTAGCCCCGCTGGTGGCGGTGATATACCAATCTTCCGCACAGTTGCGGTCAAGAGCGGTTTCATGCCGGGAAATAGTTCTGGTAACCGTGGTAGCCTTGCTGGATACTGCATGGTGAGGGTCTGGGGAAGGGACCCAGCCCCCTTGGAGGTGTACCAGGTTGGCAGCCACAGCCAATTCCTCTTTGGCCCAAGCGGTACCGGCGTTTTCACTGAGTAATACCCCATCCAGGACCCGGTCATCTTGATCCATGAAAAAGACCACATCCGTTTTTCTGAGCCTTTTTTTTGTACCGGGTACCCAAAAATCCCGGGATTCTGGGAAGGCTTCAGTCCCTGGGGAAGCACTCCGATCCGTACCGGTCTCGTTGATAGCTCCTTCTTCCAGGCTGCGTAAATGGATAACCAGGTACTCTCCGGCGCCTACCGCTACCGGAGGGAATTCAAACACCGGCGTATCCCCATTACTGGCAATGAACAGGCGCAAGGCCCCCAGAT
This sequence comes from Treponema sp., assembly GCA_031278815.1. Lineage (GTDB taxonomy): Bacteria > Spirochaetota > Spirochaetia > Treponematales > Breznakiellaceae > JAIRLU01. The sequence goes on from JAITJS010000145.1 coordinate 19,101, forward strand.
TCCCGGGGTTGAGGGTTTTCAGTTCCACAAATTCCGCTTTTGGCTTGGCATACTCGGTACGAAGCTCGGTTATGATAAACGAGGGGAGCTGGTCGTTCTTGGTTCTGAAGGGAATAAGCACGTTCAGGGTATTGCGTCGATAATCTTCCACCAGCATATTTACGGTTACTGCTGCTCCTCCTGGGAGATCCTGGTTCACGGTTACCTCTACCTGGGTACCTTCCTGGATGGAAGTAACTTCCAGGGAAGGATCAAAGTGCAGGGATACCACCCTTACCGGAAGAGAGAACTCAAAGGATATTTCCTTGGGGGAAACCGCCTTGCACCCCAGAAATACCGGTGCTTCTACGTTGATTCCCAAAACCTGCTGAAGGGCGGATTCAGAGGAACAGGAACAGCCGTTACAAAGGACTAAACCTCCGATACCCCAGAGCATATACACGTATTTTTTCATCGCTTACCTCTGGATGTATAAGGGAGCGGTCATAAGGATTGCTTCAATGATACGGATGTTTTTAAACGGCCTTACCTTAGACCGGGACTCACCTTTTCTCAATGCAGGGTTTTAAGTATCCTTAAAAAACCATGAATCCACTAACCATATTACAATTGGACCTTTGTGCCCCTCTGATCTACTGCAAGGATGAAGCCTTAAGCCCCTTTGCCCATACCAACTTAGCAGAAGATACCCTTTTTTGTTTTGACATCACCCCGGAGCAGCACCTGAGCATTGAACCTGAGGAAGCGCAGTACCTGGGGGAACTCCGGTTTGCCGGGACCTTGGCCCCTCACCCTGAAACCTTAACAGAACCCCCGATCATTGAGCTTCCCCAAGGAACCTATATGTTTGCCCAAGTCCTGAAACTGCTCGATCGAGCAGGGTGTATTTGGATGGCCATGGAAGTACAAAAGGAAGGGCTTTGGCGGCGCTTTACCTTGGAAAGACAGTTCTATCTTCGGTATCTGGTGGAAGAAGAAAGAACCCTTACCCAGGTTTTCCGGCCCTATAGGGCATAGGTTACAGGATTACCGCTTCCACCATATACCGGATATCTATCCCATTGTCCCCTTGTTTTCTCATTTCAATCACGAATATGAGGGAATTGTACTGGGGACCAGCTATCACCTTCTTAATTCGATAGGAGCTGATCCGCGACCGTTTCACCTGGGGAGATCCTACGGTATAGAGGATTCGGGAGCGGTCCTTATGGGTCCGCTCAAGGGTAATAAAAAAAGAAGATTTTAGATCATTTCCGCTGCCTTCCGTGGTAGGGACCAGTTGGGCCTTGTAGGTAATTTCAGGCTCAAAGTCCCGAAACTCTATGATTTCTCCTGAAACCCCGACATCTACCCCGTTCAGGGAAAGGTACAGGGCCTGTCCCAACAGCAGGTAATTGATCCCGTACCGATCCGCCAAGGCGGTGTTACGGGAGATAATACGGTACAAGGCCCCAGACCCGTCTTGACCTGCTTTTACCGGACTATCATGTACAAAGGAAACCCTGCCTCCGCTTACAAAGGCGTTATTCGGTACATCCACCACAAATAAATCCGCCCAAGGGCATAAGGTTTTTTCCTGCACCCCATACTGGGCAAACATATAGGTTTTTCCATCCGAGGAAAAGCCCAGATCCACAAAGGATGCCATATCTCCTGCCCATAAACAGGAACCGCCCCAATAAAAAACCACGGCGATTATGATTCCCCGAAGCAATCCCGTGCTATAGAACAGGTGCTTTTTGTCTCCAAGTATTTGCTTTCTAAACCAGGAACAGGTATGTTCAGCCATAAAAGCCTCCTCTCTATCCTTGAACCTGTTTCAAAACTCGGTGAGGATTGCAACAGGTTCATTTAATTATCGGAAAAAAAGTATACCCCTTAAGAGGTCAAGCCGCTTGAGTTAGCCACCTTGGTAGGTTATGTTTAAGCTATGACTTTGTCAGAAAGGAACACCCTATTCAAAGGGGAAATTGGTATCGCTTCCCTGGTTCTCATTGGTGTGGGCATTACCGCTTTCTTCATGATACCGGTCTATCCTGCGGTGCTGGCAGAAACGAGCCGGCGATCCGCAGGGATTTTCCAGGCCCTGGGGTCGTATTTTTTACAGCCTAGTCCCTATGTGCCCTTGGTTTCCATGATCGGCGCCATGCTCTATGCATGCATCACTACCGTGGTGATTTACCGGTACTTTGAAAAAACCCATTCCCCGGAGATCCTCTACATTGCCCTATTTGTGCTGTCTTTTGCGTTGGAAGGAAGCCGTATCATGGTGCCCTTAAAACTAAAATACGAGCTTCCCAGTGTGTACCTCATCATGGCCTCCCGAGTACTCCTCTTTGGCCGGTATATAGGTGTTCTGTCATTGTTTGCGGCCAGTGTGTACGCTGCAGGACTGGAAGTGCAAAAACAAAGTATCATGATCTTAATCATCATCTTTAGTACCTTGGTGATTACCCGGAGCATTCCCATTGATAGCCTTTCCTGGGATAGTAGTTTCTGTATGATAAGCGGGTACCCGGCCATGTTCAGCCTCCTTGAAGGGGGCATGGCCTTAATAACCGTGGTGAGCTTCTTTATCTCAGCCCATTCCCGAGGGGCTAAGGAATACTTGTTTATCGGTATCGGTTCCCTCCTGGCTATCCTAGGAAGGAACCTGCTCTTAGGAGCGGATACCTGGATAAGCCCCTTCCTCGGTTTGGCCCTCCTTTGTATAGGAACCTGGTTTATTTGCACCTACTTGCATCGGGTGTACCTCTGGTTGTGAAGATTCGCACAATTCCCGGACAAACCATCAGGCTGAGGATCTGACCAAGGGTAGGTACCTTTTACCAATTTATCCCCTACGAAAAGGCAAGGGATGAGGACCAACTTTTAAATGCAGACCCCCTGTATGTTCAAGGTTTACGCCGGTATATCTTATGGAATATACTAAAGAAATGGAGGTATATATGCCTATTGCCGATTCGATACGAGCAGCCTTGGGTTCGGCGTCATTGATCCGAAAAATGTTTGAAGAAGGAAATCAGCTCAAGAAACAATATGGACCAGACCAGGTATTCGATTTTTCCATCGGAAACCCCGATATAGAGCCGCCTCCGGCTTTTCATCGGGTCTTTACTAAACTAGCCAAGGAAGATAAAAAGGGATCCCACGGTTACATGCCCAACGCAGGCTACCCTGAAGTCCGGGATACTTTGGCAGAAAAGGTCGCTCGAGAACAGGGGCTTACCCTAGAGGGTTCCCATGTCATCATGGCCGCCGGAGCCGCCGGGGGCCTTAATGTGGTCCTCAAGGCCATACTCAATCCCGAGGATGAGGTAATCGTCTCCCGGCCCTATTTCATGGAATACCAGGCCTATGTCTCTAACCACGGAGGCCGTTTGCGGGAAGTAGATGCCCTCCCGGATTTCAATCTGAACATCCGCGGGATCCAGGATCAGCTTTCTGAAAAGACTGCGGCAGTGCTTATCAATTCCCCTCATAATCCCACCGGACGGATTTACCCGGCAGCGACCATCGCTGCACTCTCCGAGGTCTTGCAGTCCTGGGGGCAGGCATCAGGCCGTCTACCCTATCTCATTGCGGATGAACCCTACCGGGAAATCGCTTATACCACCCAGGTGCCCCCCATCCTCAGCGCGTATAGCGAATCCGTGGTGGTGAACTCCTATTCCAAGAGCCTTTCCTTGCCCGGGGAACGGATCGGGTATATCGCGGTGAGTCCCCGTATCCAGGATAAAGAAGCACTGCTTAATGCCCTGATTTATACCACCCGGATCCTGGGTTTTGTGAATGCACCGGCGCTGATGCAGCGCATCGTGGCAGAGCTTACCTTTGCCCGGGTGGATGTATCGGTGTATGCCCGGCGGCGAGACGCTTTTAAGCAGGTACTGGATGCTGCGGGTATCACCTATGCAGAGCCAGAAGGGGCCTTCTATCTGTTCTGCCGCGTTCCCAAAGGGGATGATCAGGCCTTTGTGAATCACCTCAAACAGTACCGCATCCTGGGGGTTCCGGGCAGCGGCTTCGGCACACCCGGCTGGATACGGTTTGCCTACTGTGTAGAGGAAAAGCGCATCCTTGCTTCTGCTTCGGCCTTTAAGCAGGCTATGGAAACCTGGTAGAAAAACTTCCGGTAGGCTTGGGGGGGCCTTGGGCTCCCCCTCTATAAAAATCATTATATAATCATAAATATTTTAAGATAATACAAGATATGTTACTTTCCATACCTGCACTATAGGGTACTGCTCTACCCTTAGAACCTGATACTTAACGCGGTGGAGTTGGAAGTAACGTAAAAGCAGATGATAGATAGTGTGGATTTTGCGAAATACCTTGTATGGCGCGCAAAAGAGTTGGAAGAGCAGTATCATGTCCAATACGAGCTCGGCCCTACGAAGCTTAATGAAATTATGTATATATGTGAAAGTATATTACTAGCCTATGGGATCAATAGCATCAAAGGAAAATGCCCAGGCTTGGGATCACGGACCTATCTATCTGCGGGTGTATAAATGGGTTGCCGAACACTTCCCTTAATCGATCGTGGCCTTATCGCCTTTGGGACGCGAAGCGCTGAGGAACTTACCGCATGGTCTTAGGAAAAAGCAGCCCCAGGGCATGGGCCATATAAAAAAGCCATGGCTCGGTGAATCGCCCTATTGATAAATACGATATGGTCCGCTATTTTTCAAAATTTGGTAAATAATATAAGTACCATTGGGGAGCTTAGTCTCCTGCACATGGGTAGGGATTATCCCTAATACCTGCAAGCTCTACAATACGCTTATGGCATTGTTCCCGTAGGAGGCTCACCGCTTCTTTCCGGGGAAGGCTTACATCCGGTAGAATCGGGTCTCCTATCCGTAGCGTGATAAGGGGGTAGTTCTTCTTAAAAAGTGTATACAGACCCCAGGGCCTTCGGTAAGAGAAGGCCATAGGAATAACCGGGAGTTGGTACCTATAGGCCATGGTGAACATGCCCTTCTTAAAAGGCCGGATGGGCTGGTAGTAGGGCCAGTTGCTGCCTTCGGGAAAGACATGGAACCATTTTCGCCGCCGGTGCAGTTCATCAAAAGCCTGGTTAAAGTACTTAATTACATGAATGTCCGTGGGAACCGGGATGCCCCCAGCCCAGCGGATGAGGTGCCGGTCAGGACCGGTGATGTTTTCTTTCCATGCGGGAAAATATAAACGCCGAAACCGGACCGCCTGGAGGATACAGAGAAAATCCCAGCGCAAGATGTGGTTCGATACGGTAAGCGCCCCCTTACGAAACAAGGCCCGATGCTTCTTGAGCTTGTCCCGCCCCTGGATACGAAGCCCAAAGCGGATAGGACACACCATAAAGACCAAGGTAAAGATCCCCAGATACAAGAGGGCGCTCCGGATCTTGAAGCCCAGGGATTTATCGAGGAAGGGATAGTGCTCGTCTAGGCATACCTCCACTTCTTGCGGCCCCAGGATCATGTGGGCATCTGGATGCTTGGGGTATACCCAATCAAGGTCCGGGATGTAGGGTTCCGCTGTTTCGCTCTTCATAGTCACTCCATTAATAGAGTTTGGTCAGATACGTCGAAAGGATAGGTATATAGGTAACGAGAAAGACCACTCCCAACTGGATGAGTAGGAAGGGGAGCACATACCAGGAAATATCTACAAAGGCGGTTCTGAAACGATAACTAGCCAGGAACAGATTCATGCCTACCGGCGGCGTAAGGAACCCGGTCTCCAGGTTGATAAGAAAAATGATCCCCAAATGGACCGGATCGATGCCGTAGGCTTCACCCAAGGGAAAAATCAGGGGGAGCACAATCAGAATCGCAGAAAAGATGTCGATGAGGCAGCCGATAAGCAACAGCCCTATATTGAGGATACATAGAAACAGGTACTTTGAGGTGATGGCCCCTTGTATCCACCGGGCAAACCGCTCCGGTCCCTGGGTATCCACAATATAGTAGGAGAGGGCTTGGGATACCGCGAGAATGGAGAGGATCCCTCCGATGATGGGGACTGCCTTGGCAAAAACCCGGGGGACATCCTTAAGGTGGATATCCTTAAACACCAAGACCTCCACCACAAACACATAGACCACTGCCGCAGCGCCTATTTCCACCAGGGAGAGGATCCAGGAAAAATACCCGGCAATGAGCAGCAAGGGTAAAAGGAGCTCCAAGAAGGACTGTTTGAGCGCCGACCCTGCCTTTTTGAGTCGAAAGGGTTCCAGGGGGATCTTGGTTCTAACCGAAATGATAATCCCCAAAAGGATCATCCCCCCTACCAGGATAAGACCGGGGATGATACCTCCCAGGAAAAGGTGGATCGTATTGGTCCTAGTGGTAGCCCCTACGAGGATGATGGGCAGGCTGGGGGGAAAGAGGATGCCGATGCTGCCTGAAGCGGTGAGCAGCCCTATAGAAAACTTAGGCGGGTAGGAGGCATTTTCCGAGAGCGCCTTATAGAGGATCCCTCCCAAGGCAAGAATGGTTACCCCTGAGGCGCCGGTAAAAGAGGTGAGAAAGGTACACATGCACACCGCTACAATGATGATACCCCCGGGCAGCCAGCCAAAGAGACTCCTGAAGCTTAGGATCAAGCGCTCCCCGGCTTTACTCTCAGAAAGGAAAAAACCTGCCAAGGTAAAGAGGGGAATGGCCACAAAGCTGTTCTGGGTAAGGGCCGTGTAAATCTGATTGGCAATGACGTCTATTTCCCCGCCTGAGCCTTGTATGAGGATCAGCGCAGCAGCTCCGATGACCACGAACAGGGGCGTTCCCCCTAAAGCCGCAAGAATAAGGAAGAGCAGCACCGGTGTCTTGAGGTACCAGGCCAGGGTAGCAAAGGCTTCGCTGATTCGATAGGCCAGATCCGGGGCGTCAAAACCCCAGATAAGTTTGAAAATCGAGGGGAGGGCACAGACCGTTCCCAGTAGGATGGCCAGGGCTGGCAGCAGGATCCGGGCGGTTCCCTTCTTTTCTGCCAAGGGCGCTGTTCGGGCAAAACGAAAGGCCATGACCCCATACCCGATAGGCATGACCAAGGCAAAAACCTGATCCGGGATAAACCCTATGATCTGCCAGGGAGAAAGGTATATCTTGATAAAGGAAGCGGAACACCAGGCGAAAATCGTCAAGATAAAAGCGGATAAGAGGCCGGAGCATGTAGCAAGGAGCCGCTTAAGGGGTTCATTTTTTTCTGTATTACTATACTGAATCAGTCCAATGGACAGATGATCCTTCTGTGTGGTGGTGATCATCCCCGAAAGCAGTCCCAAACTCAGCAAGAGGTGTACGATGAGCCCGGGAGATGAGGGTACCCGGGAATGAAAGCAGAGCCGGAACAAGGCCTCCGCGGCAGGTAACAGGGTAAGACAGACCAGGGAAAAAGAGCATATACCCTGTTCAATGGTCCATAAGACCGGGTGTCTTCTCTGCATCTTAGGACCTACTTACGATGGGCTTTGAGCAGCGTTTCAACCCGTCCATATAATTCCCGGTTAAAGGTGGTCCCCAAGAGGGAAGGAATCACCCGGTTTACATCATCATACCACAGTTGTTCCTGGGCAGGACTTACCTGGTTGATGATAAGGCCGTATTTGCCCATAGTGGCGATGGCTTCTCCCTCAAGCTGCTGGATGGAGGTATCCAGTTCTGCTTCCAGCCGTTTGGCGATGCGTAACAGAGCCGGTTTATAGGATTCGGGAATAGAACGCCATGCGACCTGGTTCATAACAACACCTCCCATAAAGGGGGCGATATTAATGGAAGCCATATTTTTAGCCACTCCAAAGATTTGCAAGCCCCCCACATTGACCGGGCTTTGATACACCGCATCTATCATGCCGCCGTTAAGGTATACCAGCACTTGGTTCATCGCCACCGGCACCATCTGATACCCCATAGCCTTGAACGCGTCCATGAGGGCCGGTTCTTGTTCATTGATACCCAGCTTCTGCCGTTTCAGGTCTGCTGGAACAAAGACCGGGGCCTTGGAGAAGAACCGGACCCACCCTGCCTTAGACCATGCCAGGGTAAAGAAGCCCTCCTGGTTGATCCGCTCTTCCAGATAGGGTTTCAGGTTGCCTAGTACCAAGTCCAGTTCTTTATTATTCCTGATAAGAAAGGGACAGCTCAAGGTCATAATTTCATGACCGGCGGTGATGGAATTAAGTCCAAAGGAACTTAAAATCGCCGCCTGAATCTGGTTTCCCTTGAGTTTACGCAGCACATCCCCTTCACTTCCGGCTATGCCGTTATGATAAATTATTAGTTCCACCCTGCCATTGGTAGCGGTCCCCCATTCCTGAGCCATCCGGTTTAAGGCCGCTCCCCAGGGGGTCTTCTCAGGAACTAAAGACGCCAATTTGATAGTGATCTTCCGGCGCTGGGCGGAAACTGGATCCAGCGAAAGGATCCCCAAAAAAATCATGCAAAACAGCACCATACGACCAATAAGCTGCATGTATCCTCCACATTAGCACCTATTCCTATACAAAGTATAGGACTATTTGTTATGCCTATTCAAGTTCTCCGTTTGTCATGGGCTCGCTCCTGGTTCACCATTCTTGAGGGGGTAAAGCCCTCAAAACACTCAAGCGCTATGCTCTCCCCGAGGGTACCAGCATCGGAAACCCTTATTTGTACGCATAGGTCTTCACCTGATCCCTTACAACCATCCCTCTATAGCTCCTAGGTAGTTCCTGGGGTCCCGACGCCTATCCGCATAGGCCCGGATCTTCTGCAGGCGTTTCACATGCTCGTCTTCGTCTCCCCAGAAAGATGTTGAAAACGTTGAACTTCTCCTCAAGATGGGGGAGACCAGGTACTCTGTGATTTCGCCCAGTCTTCCGCCTAACTCACTTATGCGCTTGTTTCCCCTTCCTCACCCTCAAAGCCGGTAAAGGGGAGGCGCAGCCAAAGAGCGCCTATTGTCAGAGACCTTTCTGCCCGATATACTCATCCTAATTTAGTACTAAGTGAGGAATATATGATTCGAGGAGGAGATATCTCCAAGGGAACCTGTTTGCTTCAAAAGGGGCAGCCCTACATCGTGGTAGAGCGGGAATTCGTCAATCCTGGGAAAGGAGGCGCTTTTGCTCGGGTCAAGATGAAGAGTATCAAGGACGGGGGGGTGCTCAGCTTGACCATACCCACCCAGTTGGAAGTTGAAGACGCTACAGTGAGTAACCCAAGCTGTCAGTTTCAATACGCGGACCAGGATCATTATCATTTCATGGATAACCAAACCTATGAGCAATATGAAGTGCCCATAGCGGATCTGGAAGACAAAAAATACTATCTTAAAGAAAACGATGTCTATGAACTTACCATCTGGGAAGATAAGGTGATTGATATTAAAATCCCCTATAAAGTGGTCTTCACCGTGGTGCAAAGCGAAAATTATGTGAAAGGCGATACGGTTTCAGGGGCCACCAAGCCCATTGTTACCGAGACCGGGCTTACTGTCCGGGTCCCCCTGTTCATCAAGGAGCATGATAAGATCCTGGTCAATACCGAAACCAAAGAATACGTGGAACGGGTAAACGATTAATCCCTTAGTTAGCCCCTGCTATGGAGCAGAAGCCTATACAAGCAAAGAAGTGCGCTTTAAGTTCCGGGGAAAGGGCTTTTCTTTTGCCCTTTCCCAGGGATTGTTCAGTGCCGCGGCTATTGATACGGGCACGGGGTTCCTGCTTAAAGTGCTTTCCCAGCAGTGGGACAAGGCTAAGCGGCACGGGCTTCCCCTACCGAAGACCGTGCTGGATGCAGGTTGCGGCGTGGGGGTTATCGGTATCTGTGTGGCCGGAGCTTTAGGAGCCCCAGAGGATTCGACCCTGGGGCAATGCCATGTCCGTTGCCAGGATCGGGACGAATTGGCTACCGTCATAACCGAATACAACGCCCAAAAAAACCGCATCCCTCCAGGACTGCTTTCCAGCCATACCGAGCCCCTCTTGGGCGGTCCGCTTCATGCCCGATGGGACCTCATCGTTTCCAACATCCCTGCCAAGGCGGGAAAGCCGGTTTTGGTGGATTTTATCTGCCGTTCTGCGGCTTTACTGAATCCAGAAGGATCCGTGCTCATCGTGGTGGTTAATCCTTTAGCGGATTTTTTTCGTGCTCACATCGCCCAGGCAAACCTTCCTTTGCAGTATGATAAACCAGGAAGGGAGCATAGGGTTTTCATGTACGGCCCCCTGGATTCGACCCCTCATACCTATGGTTCTGTGGCATACCCTGGTAAGGGACCCCTGGAGCCGGTTCAAGGAGGAGGGTATTTGCTCCAGGATTACCCGATGTATCATCGCCGCCGCGGGGATTATGTCATGGAGGGCATAGGGTATTCCCTGGATACCATCCAAGGAGTAGCAGACTTTGACACCCCCAGTGGCGCGGTCCAGGTGGCAGCCAAACTGATAAGCCGCTTAAACCGAGACACCCTCAGGGTTTCTTTCCTGGGTTCCATTCTCATCTATGAACCTGGTCAGGGACACTTTCCCCGGTGGTTCTTGGAGTACCTGACCCAAGCAAAAAAGCCACAGGACGCTTCCGGGGTGTACCGTTGGGTATTTTTCAGTAGGAATATCCTGGCCCTGGAAGCGTCCCGGTACAATATGTACCCAGAAACAGTCCGCACCGTACTTGGCTTAGACCTAAGCGTAAACCGGAAAACCCTGGCTATAGCCCTGGAACCGGAAAGCCGCACCTATGATCTCATCCTTGGGTTTCCCCAATTCGTGCCGCAAACTGACCGGATCATCCCTCTCTGGGAGGGGCTCCGGGAACTTTTGTCCCCAGGGGGTATGGGGATCATCGCCTTGCCTGCTTCTGAGGCAGAACGGTTTGATCGGAAGAAGCCTTCGGGGTTTAATCGCCTGGGGGATTGTAAACGCAATGGCTTTCGGGCCCTGGGGTACCAGGTTTCCTCATGATAGCGCTGAAACGGCTGGTCCTAGTTCTGCTTCAGCGTGAGCCCCTTCCATACCTTAGGATCCTCTTGCCCTAACGCCCAGAATCCAATGGATTGTACCCCCAGGGTACGGTACATTTCCATGCGGGCAGAAAGGGAATGCTCGTCTTCGTAGTAGGCGGTAACCGTAACCGGAACTTCATAGGTAAAAGTAGGAATCCTCTGCTCCCTTCGGACTTTTGTAACCTTATGCTCCTGTTTAATCCGCTCAATTCCTGAGAAATGGAAGGCCCTGAAGAGGTTGCTACTTCCCCAGGTTCGGCCATAAAAGGGCAGTCCCATGATGAGCTTTTCGGATCCAATGGTTTTAAGGGCGTACGCTGCCACGGATTTACACCAATCCATAGAAGCAATCGGACCAGGCTCGCTGGTAGCCCAATGTTCATCATAGGCCATCACCAGGATCCGGTCCACCAGGGGCTCAATTTGTTCATAATCGTAAACGTCGTTATCCAGGGTATCAAGCCGGGCAGGAAGGGCAATGGTGAAGCGCTTATTACCAAGGCCGTTACGCAGTTCTGCAAGAAAGGAATGGAAAGTATCTTTGTCCCTTGGAGGAACGAGCTCAAAATCAATGTGCAGACCATCAAAGGGCTTTGATTTTTCAAGCAAGTCGGTGATCAATTGCTTTCTCACCGGACTTCCTTCCACGAGCACGAAATGAGACAAGGCCCTGCTTCCGCAACCCACTACCAGATGTACCCGTCCCCAAAAAGGAATATCCCTGGGATTAGGGACGTTTATCAGTTGCCCATAGTGGTCCACTTCCGCCCCAAAATACCCTATATCCGTTAGGGGAGCCTCCTGGGTGAAGGCTTCTTCTTTCCCGCTGATGAGGTATCCCCAGATTTCCCCAAAAGCAAATACCGGTACATGTTCCGCCGCTTTAGACCGGACCGGCTCGGATTGACACGCAAGAAACTCCCAAAAAAGACACGCCATGAAAAAAAACCATACCCGCCGGCTTTTCTTTGATCCGCTCATAAGGCTGTACTGTATGTAGAGGGCTTTTCTGGGCTTACTACCTCCGATTCCACAGGCAAACGGATATTATAGGTAGGCGCGGTCAGGTCAATATGAGCAGCTTTGAAGCCATCCTGAAGATTTTGATAGAGTTGTGAATAGATTTTCGGGACCTTAGCTACGGTCTTGGTGTAGCAGTTGATTTCATAACAGGCATAAAAGTCATTTAAGGCGGTTTGCAAGACATAGGGTTTTGGAGTTTCCAGGATATAATCGGTCTTAGCCGCTGCGGCAAGGAGTATCTCATGGACCTGAGGCCAGGGCACTCCATAACCCATGGTAACATTTGCGTGGAGAATAAGTCCCTCTTCTTTTTCAGTGGCAGAAAAATTGTAATTGGTAATACTTGAAGTGAGAAGGGTCATGTTAGGAAAGGTAATAAATTCGTTCTTGTGGGTTCTGATTCGAGTAACCATAGCGGACTTTTCCACCACAAAACCGGTAACATCGTTGAGCTTGATACGGTCCCCAATGGTAAAGGGACGCATATAGGTGAGCACAATACCCGCTACCAGGTTTCCGATGAGGGAACTGGAACCTAGGGAGAATATAATACCCACAAACACCGAAACCCCCTGAAAAATCGCGGAATCCGAATTCGGTAAGTTGGGGTATATCACGATAAGGGTAAAGGCGTATAAGAGAACCCGTAATATGTTGAAGGTCGGTTCAGCCCAATCAGGATAAAACCCCGGTATAACCAATTTGCCTTTTTCTATCTGGGTGGTAAAGAATTTAATGGACCGCAGCACGTAGCGGGAGATTACGATGATGATGATGATCGTAATGAAATTGGGGATATAGCTGACAATGTTAATGAGCGTGGAACGCAAGGGGTTCAATATGTAACCAAAGAGGGTGGAAGCCAGGTGCTTGGTCGGTTCGAAGAGGCTAAAGACCATGGGCAAGGTGAGATACAACTGAAAGATAATGACCACAAATTTGATGATGCGCAGCAAGAAGAAGGCCATGTTAAGCATTTGCTTGGTCTCCAAGAGGCGGTACTGCTTAATGATGAGGGGCCTAAAATGGGTTTGTCCGTAAAGGTCTATCTTATTCTGAAACTTCTTAAAGAGGGACCAAACCAAACGTATCAGCAGGGCCTGGATTATGAGAATTGCCGCAGCTATACCCAAACGTATAGGCAGATCCAAATGCACCCACGCACCGGTTACGGCATCTTCCCGTTCCTCGGTTTGTAGAATGATTCCCTCTTCGGCCTCTTGGGGAATAGGAAGGTTCCCTTGAGCATACAGGTCAACGGGAAGCCCTACCAGATTGATGGCCAATACAGAAACACCACATACAAAAGACAGGAAACGCATAGTATACCTCCACTCCTTCATCGGGGAGCCTCATGGATTCAAGGGCTTTGCAAACTCCAGATACCCGTCCTTATTACATCAATCCAAAACCATCTATCTCCTAAGCGAGTATTCGTTTTGCTGACCTTGAGTATCTGTGCTGGTTAAATCTATAGTATATAAAAACAATATACCATAGCAATGAAGTTCCTTAAACTTCTAGGGCTTAGTATAGTACCTGAGTTCGGATAGAGCAATAGGCTCTTGTGAATGAGGTAAATCCATAGTAATCGTTGCCTTTATTTAATGCGTATCATGGTCCCTGTCCGTTACCAGCCTGAGGAAGAAGCAGGAGAAGCGGTTATTTATGCTTAATCAGCGGATAAACCTTCTCACATAAACACTCAAGGCTAAGCCTATACCGGTCATAGCGGAAATGATGGCGGAACCGCCGTAGGACATAAACAACAAGGGAATACCCGTGATGGGCATGATCCCCATGGCCATCCCCACGTTGATAAGAAAATGGAAGCTGTACATGGCGGATAAACCCGCAGCAATATAAGTCCCAAAGGGATCCGCTGCGGTGTTCATGATCCGTACCAGTCGGAGGGAAATGAGGAGGAACAGACTGAACACCATGCCCCCCCCTACGAGCCCCCATTCTTCGGAAAAAATAGAGAAAATGAAATCCGTGCTTTGCTGGGGCAGAAACCGGTAATGGCTATGGGTTCCGGCCAGGTAGCCCTTGCCCCAGAGCCCGCCGGAACCGATGGCAGTGATGGATTGGATAATGTTCCACCCGGCCCCGAGAGGATCCACATCAGGGTTAAGAAAGACGATGAGCCGCATGAGCTGATAATCTTTGAGCACCTTATGGGACGCATAGGAGGCCCCCAGAGAGAAAATCACGATCCCTACGGCGTAAACAATCCAGAAAAAATAGCTCTTCTTATAGAGAAGAAATCCCACCAAGGCGAGGATGCCAATCAAGGTCAAGGCGAGGGCGGTGATAGCGATGAACCGGAGGTTGGTAATGATCCCCAGGGAGGGTAGGGCGTGTTTGAAGATATAATCCTGCCATAGGGGTAAGACCATAAATAGGGCGGTTAAGCCGATAAAGGCGATTAAAAACAGGATGTACTTGATCGAAATCCCCGCGATGAAGGTCATCACCAGGAGTATGGGGATGAATACCAGGGAGGTCCCGAAATCCGGCTGGATGAGCACCACCGCCATGGGGATAAAGACGATGAGGCAGGCCAGTAAAAACCGGATAAAAGAATCGGCTTTTCGTTTCGAGGCGTCCAAATACCGGGCCAGAAACAGGATGGTGGTAATCTTGGCAAA
>JAITJS010000014.1 GCA_031278815.1 Treponema sp.
TCCAGGTGCAGGGAGAGGAAGAGCCAAGCCCAGGGCAAGGCTTTGTCCCGGTAACGGGCATTACCGGCGCCCTGCCGGAAACCGTGATGACCGGAGCGGAAATTGACCTGAACCCCTTAGTTACGGTGGAACCGCCCAACGCTACGAATACAGCCATTGTATGGCGTATCGAAACCCCCGAGTCCTTCGGCGTAAGCCCGAAAGATGCGGCCGCAGGTAAATTTACCCCTGCCAATCCAGGGGTGATGCAGATCCGGGCAAGCATCCTCCAGGGAGCCGCAGAAGACCAGGACTTTACCCAGGACTACACCCTCCAGGTGGTGAACCAGGATTCCTTTGTGGCAGTTACAGAACTCCAGGGGGCCTTACCTGCAAGCCTCAACGTGGGCACGGCAATCGACCTGAACGCGTATATTACGGTGAAACCGGACAACGCCACCAATACGGCCATTGTATGGCGTATCGAAACCCCCGGTTCCTTCGGCATCAGCGCGGAAAACGCGGCCACGGGTACATTTACCCCCGCGGCCAAGGGAGATGGGATCATGAAGATCCGCGGGGTCATTGTCAACGGAGCAGGTACCACGGACTTTACCCAGGACTACACCCTGGCAGTGGAGGATCCGAATGAGCCGGTGGCGGTTCAAGAGGTGCTGATTTCCGGGGAGACCGGCCTGATGGCCAAGAAAGGCACCAGGCAGTTCACCGCCCAGGTTACCGGGACCGGCAAGGTTCCTCAAACCGTTACCTGGACCGTAGTAGGAAGCGCTGACAGAGGGGGGACCCAGATAAGCAGCAAGGGACTGCTCCGCATAGGGACCAATGAAACCAGTATCACCCTGACCGTGAAGGCCGCATCCACCGCAAACCCTGAGGTTTCGGGAACCGCGGAGGTAAAAGTACAGGGCTGGGCGCCCCTCACTATAGGGCTCTTTTCAACTACGAATACGAAAGGCATCGGGGGTATTGCCTATGCTAACGGTATCTGGGTCATGGCCGGGGATTCTTTGGTTGACCCTAATCCTAAACCCCCTATGGAGACTTGGACCGACATGGCCTGGTCAACAGACGGGGTGTCCTGGAAGGCCGCCGGCACTTCCCTCCTTCGCGGCGCTCGGGACAGTTTCTGCTACATTACCTATGACGGCCCGGAGGGGAACAAGCTCTTCCTCATCGGAACCCAGATGGGCAGCATAGCCCGGTCCCGGGACGGCAAATCCTGGACCAAGGCCGGGAATATATTTAACAATTCCTGGATCGCCGCCGGTAATTCCGGCAGTTCCTTTGTATGGTCTATCGCCTATGGGACCGTCCAAGTTGCCGGTGGGAGCAAGGGGGTGTATGTTGCCGGCGATGCAAACGGGAATGTCGCCTGGTCAAATGACGCCGCGACCTGGAACTCAATCGAACTAGTCGTTACGGGGGCGATGAAGGTTTCCTATGGGACCGGTACGGTGAACGGGGTCCGCACCCCCCTGTTTACGGCGGAGGCTGTAAATGGGGACTACCTGGCCTATTCCACCGACGTCGTAACCTGGGTACCGGTAAGCGATGAAGAAAAAACGGCCCTTTCCTTCACCCCCGAAAATAAGCCCCAAACCGGCTGGACCTCAAGAACCGAATCCGCGGTTATTACGGGTAATCCTTGGGATAGTTCTCTGTTCAGCAGCGGTGCTATTAAATTCATCGCTCGGGGAGGCCCTGCGGGCAAGGAATTGTTCATTGCCGTGGGTCAGGGGAACCAGGCGGCCTATGCCCATGCAGAATAGGCCCTGCCCCGGCGTTGAACCGGGGGCGTTAAAGCCCGGGAAACGCCGCCGGGGGAATGTTCCAAAGCCATACCGGGATATCCCAAAGCCATACCGGGATATCCCGGAGTCATCCCGGCATGTCCCGGAGTCATCCCGGCATGTCCCGGAACTATACGGGGATATCCCAAACCCTTGGGGAACCCCACATAAGGAGTCGTAACCATGTCAAGCAAAAATGATTTTATCCCCTCCAAGGACGGGGAATTCGATGTCTGGTTCAGGAACCTGACCATCTATGTAATCGAAAAGACCGGCGGGACCAGTCCGGTCTGGACCCACATCCCTGCGGAGGAGGTACAGGGGCTGCGCGATGCCTACGCCGCCTGGCACGGGGCCTATGAGCCAACTCTCGTTCCCCATACTCCGGGCATAACCGAGGCGAAAAATGAGGCCCGCAAAGCCGCAGAGGGGCGGATCCGCCCGTTTAAGCGGCGCTACCTGGAGGATCCGCCGGTTACGGACCAGCAGCGTATTGATATGGGGCTGCATATTTCCCACCACCCCGTACCCGTGCCCACGCCGGACACCGTGCCTGAGCTTATCCCCGATACCGGAACCCGGCGCCGCATCGCGGTCCACTACCGGGACGAAGGCTCAACCCACCGGGGCAAGCCCAAAAATGTAGCGGGGATCGAGGTACGCTGGGCTTTCCTTGACCATGCGCCGGTCCACCTGGAAGCGGAGCTTATCCATTCCAGCTTTGACACTAGGAGCCCCCTCATCCTGGACTTTGACGAAGCAGACCGGGGTAAACGGGTCTACCTGGCAGGACGGTGGGAAATCCACCGGGAAGGCATCAAGGGGCTTTTCGGCGCAGTGGTAGATGCGATTGTTCCCTAAACCCCAGTGAGGAGAAAGATACCATGAGAAAGCGTTTTTTTCGCCATGCCCTGATGCTGGCCCTGGTTCTGGTTCTGGCAAGCTGTAACCAGCCCACAGACCACCAGGAAGCACTTGCAGATGACCCCTTTATCCCGGTAACCGGAATCCGGGGCGCCTTGCCTGAACACGTATTGACCGGCACGGAACTTAACCTGAACAGCTATGTTACGGTAGAACCGGAGAACGCCACCAATCAAATCATTGCGTGGGGCCTGGCGAACCCGGAGCAGTTCGGCGTAAGTCCGGAGGAGGTGGCCGACGGGATCTTCACCCCCAGCCTACCGGGGATCATGCAGATACGCGCCGCCATAGCCAAGGGCAAGGCCGCGCAAGAGGACTTTGTTAAAGGGGATTACCAGATAACCGTGCTGGAGCCTGATTCCTTTGTGGCGGTTACAGGGATCACCCTGGCCCTGCCCGAAACAGTACTGACCGGTACGGAACTTAACCTGAACGACTATGTTACGGTGGAACCGGAAAACGCCAGCAATCGAACTATTGGGTGGACCATCGCCTCCCCGGAGCAGTTCGGCGTAAGTCCGGCAGAGGTGGCGGACGGGATCTTTACCCTCAGCGCAGCCGGGGAGGGGACCCTGGAAATCACCGCCACCATAGCCAAAGGAAAGGCCGACGGCACGGACTTTGTTAAAACCAGCGTGCTGCAGGTGCAGGAACCCCTGGTTCCGGTACAGGCCATAAGGGACGTACCGGAACGGGGCTTTGCCGGTTCCGTCATAGATCTGAGCTCCGCCACAGTGGAGCCTCCGAACGCTACCTATAAAACCATAGTCTGGAGCATCCTTGATGCCGGCGCTACGGGGGTAAGCTCCATCCTGGAGGGAGGCTTCACCGCCCCAGCTCCGGGAAGGGTGGTTCTCCGGGCCTCGGTTGCCTACCCAGACCAAGAGGGAAGCTATACCCAGGACTTCACGGTTACCATAGGGGTGCCGCCGCCTTTAACCTGGACCAAAGCGGCTCACATCCCCGCGCAGATGCCCAATGAGATTCAGACGATCTGTTACGGCAACGGCGTGTTTGTGGCAGGCAGCCGGGCAAACGACGGCAGGATAGCCTACTCCACCGACGGAGGGATAAGCTGGACCGGTTTAGACGGCACGGCCACTACCTTTGGCACAAACTTTGTCCACGTCAAATTCCTGAACAACCGGTTCTGGGCAGTAGGCGGCGGCGGTCACATGGCCTACTCGGACAACGGGGCGTCTTGGACCGCGGTAATCCAAGAGGCAATCGTGATGAACATCGTGGAAATTGCCTACGGCACCGTAGACGGTAAGGGTATCCTGGTGGTCGCGGGAGACCAGGGAACTATGGCCTACTCAGAAGACAACGGCCTTACCTGGATACAAAACGATCAGATCGGGTATTTCAGCAATACCAACGGTACGGCCCCTTCCAACTTCAAGGCGATCCACTGGGCCGATGGAAAATTCCTTGCCGTAGGGCAGCACTCCAAGGGGATCTACTCCAGGGACGGTAAAACCTGGACCACTATTACCCCCCAGATGTACGGGATTCTGGGCAGCGGATTAGGGGGCCAGTCGGGGATGTCCGCGATAAGCTACGGCGCGGGGCTTTACGTGGTTGCCAGCAACGGCCTTTTACTGGTATCCCCGGATTGCGAAACCTGGGAGAAGATAGACATGCTGGACCTCGGCGAAGGAGTGGGTTTTCCCCGGGGCCACCGCTACGGCTGGATCAACAGCCTCCTGTACGTGGACGGCTTCTTTGTACTGGGCGGTGCAGACGGCGAAGCGGCTTACTCCCTCGACGGCAGGGACTGGAAGCCCATTCCGGCAACCAACCCCCTATTCCACAACTTCCATTTCATCAACGGCCTCGCCTATGGCGGGGGAACCTTCGTAGCCGTAGGCGCAACCTGTGCCGACCCGAATTGTTCCAATGATCCCAAGAGCATCAATGAAGGGGATCATAGCGGTAACGCCGGGTGTATCGCCTATGCAAGGCCCTGACAGGAGGGGAACCATGAAAAAAATACTGCCATTGCTGCTTGTTTGTTTCCTGGTTACCGCATGTGAAAGTACGGTACTTGAAAGCGGCGGACCAAACGAAAATCCGCTTGTGGCGCCCCGGGCCGTACAGATAACCGCGCTGGATAAATCCCTGATGGCGAACTGGACCCGGATAGCCGCAGCCCAGCAGTATGACCCCACCTATGAGATCTGGTATGGGACAGAGCCCCGCCCGGAGCGGGCCCAACTGTGGGGGACTGCGTACCATGACGACTCCAATCTGGTGAGCGTCATCATCGAGGGGCTTACCAACGACGTGGCCTACTATGTGTGGGTCAAGGCGGTCTACGGTGAACTGGGGGCCTCGAATTTCTGCCCCATGAGCTACGGGATACCCGTACCCCCGCCGGAGAAACCCGCGCCCGCGGTTTTAGGCGGAGAGGGACTCCTGGAAGTTTCCTGGGCAGCGGATGCTCACGCCTATTTTTACGAGGTGTATTACAAAGCCGGGGTATACAGCGACGATACCCCGGTTTCCGGCGCGGAAAAGACGATGACCGCCGAAGCGCCGCTAACCATAGGCGGCGTGGAGACCGGCGGCATCATCATCACCGGCCTTGCAGACACCCCCTACACGGTCTGGGTCAAGGCGGCAAACACCGCCGGAGAGTCCGCTTACGCCCGGGTAGGGGGAACGCCCCAAACAGAAACCTCCCCGCCGCCGCCGCCTTCCCTGCCGGAGTTAAGCCCAGGCAACAAGAAACTGACCGTTACCTGGCCGGCCTCCCTCCGGGCTGCGGGGTATAAACTGTACTACAGCGCCACGGACCGTTTCAGTTCCGCGGACCTGTATTCCGATGCTATCAAGCCCTTCTTCGGTACCGTGAGGGAGGAGCTTATCCTGCCGGCAAACAACCAGACCTATTATGTATGGGTTACGGCGTATAACTCCAAAGGGGATTCAGCGCCAAGCCAAAGCGCCGGCGGCAGGCCCGCTGCCCCGGTCCCGATTGATTTCAATAACGTGGACTTTACCCTTGGAATGGCTCAGGCTGAATACATCTTCAGCGAAGTAAACCCTCCGGGCCCCTTCAACACCAGCGGTAAACTGTGGGATCGGCTCACCCGCCGCAAGGAAACGGCCCTGGGGAATCTCTTCTGTGACGGCTCCGCATGGTTTGTCAGAACCCAATACAACGAAGCCTTTGATTTTGTATTCCTGAACGGGGGCTATCTGGATCAGCCCCTGGGCAAGGGGAGGGTTACGACCGGCGCCATTGAGAGCATACCGCCCCCCAACGCCCGGGACGATTTCTACACGGTGATCACCCTGAAAGGGCCGGAGTTAAAACTCCTGCTTGACCAAGCCGCTGCCATCAGGAACATGGGCAGGGGAGGGAAAAATACCGGAGGCTGGGGCATGGTCTCTGAGGAGATGCGTTACACCATCCAGTATCCTGAACGGGGCAGCACCACTAACCTGGAACTGTTCTTCTACGGAACCATCAAGGAAGGGTCCGTAACCCTTAACGGGAAGGCCCCCGACTTCAGCGAGCATAAGACCTACCGGATTTGTACCGCCAATTATCTGGCTTCCGGGGGCGACGGCTACACCGCCTTTGTCATTGCGGTCCGGGATTACCCGGGCATAGCCAACGTGCGGAATATCAATGTCCCCATCTGGCAGGGGGTATGCCAGTACATCTATGACCAAGGCAAAATAACTCCCTACCTGGACGGCAGGGTGAAACAGGAAGGCGGAGGGGTAATGTGCGAATAGGAAACCGGGTATTGTGGGCAGTATGCCTTTTAGCGGCTGCCGGTTTTGCCTTCTCCCAAGAAGGTACCGTCAATGAATCCGCGGATAATGGAAAGAACGAAGAAAATAGAGGGGATCGAGAATATGAAGCAGTCATCACCTTGCCTGAGGCGGAGGTTGAGGCGGAACGGGATACCCCGGAACATATCACCCAGGAAGAGATGGAGCGGGATGGTGCGGCGGATCTGTGGGAGGCGGTCCGGTATGTGCCGGGGGTGATTCTTTCAGGCGGGGGCAGGCGGAACGATTCAAACTTCAGTGTCCGGGGTTTTGGAGCGGACAGTGTGCCCCTATTCATCGACGGCATAGTCCTGGGCAATCCCTACCGGGGCGAGGGGGATGCGGCGCGGTTTTTAACCGCGGATATTGAGAGCATTGACATACAGAAAGGCTATTCGTCGATGCTGCTGGGGGCAAACACCATGGGGGGCGCCATTGTGATGAGAACCGCAAAGCCGAAAAAGCCCCTGGAACTGTCGATAAAAACCAGTATGGATATAGACAGTACCTTGGGGTTTGCGGGGGCTGCCACGGTTTTTAACCTGGGCGGCAGGACCGATACCTTTTACGGACGGGCGGTCTTTCAGTACCGGGATGTGGATCATTACCGCCTGCCCGCCTCATTCGAGCCGGATCCAGAAGGGAAAAATCCGCAAGCAGCCGGGGATCGGCTCTGGTCCGACTCGAAAGACCGCAAACTCACCCTGCTTACCGGTATTACCCCCATCTACGGCCTTGATGTATGGCTGAGTTATGTGTATCAGGATGCGAACAAGGGCTTTTCCCCGCCGGAAACCCGGGGAAGGGACTATCAAATATGGGAGTGGCCCTTGTGGGAACGGCAGAGTATCGCGCTTAACGGCGCTTACTCGTTTAACGATATAAGCCTGGATATGCAATGCTATTTTGACAAGTATGATAACCGGTTGGACGAATACTACAGTTGGGACACCTATGTTCTGGAAGTGCACAATGGCCATTCGGATTATGATGAATATACCACCGGAGGGCGGATCACCGGAAAATGGGATATCAACCCCCAACATACGCTCCAGGCTGCGCTGACCTATAAAAAAGAGGATCATCAAGGGTTGTGGCGGGAGGCGCTGCACATGCACGTAAACGAAGACACCTGGTCACTGGGTGGGGAATACGGGTTCACGCCGTTTTACGGCTTCACCCTGCGGGGGGGACTGGGTTTTGACGCGCTCGTTCCGATTGATTATTGGGGAAAAGAAAACGAGCTTATGAAAAAACTGGGGAGCGCCTACTATGCGGATCATTTTATCATCCGAACCAAGCCCATGTTTCTTATGACCTGGCAGGCCGGTTTATTTTATCAGATAACCCCGAACCACGAAGTACGCCTGACCTATGCCCGGAAGAATCATTTTCCCACCATGTCCCAGCGGTATTCCACCCGGTTTGGCCGTAGCCTCCCGAATCCGAGCCTGGGCCCTGAAATCGCCAGCCATTTTGAGGTGGGGTATAACGGAACTATCCTGCAAAGACTCACGGTGAACACCGCGGTTTATTACAGCCTCATCACCGGTAAGATCGTAAGCGTAGGCTGGCCCAGCCCCAACCGCCCGATGAATTCCCTGGATTACGCGAAGAACCTGGATCGTTCGGCCTTTTACGGGTTTGAGCTTGCGCCAGAATGGTATGGAAACGAGTATTTCAGCGGGGGCGTCTCTTTTTCGGTGAACCGGTATTATATCTATCACAGCGAGAACAACGTCAACGAGATACCTTACTATCCGATGATAACGGCGAATGCCTACATGGTACTAAAAGTCTTTGGGGTACTGTCGATCATGCCCCGCCTTGAATACCTGGATTCCCGTTACGTGAATACCGAAGGCGATGAAAAACTGTCAGCCTACTTTCTTGCCCATCTGAAACTCAGCGCGAGTCTAGGGAAATACCTTTCCCTGTCGGCAGGGGTGGAAAACATATTCGATACCTTGTACGAGATAAAACAATACTTTCCCCTGGCAGGCCGGGTTTTCAATCTGTCCCTTACGCTGGAGTTCTAGCCGGGCATTCAAGTAGGGTGAATTCTTGTATGCTGTTCTATGCGGCAGGAGTACATAACCTTGTTCGGGAGGGGGCCATCTCTTTTATTGACAGCGATTCTCAGGGACGGCTATACTCAAACCCATGGAAACTTTGAGTTCTGCCTTTCGGGACGCTATTAAACAAGTAGTTGCCCTATCCAGGACCTCAACCCTGGTAACCGAGCAGAATGTTTATCAGACCGGACAAGCAGAGATCCGTCCTTTGATAGACGGGATCATTACGGATTTACTCCTTCCTGGATCCGGTATCAGCGGTATGGAACATTTGTCGGATCTCCTCAACCGCTCCTATGCGGGGAAGTCTTGCCTCCTGCTTCTGGAGCATTACAGCAACCTGGATCTGCCGATCTTTTCGTACCTCTTAAGAGTCGCAGGCCCCCAAGGAATCGCTATAGCGGATGCCCTAGTGGCCATTGCGGGGATGAAGCTCAATGAGGCGAGTCCCACGGTAGCGGCCTTTACCGGAGCCTATACCCGGATCATCATCTATCCCAGCCGTTCCCTCCAGACGCTGGATAACGAGCATAACCGCGAGGAAATCGTCCGCAGTAACGCCATTAACCGGGCGGCTATGAAAACCCTGCTGGACCTTAAAACACGGGGGAAACTCATTTTGGTATTCCCTTCGGGAACCCGGTATCGGCCCTGGGATCCGAGTACCAAGAAAGGGGTCCGGGAAATAGATTCCTATATCAAATCCTTCGACTATATGTGTTTCGTGGCGATTAACGGTGAATTGCTCCATGTCCGCCAGGGGGATATGATGGATGATTATGTGAGCCAGGATGTGGTGCGCTTTACCGCAGGGCCGGTCCTTTCCTGTACTGCCTTCCGGGATGCGGCCCGGGCCCGGGCCGAGGCTGCCGGGATAGCGGATAAAAAGCAGGCGGCAGTGGATGCGATCATGGAACAACTCCAAGCAATGCATAACCAGGCGGAAGCAGACCGGAAAGGCCTGCTCCCCTCTGCATAACAATTACCGGTTATGGATCAAGGAGTAGGGGATGATCTTGGGGGTAATCCGCTTGCGTTTCCGGTCGGTATTCAAGAGGATGGCTCCCAAGATAGACGCGAGGAGGCTGAGTATCCCAATGCCCCATACCGCCATTGAGGACGCGGCAAAGGGAAGCTGTACATTCATCCCAAAAAAACTGTAGACCAAAGTCGGAATCATAAGCACAATGGAAACGATGGTGAGCCGTTTCATCACGATATTGAGGTTATTGGAAATCACGCTGGCAAACGCGTCCATGGTTCCCGTAAGAATTGATGAGTAGATATTGGCCATTTCAATGGCCTGTTTATTTTCCGTAACTACATCCTCCAGTAATTCCCGTTCATCCTCCTTAAACCGGATCAGAGGGGATTTTTGCAGCTTTTCCAGGAGCAGTTCATTGGTCTTGATGCTGGTGGTGAAGTACACTAAGGATTTCTGCAGGGAAAGGAGTTGGATGAGTTCGTTGTTTCTAATGGACCGCTGTAATTCTAGTTCGGTGAGATTGGCCCGTTTGTTAAGTTCTTTCAGGGCCTTGAGGAAGGTAAAGGCAGAGCGGCCCAGAAGGTTCAGCACAAAACTGCTTTTGTTGCGTATAGCGAATCCCCGGAGGCGGTTTTTGGTGAGATCCTCCAGCGCATCGCTGGAACCTTGGCAGATGGTTACGATTTTATCGGCAAACAGAATCACCCCTGCCGGCAGGGTGAAAAAGGACACCTCATAAGCGGGATCATACACCGGCAGCCGCACGATCAAGGCGGTATAGACCTCTTCTTTTTCAATACGGGCTTGTTCGTCCACGTCCATGATGTCCGTAAGCAGTTCTCCGGCAATGCCGAATTCCTGCTCCAGCCGCTCCAGATCCGCTTTATCCACATGCCGGGCATCGATCCAACACCCGGTACGTACCGTATCAGTCTCAATTAACCCATTTTCCTCTTGGGTACGAATAGTAATCATTGAAGTTTCTCCTATACTTAATAATGCCCTGGATTGGGCTTCCATAGACTGCCTATAGAAGAAACCGAACGAATCTAAGTACGGCAACACATAACCAATACACCGCAGTCTTTTACGGGAAGCACCACAATCCTTATTTTTTTTAACCTGCATCTATGACTGGAAATACTACTACTTCCATCGTCCGAATCGGACATAGGGCTTCCTCCTTACCAGTGAGCGTATGGACCAATGGCGGGTAAAACTCGGTCTGTTACCCAAGAACGTCCATAAACAGTATAGAAAATGAATAAAGATAAAACAAGCCCACCCATTGGGGTGAGCTGTCTTAGCAATAAGAAACCTTGACCTGTAGATCTTTCCAAGGCTTATTGAGCAGTCTCTCAGTGGTTGCTGAAGTCCGGTAAGTCCTACTCTTGAGCAGCCGCGTCAAGTTCCGTAAGAATAGCTACTTCTGTATCCCGGTCAAAATACCGAGCCTTGTCCATACGGGGGATAAGATTGATGGTGTCTCCCACCTTGAAAATATGGGTTGGTTCGGTCCGGGCTACCAGGGGCTGACCTTTGGTGGTAGTCAACCAGAGGTGGATATCCGCTCCCAGAGGCTCAACCACGGTGATGGAGAAAGATATAGTATTTTCCCCTGCAGGTTTATCGGTAAAGAGCATATCTTCAGGCCGGATACCAAAGAATATTTCCTTACCCAGGTATTTTTTGAGGTAGGAACTGTGCTCAACAGTGGGTTTTACCTCAAAGGATCCCTCTTCAACTAGCACAATAGAACCGTCCTTTTCAATGACTTTCACGGAGAGGAAGTTCATGGGCGGAGAACCGATGAAGCCGGCCACAAACTTATTGATCGGATGGTTGTACAGATACAAGGGAGAACCGATTTGTTGAACTTTACCGTCCTTCATAACCACGATCTTGTTGGCCATAGTCATGGCTTCCACTTGGTCATGGGTAACGTAGATCATCGTGGCGTTGAGCCGATGGTGGAGCCCTGAAATCTCGGCGCGCATCTGTACCCGGAGCTTTGCATCCAAGTTGGAAAGGGGCTCGTCAAAAAGGAACACCTTGGGGTTGCGGACTATAGCCCGTCCTACGGCGACTCGCTGCCGCTGACCACCAGACAATGCCTTAGGTTTACGTTCCAAGAATTTCTCAATATCCAAGATCTTCGCCGCTTCATGTACCCGACGGTCAATCTCGGCCTTATCCACCTTCTTGATTCGCAGTCCAAAAGCCATATTGTCATACACGCTCATGTGAGGATAGAGGGCATAATTCTGGAACACCATGGCGATATTCCGGTCCTTGGGGGGGACATCGTTCATCAATTCCCCGTCGATATAGAGTTCTCCTTCGGAGATATCCTCCAAACCAGCCACCATGCGCAGGGTTGTGGATTTACCGCACCCGGAGGGTCCGACAAAAACCACAAATTCCTTATCCTCGACTACTATGTTGGCGTTATCCACAGCACGGACATTCCCTTCATAAACCTTACAGATACCTTTAAGTTCTACTTTTGCCATACGGCCTCCCTATAGGGGTTAATTTATAGAGTTAGTGTACCTCTCTTGAGCCTATTTGTCAAGAAAACTATTGACAGCAGGTAGTCCATATCGATATTATATAAACATATTTTCTCTATGTAAGGAGTTAAAGCATGGCAGATGAAGAAAAAGAAAGTAGTGGTGTGTGGTATGGAATTTTGGATGCAGCCCTAAAAATTCCCGGTGCACGAGTAGACAGGGTAAATTTTTTGGAAAAAGAATTTGCCAAATACTCGGGGGATGAACTCGCCAAGATCCTGGACCAAGGACCTGGAAAGGCTGGGATCCCTACTAATGACCTGGAAAAAATAGCTGATGGGGTGATACGGTCCCATACAACCATTGTAACGGGTACCTCATTCCTTGCGGGACTTCCTGGGGGATTAGCTATGGCGGGAACCATACCTGCAGATTTGGTTCAATATTATTATCACGTCATCGTCATCGCTCAAAAATTGGCATACATCTATGGGTGGCCTGATTTGCAGGTGGATAGTGAGGGGGAAGATGACAAAGACGCCTTCCTCTCGGTCTTAACCATATTCATCGGTATTATGAGCGGCGCGAAAGAAGCAAATAGCGTCTTAAAGCCCATGTCGGAAATTCTGTGTGAAGAAACCACCCGAAAGCTTCCGGTGATTGCCTTGGCAAAAATCGGCTTGCCCCAAATAGCGAAGCAGGTGGCAAAGGTGTTGGGAGCCAATCTGGCCAAACAGGGACTTGCTAAGGGTATCGGAAAAATCGTGCCCCTTATTGGGGGCGCTATCTCCGGAGCCGTCACTATAGCGACTTACTTGCCCATGGCAAATACCTTAAAGGATGAACTGCAGAATCAAGTTATAAAATAAATGCCTTGCAATGGTACCTTGGTGCCTTCATTTTTTTCTAAGCGATACAGGGGTGTGTTTGTTTTTATGCGCGGCTTGGTGTTAATGATGGAGAGGATCTATGCAGGCACCAGGGAGCATTGATTTTAAACTCGGGGTTGTCTTGGCCTTTCTCGTGGTAGGTATGGGGGTGGTGAGTTTTTTTTATACCCCCTATGAGTACAACCGGATGGCCCCATCAGAGCGTTTTATCCCTCCGGGAGGGCAGCATCTTATGGGAACTGACAATTTTGGTCGAGATGTGTTTTCCCGGATCATGACCGGAGCTCAGTATACCTTATTGGTATCCTTGGGTACGGTCCTGGGAAGTGTCTTTATCGGCGCCTCATTGGGGCTTATCTCTGGTTATCAAGGGGGGCTTTGGGATGAGGCGCTGATGCGCCTCATGGATACCCTGAGTTCCTTTCCGGGGATCCTAGTGGCGCTGATGATGGTCTCCCTCATGGAAAATAGACCGTATACCCTGATGATTGCCTTGCTGATCTTGTTTATTCCCAGTTATGTACGGATCATGCGAAGCGGCATGTTGGAATATAAAAATCGAGATTTTGTAAAAACCGCAGGGCTTATGGGGGCCACCCATAGTCGTATCATCTTTGTCCACATCTTACCAAATCTGAAGAATTCTTTATTTTCCACAACGGTCCTAGGCCTGTCTAATGCCATCTTGGCAGAAGCAACCATGAGTTACCTGGGCCTGGGCATACAGCCGCCGATCCCAAGCTGGGGACGGATGCTTTCAGAATCTCAGAACTTTCTGTTTAATGCCCCTTGGTGCGCCCTGGCCCCGGGGACCATGATAATGGTAACGGTTATCGCCTTTCATAGTATCGGCGAGGGTATCCGGCAACTGTGAAACCGCCCACAGGGAGCCCCTTATTGCAGGTGCAGGACCTTTCCGTGGGGATCCGGCGAGGTAGCGCATACCTACTAGGGGTGGATGCTATAGGGTTTCAGGTACAAGCCGGGGAAATTGTGGGGATCCTGGGGGAATCGGGATGCGGCAAAACCCTTACGGCCTTATCCATCCTCGGCTTGCTTCCTCCGGGTATCCACCTTACCCGAGGAAGCATCCTATTTGACGGTCTTGAGCTTCTGAGTCTTTCAGAACGGGAACTATGCGGTATTCGGGGGAAGGATCTATCCATGGTATTTCAGGAACCTATGAACTCCCTTAATCCGCTGCTTACCATTGGACGGCAAATTGCAGAACCCTTACGTTTACATGGAAGCAAAAACAAGCGCCTTATAGAAGGGGAGGTCCTGGATATCATGGGCAAGCTTGGCCTCCCAGAGCCGATAAAACTTGCGGCTGCCTACCCTCACCAGCTTTCAGGGGGAATGCGGCAACGGGTGATGCTTGCCTTGGCTATGGTGTGTAAGCCCAAGCTGCTGATAGCCGACGAAGCCACTACCGCCTTAGATCTGAGTACCCAGGCCCAGATCCTTCACCTCTTGAAAAGGATCAATCAGGAATTCGGTACTTCCATCTTGTTTATCTCCCATGATCTGGGGGTCATAAGCCGCCTCTGTGATCGTGTTTTGGTCATGTATGTGGGTAGGGTCCTGGAGGAAGGTTCGGTGGAGGCAGTTTTCGGGGATCCCCGCCATGAATACACCAAGGGACTCATCGGTTCCATCCCGCAGCCGGAACAGAAAGGTAAGCCCTTGCTCAGTATTCCCGGTAAGGTGCCCACCATCAAAGAAAAGCCTTTGGGCTGTCCCTTTGCGCCTCGGTGTAGCAAGGTTAGGGATCGGTGTACTGCTCGTTTCCCGGATGCTGTGAGCCTCAACGGGGAACATCAGGTACGATGCATGGCGGTGACCGACTATGCCTAATGCCTTGGTAGTAATAAAAAACCTCTCCAACACCTACCGTAGCCGGGCCTATGGGGTGTTCGGCAGGGAACGATCTCAGCCTGTGCTGGACCATATCACCCTAGAAATCGGTCATGGGGAGATCTTCGGCCTGGTGGGTGAATCGGGCTGCGGTAAAACAAGCCTGGGAAACAGCGTATTGGGGCTCATAGCCTATGAAGGAGACATCACCATAGATGGGCTGCGGCAAAACCAAAAGGGTCGGTTGAGCCGGTCCAAAAAACTGGCCCGGAAGGTCCAGGCCGTTTTTCAGGATCCCGGTGCTGCCCTTAATCCCGCTAAACCTATCGGCTGGCTTATGGAGGAGCCCCTCAGAATCCACAGGCTCGGCACGAAGCTGGAACGTATCCAAAAGGTGGATGCCATGCTTCACCGGGTAGGGCTGGATCCGGGGTACAAGACCCGTCGGATGCATGAGCTTTCTGGGGGACAGAAACAACGGGTGTGTATCGGCTGCGCTTTGATGCTTGAGCCTAAGCTCATCGTGGCGGATGAGGCGGTAAGTTCCTTGGATGTGTCCGTAGGAGCCCAAATACTGAATCTATTCCAGGATGTACACCAGCGCTTAGGCTTGGGGATGCTCTTCATTTCCCATAACCTGCCGGTGGTCTATTATATATGCCACCGTATTGGGGTCATGTATCAAGGACAAATCCTGGAACTGGGCACTGCCCAGGAGGTATATTCCCATCCGGCCCATCCCTATACCCAGGCGCTGTTAGAGGCCGCTTCTGGGCCGGACTTTTCCCGCGCGCTTACTCAAGGACCGCCACCGCAAGGGTGGTACCAGGGACAGGGCTGCCGTTTCGTTGAGCGCTGTCCCTGGAAGAGACCGGACTGTAGGAAGACCTCACCGCCTCTGAGCAACATTGCCCCTCCCGGGAAAGCACCTCATCAGGTACGTTGCGCTTTGTTCCTGCCTAGGCCAGAAGCATAAGCATCTTTTTATCTCCTTACTTTATGAAAAGGAGATGAGGGAAAGAACCATATCCTTATTTGAAACGCGGGGCGGTTCATCAGGTCTCGGAAAAAATGGACGCCCGGAGTTCACGCCCCGCAGCATCGTTTGTATTTTTTGCCGCTGCCGCAGGGGCAGGGGTCGTTACGGTCCACCTTGGGCTGGTCCCGGCGGACCGGCTGTTCCGATGCGGATTAAGGATACACTCTATGGTCACAATCTCACACTCATCTTCAGCATCTACAAAATCGGCGATTAATATTCTGAAAAGGTCACGGAAAATTTCGTGAAACCCTTTTTTTACCAGGCCTTCAATCTCGAAGCTCAATCGTAGGTCATCAAGTTTTATCAGGGCCCCGGTATGGCCTATCCCGGGAAGCAGGGCCGCCAATTCCTTTAGTGCAGGATAGAAGCTTGCCAGGGCATCGGAGGGGATAAACCTCAGTATCTCTTCCAGGGCATGTTGGTCTTCCGCCTGCCCCTTCCGGCCGCCTTCGCGGACCAGGCGGAGGATCTCCTGTAAATGGCCCCAGGCAATATCGATTTTTTCAATACCGTAGGCAATAAACGCATAGGTATGGAGCATGATTTTTTTCCATGCATCGGTTTTGACGATTTTGACCGCCTCAACGGCCTCAAAGGAAACCGCCTGCAGGTCGTCCCGATAATTCGGATTGGTTCTCATACCCGCGATGGTACAGGTAATAAGTAATGCCCAGCCGTCCATGGAAGTACGGTCCAAGGCAAGGGAGCGCCGCGCTTCGGCATGGGCCTTCTTGTGCCAGCCGTGCTCCAAATAACATTCCCCTAGGCTCCCTGGCGTAATGAGGATTATCGGGCCATCTCCGGCAGAGTTCTTCCCAGACCTCGCCGGCCTTGCCGATTTTGTTATCCGCTGAGAGGGAACGGGCGTATTGTTCCCTGACATTATCCAGTTCTGGATGCCTTTTCAGAATCATCCGGTACAATTCCGCCGCCTTGTCGCGCCTGCCAAGCGATCAAACCGTTGGGCCTCGTAGAAAAGGGGCGCAACTGCCTCGCTCCCTCGGCCTGCTCCCATTTCGACAGATCCAGGAGGAGCTTTGCCTTAACCCCGGTGGTGCTGATTTCCGCAGAAACCTGCTTACCCGTGGAAACCACGATGGACTTCACCTGGAGGATGCCGTTTATATCGTAACCGAAAGTTACTTCGATCTGCTCTTTTCCCTGCTTGGCAGGGGGAATTCCGGTCAGGTGTACCTCTCCGAGGCGCTCGTTGTTGTCCGGGTCCGAGGATTCCTCTTGATACACCTCAATGGCCACCTCGGTCTGGTAATCGGTGGCTTGTGTATATCTTCGCCTTTTCGGTGGGAATCGTGGCGTTCCGGGGGATCAGAGGGTCAAAGACCAGCCGTTTACCGAACAAGCTGTCCCGCAGAGGCGCCGTTCCCAGGGCGTAGGGGCATACATCGGTGAGGACGAGGTCCTCATTGTTGATGCTGCCCTCAATAAGTCCCGCCTGGATTGCCGCGCCCCGGGCCATCGTCAAATACGGGTCCACCAGGGAACGGGGAACCGCGCCCAGGGTTTTCTCTACCAGTTTTTTTTACGTAGGGGATCCGAGTGGCCCCCACCACCAGGAGTATGACCTGCAAATCCTGAGGACCAAGCTTTGCGTCCCCCAGGGCGCTCAACATGGGGTCCCGGATGGAGTTTACTTTTTCCGACATCCAACTTTCAAAATCCTCCCGGAGGACGGTCTTTTCCACCGAAACCAGCTTCCCGTAGGCTTGTTCCTGGGCCGCTGAGCAGTGGCTGCGGGAAGCGTGCACGGGGGCTTATGAATAGGGCCCCTTCTGGGGAACGCCTCATGCTGTGTTCCAAGAGCGTAATAAGTAAGGAAAGCCCTCAGGATCTCTGAGCAGGGGATGAGTGTATAAACATACAAAAATTGAGCCAAGTCTTGCCGACTCCACAGCGTACTGGGGAGGATAGTCATTATTTACTTTGTAAAAGAGTAGTTGAATAATATTTTTATTTTTTCTTATTTTTGCGTTGACTTTTTGTGGACGCTTTATTATATTGTTATCAAACATAGCAAGTATGCAATGTTACACAATAAAGGAGGGAATTATGCGGATCTTTACACATAAGTCTCTATTGTATGTCATAATACCCCCCCCCCCCCCCCTACTTTTTAATCTAATATCGAAGCTTGTCCAGGCTTTACGGTTTTTCTCTATGAATAACGTGCTCCAAGTACCGAGCTATGGGGTATATATGTCTAGGGAAATACCGCCAAGTCTCCAGGCTTCTAAAACATCAAGGAGTGCACTATGGAATCTAATCTATCTATTACAAAAAA
>JAITJS010000076.1 GCA_031278815.1 Treponema sp.
ATCTCGTCCATTTCAACCCGCATTGTGACCTTTTTATGGGATTCAAGATATTCTTTGTTCACGTACTCTATCATTTCCTCTTTTTTTTAATTCCTTTATCACCGTATCGGTGCTTACCCCTAGTTCCCGTGCTGTCCCCCGTATTCCGGCCCCATCAACCGCCCATTTGATTATGGCTTTCTTTACATCCGGTTTGCAGCCGTTATAGAGGTATGGAACGATACATTCAGAGGGAAGGTTTAACGAAGATGAGTTGGAAAGGGCGGATGAACAAGCATCGAAGGATGATAGAAGAGGCGGCGTGGTACGGGGTGCCGAACCCTGGAGGCGTCCGTGCTTGCCAGCTTTACCGTAATCGAGGACAAGGAGATTGACGGAGACTCCTCTATAGGATTTCCGGCAACACCTTGACAGTACTCGAAGCGAGATGCGTCTATAATTCCGACCTCAATCCTTCAAAAAGTTCTGGTATGCCCTACACGGGCTCCGGTTTAACCTTCACCATCCTTAATACCGGCGGATCCGACATGGTATTAACCAAAAAGTAACGCAGCCCCACCGAATGTCCGCATCAAGCGGAACCTGAACCGCAGGGGCTTTAAACCCCCTTGAGAGAATGCTACTATGAGCTATGAATACCACGGAACAGCTTACTGCCTTAGCATCCCAACGGATCCTCATCCTCGACGGGGCTATGGGTTCTCTGATCCAGGGATACCACCTAACCGAGGCAGATTTCCGGGGAAGCCGCTTCGCCTCCCATGAGACCGATCTGGCCGGGTGTAACGATCTACTCTGTCTTACCAAGCCGGAGCTTATTTCCGCTATTCACCATGCCTACCTCGAAGCAGGAGCAGACATCATCGAGACCTGTAGCTTTAACGCCACGGCGGTATCCCTGGCGGATTATGGAATAGGGGATCTGGCTTATGAGATAAGCGCTGCCGCGGCCTCGGTAGCCAGGAACGCCGCGGATAGGGCCTCCACTGCGGATAAACCCCGGTTCGTAGCAGGGAGCATGGGACCCACCGCAAAAAGCGCCAGCATCTCCCCTGATATAAACGATCCGGGGAAACGAGGCATTTCCTGGGACGAATTGGAAGCCGCTTATTACGATAATGCCCGGGGACTGGTGGACGGGGGCGCGGATATGCTCCTCATCGAAACTATCTTCGATACCCTCAACGCCAAGGCTGCTATCTTTGCGGTCTCCCGGCTTATGGAAGAACGGGGTCTTGCACTGCCCCTGATGATCTCAGCCACCATCTCCGACGCCGCAGGAAGGCTCCTGTCCGGTCAGACCCTGAGAGCTTTCTGCGTCTCGGTTCTCCACGCCCAGCCCTGGTCCATTGGGCTGAACTGTTCCTTTGGGGCAGAGCGGCTTAAGGCGTACAGCAAAGAACTGGCCGCTCTTGTTCCCTGCCTTACCAGCGTGCACCCCAATGCAGGGATGCCCAATGAATTCGGCGCCTATGATGATAGTCCTGAATCAATGACCGCGTGCCTAGAAACCTATATGCAAGCAGGGCTGGTGAACATCCTCGGGGGCTGTTGCGGTACCACCCCCGCTCATATCGCGGCTATGGCGGTCAAGGCCCGTTCATACCCGCCCAGGGCCATACCTCAGATCCCTCGGAAAACGGTTTTTGCTGGCCTTGAGCCTTTGGAAGTAGGTCCCCAGGGCCTCATGAAAATAGGAGAACGGACCAATGTGTCGGGAAGCCATCAATTTCTCAAGCTCATTCAACAAGAAGCCTTCCCCCAGGCCTTAAGGGTCGCCCGGTCAATGATTGCCAAGGGCGCCCATAGTATCAATATCAGCATGGACGACCCCCTGCTTGACGCCAAAACTTCGTTGACCCGCTTTCTCACCCTTGCCCTTTCAGATCCGGACATAGCTCGAGTCCCCATTATGCTGGATAGTTCCCGTTGGGAGGTCCTGGAGACCGGACTCAAGCTGCTCCAGGGCAAGGGCCTGGTGAATTCCCTCAGCCTCAAGGACGGGGAAGGGGAATTCCTGCGGAAAAGCCGTTTAGCCCGGCGTTATGGGGCAGCGGTGGTGGTGATGCTTTTTGACGAGCACGGTCAGGCCGCCACCTATGAACGAAAAATTGCCGTGGCCAAGCGGGCCTATGATCTCTTAGTTCAAGATGGCTTTCCTCCAGAGGATATTATTTTTGATGGGGTGGTACTTACCATTGCCACGGGTCTTCCTGAACATGATCGGTATGCCTTGGACTTTATTCAAGCCTGTGCCTGGATACACGAGCACTGTCCCTATGCCCAGGTTTCCGGAGGCATTGCCAATCTTTCTTTCTGTTTTCAAGGGAATGAGCCGGTCCGCAATGCCCTCCATGGGGTCTTACTCAAACATGCCAGGGACGCGGGTCTTTCCATGGCCATTGTGAATCCGGGGACCATGATTCCCTATGAAGAACTGGATCCGGAACTGCGGGATGCTGCGGAAGGGGCGATCCTCTGCACGAAGCCGGATGCTACCGAGACCCTGCTTCAGGTGGCCCTGGCGAGCAAGGGAACCCCGCGCGAAAAAAGCAGCAGCGAAACCCTTGCATCGTGGCGTTCCTGGGATACCGAAGCCCAAGTCCGCCATGCCATGCTCAGCGGTATTGATGATTATATTGAAGGGGATGTGCTCCTGCTCAGGGCCACATACCCCCGGGCCTTGGATATCCTTGAAGGGCCTTTGATGAAAGGCATGCAGGAGGTGGGGGATCGTTTTGGCGCAGGGCAGATGTTCCTCCCCCAGGTTATCCGCAGCGCCCGGGTGCTGAAAAAGGCGGTGGCTGCCTTGGAGCCTTTTATGGACCAGGATGCCGGCCCTCCTGAGGTAACGGGGAGCGCGAAGATCCTCCTTGCCACGGTCAAGGGGGATGTCCACGATATTGGGAAGAATATCGTCGGGGTGGTCCTGGGATGCAACGGCTATGAGATCCTGGACCTGGGGGTGATGGTTCCGGCGGAACAGATCATCGAAACCGCCTTACGAGAACAGGCAGGGGTCATCGGCCTTTCAGGGCTCATTACCCCATCCCTGGATGAGATGATCCATACTGCAAAGGAAATGGAGAAGCGGGGGCTCACCATTCCCCTGCTTATCGGAGGAGCTACCACCAACCTCGCCCATACGGCGATGAGGATTGCCCCGGAGTATTCTGGACCTGTGGTGTATGTTCCTGATGCAAGCCGTTCTGCCGAGACGGTTCGGGCTTTACTTTCCGAAACCGAACGTCCCCGCTTCCTTGAATCCCTGGAAAGCACCTACCAAGCTGCTGCAGCACGGCATGAAGCGCTGAAGGCCAAACGGACCTTGATCCCCCTGGAAGAAGCCAGGGCGAACAAGGTGCACCTTCCCTGGTCAACCCTGCCCCCCCAACCGAAAACCTCGGGTATTCTGGAATGTTATGATTATCCCCTCAGGTGGGTTACTCCCCATATAGACTGGAAGGGTTTCCTTCATGCCTGGGATATGACCGGGGCGCATAGTCCAGGGCAAAACCAAGGGGCTCAAGAAAAACTCCTGGAAGATGCCCAGGTTCTCCTGGATCCTATTGTCGCCAAGGGCTTATTGAAACTCCGGGGGGTGGTGGGCTTGTTTCCGGCCCTGTCTGCGGGGGATGATGTGCTCATATACGCTCCTGAGGATCCAAAACGGGAAATCGCCCGGTTTGCGTTTCTTCGCAATCAGGAGCACAAGCGCTCCGGTGGGTCTAATCCTTGTCTAGCGGATTTCATCCTTCCCCGCGAACATGCCCTCCATACTGCCCAGGGTATTACCGACTGGATCGGCCTTTTCGTCCTCAGCGCCGGCTTCGGTCTGGATACCTTGCAAGCCCCTTACCAGGAGCAGGAGGATGCCTATGGAAGCCTCCTTTTGGCAAGCCTCGCTAATAGCCTGGCAGAGGCCTTTGCAGAGGAACTGCACTTTCGGGTCCGACAGGAATGGTGGGCCTATGCGCCAAAGGAGGAGCGGTTTTCTCAGGAAGCTTCTACAGCCAGGGGCTATGTGGGCCTACGCCCTGCCTTTGGGTATCCTATTTGCCCGGATCATGGGGATAAACGAATCGTCTGTACGCTTTTGCAAGCCCAGGAGCGCTGCGGATTTGCATTAACCGAATCGGCCATGCTCATTCCTGCAGCCTCGGTCTGTGGTATGTACCTGGCTCACCCCAGTGCCTATTATTTCAGTCTCGGCTCGATCGGGGAAGATCAAGTGGCGGATTGGGCTATACGAAAAGGAATCAGCCCTGAGGAAGCACGAAAGCGGATAGGGAGAATATAAGGTGGTAGTATTTTTGCGAAAAAGGCTCAAAGATCTCTATGCCGATGTTATGCGAGATGAGGACTTCGCATAACCTGGGGGTACAGAGGCGAGCACTTAGGCTGGCGTAATCTAGGGTAGTTGCAAAAGCGCGGCTAGCCTCGCCTCTTCGCCTTTGGACAGAGAGCCCGGTAGGATCAGGGGCTCCTCCTTCCCAGGGGGAAGCAAGAAGCCTTCTGCCAGGAACCTAAAGAAGCGCTCTGTATAGGCTTCCTCATCCAAGGCTTCCCCATGATGGAGATAGATGCCCCGTTGGCGCCAGATACCCTCAGACAAGGCCCGACGGATCAGGGGAAAGTTACCCTGTCCCCGTTGTAGCCATAAGCACAGATCCTCGACGGCCCGGGTAGTTCCTGCCAGGAGCACCGGCGAGAGGAAGTCCGAGGGAGGAAACCCCAAGGCGTGGGAATCCAGGGTTTGATCAAAAATCACCGCCTTGGGAGCGAGAACCCAGGGCAGTACCGGAATCAGGAACAACGGCCCTGGGGTTTCTACTTTTTCTATGGGAAGGAAGGGCCGCCATAGGGACAGGGTCTCCCAGAGAGGAGCGCGTACCCCGGGATCCGGGAAAGGATCCTGGGCAGCGTCGGCAAAACCCGCTATAGCCAAGGCCCGTCTCAGGGAGGCTTCATCTGCATAGACCCTACAGGATGTACCAGGAAAAAGCCGGGAAAGGGCCTTGGTGAACCGGTTTTCCAGAGGATGGGGAAAAGGGGTAAACAGTCCCCGTTCAGCACTGTTCTTAAGTTCCCGAAGCAGAGACCTGGGGGTGTGTCCGAGGACCGCAGCACCGCCATATTGCCAGAGATCCACCAAACGCCTTCCCCCCTGGATATAGAGGTAAAAACCCCGGGCCCGTAAGACCGGAGGTACCTGCCGTAAACGCAGAGTCGCGGGATCCGAGATCCGAAACTCATCTCTCTTCATGGATTTTAGTGATCCTTTTACGTTGTTTAAGGCTGAGAAAGCGCATCTCTTTACCTGTATCAAAACAAACCCGGATGAGCGGGCCTTCGGAGGTTTCCTGAACCTCCACCACTGAACCGTATCCCTGATCGTCATGGAAGAGCCTATCCCCCACATCCCAGTAGCCTGGAGCGCGGTGCAGTGCCCCAAGGGGCCGGGAAGGCTTACGGGGGGCATAACCCAGGGGAGGAGAACCGATAACCCGGAGCCGGGTCCTATCTATTTCCATGAGAAACAAGGAAGGTTCCATGGGAATGGTCCGGCCATACATACGCCGCTGTATACAGGAACTGAGGTATAATTCATCCATAGCACGGGTGGCGCCCACATAAAAAAGCCTCCGTTCCTCTTCCAGGTTTCCTCCCTTTTTGTCATTCCGGGGGAATACCCCTTGTTCCATGCCGGTTATGATGACCCGCCGAAATTCCAGGCCCTTGGTATTATGGAGGGTAATGAGGGTAACCCTGTCCTGGATGTTCCCTTTTGCTTCGGGGTCTTCCAAGGAACGATCCAGTTCAATGCGTTCCAGAAATTCCAGCAATCCCCGCCGGTTTGGGGCATAGAGACTCCCGGCATTGGCCAATTCCTGGAGGTTACTCACCCGCTGATTCCCCGCGATGCTGTCGTGGGTCTGGTGATAGTCTAGGATTCCTGTTTCCTGGACCAGATACACCATACACACCGAAAGCCCTTCACCGGCACGTAAGGTCCCCGGTTCTTGAGCCTTGTCAGGCGGCTGCTTTTTCGCTTCCCCTTCTAAGCCCTCGGCTGTGCCCCTATCCAGAAGGGACCGGCCTTGTTCAATGGCCTTAAGAAAAAGATCTATCCCAGAACGAGCCTTGCTGGAGAGGCTGGACTTGAGCCTTTGGGCTGCGGTATGGAGATTCCCGTCTGCTTCAGTACCTGCCGTGGCTTCTCTCACGATACGATCCACCGTGGCAAGCCCCACCCCTCGAGTAGGCTTATTCACCACCCGGCGAAAGGCGATCTCATCACGGGGATTCACCAGGAAGGAAAGCAAGGCCAGGGTATCTTTCACCTCTTCCCGCTCATAATACTTAAGGGACCCGAGCACCCGATAGGGGATGCTCCGGCGCAAAAATTCCGTTTCAAAACCCAGGGATTGGGCATTGGTCCTATACAGGACCGCCCAATCTGCATAGGACGCCTGCTTGAGGAGGGACTTTTCAGGGGTATTCCCGTTCTTAGTAATAACCGGGTGCACCGATTGTTCGATAAGATCGGCGCAAAAAGCCGCCTCTACATCCTGGTTTGGCAGGAAGGCCAGGACCGGGTTCTTCCCCTTTCCCCGTTCAGCGCTGAGGGTCTTCCCCAGGCGGTCTTGGTTGCGGTTCACCACTGAAGAAGCGACCTGCAAGATAGGGGCCGTGGACCGGTAATTCCGTTCTAGCCGGATTATATCGGTTCCGGGAAAGCGATCCGGAAATTCCAGAATATTCCGTACCTCTGCCCCACGGAAACCGTAGATGGACTGGTCGTCATCCCCTACCACGCACACATAGGTTTCCGGGTCGCTCAGTTCCTTTAAAAGTTCAAACTGGGCGATATTGGCATCCTGGTATTCATCCACCAGGATCACCCGGAACCGATTCCTCAAACGCGCTGCCACCTCAGGGTAGGTTCGCAAGATTTCCACAGGCTTTTTAATGAGGTCCCCGAAGTCCACATTACCGATCTGCTGCAACCGTTCCTCATACTTGGTATACAGGCTGCGGAAGGACTCTCGAGGATCTATGAAGGACAGTTCCGGCTGCTCCGGGGAGAGAAAAAAGTCTTTAGCCCGGGTAATACCGTGGGCAGCCTCTTTGATCTCCGCCAGGGAGGCCCCCTCCATAAGGGTGGCAAGCAGGGAGCTCATATCATCATCATCATAAATGACAAAGCCGGTATTAAGGCCTATGAGCGCCCCATTACGCCGGAGAAACCAGGCTCCAAAGGAATGAAAGGTCCGCAGCATGGCATAGGCAGCCCTTTCATCAATCAGCCGGGCCCGCTCCGCCATTTCCCGGGCAGCCTTGTTAGTGAAGGTTACCGCCAAGATAGACCGGGGATCCATCCCTTGTTCTCGAATCAGATAGGCTATCTTGGTGGTGATCACCCTGGTCTTACCTGAACCTGCGCCGGCGAGGATAAGCAAAGGCTTTCCCTTGTGGAACACCGCTTCCCGCTGTTCTGGATTAAGGGTATTGAGATAGGGAGGAATGGTTTCTTCCCAGCCTTCACCGCTTCCATCGCTCTTGTTTAGCACTTCATTATCACCTCGGTCCGGCCAAAACCACCCAGCTCAGGCCGGGAAAAATAATACTCCGCCACCTGGGGCTGTTCCTTGAGGAATGTATGGACCCCCTGCTGGAGAACACCCTCCCCTTTACCGTGAATCACCGAGAATTCCCGTAAGCCCGATAACACTGCGGCATCAATCTGCCGTTGTAAGGCTTCCAGGGCCTCCTCAAGCCGCATACCTCGTAAACTCAGCTCAAGCTGAGGGTGCACGTCTGAAGCCAGATCCGGCAGGGCTATGACCGGTTTTTCTTGCCCCTGAGCAATCGGGACCGGGTACAGCTCATGTTCAGGGAAACTCATCTTCAGGGAACCTATCTCCACCACCCAGGAGCCGTTTTTGCCCGCCCGAAACACCCGGCCCTGGTGTTTGTATTTCCCGGCTCGTACCAGGGTTCCGGGCTTGATGGGAAACTGCGGGGGCCGGTTTGGTTCCTGTTCCGCTGCAAGGCTGTGTTGCGCTTCGGCCAGTGCGCGTACTTCTTCCTGCAGGGCCCTGTCCTCGGCGGCTACGGTGGTTTCCAGGTCATGGAGAAATTCCTTCACCTTCAACGTCTTCTCCCGGCTTAATTCCCCTTCTTTTACCTCCCGGACCAGGTTCTCCAAGGTCTTCCGGCTTTCCTCAAGAAGCCTTCGCAGCTTCCCCAGGTCTCCGGCTTTGAGTTCCTCTTCCTGCTGTCGCAGCCTCAGTTCCCAAAGATCCGCCCTGCGCCGTTCCTCCCTAAGCCGCTGTTCCTCTTTCCGGTTTAGTTCAAGGGCGGCATTCAGTTCCTGATGTTTTATGGTCAGCCCTCGAATGAGGGCAGAAACATCCGCCCCTTTGTCTTGGAGGTAAGAGCGGGCCCGCTTAATGATAAGCGGGGGTATGCCGTTTCGTGCGGCCATATCCAGGGCCCGGCTTTCTCCCGGAACCCCCATGCGTATGCGATAGGTGGGGGCCAAGGTGACTGCATCGAATTCCACCGAAGCATTTTCCACCTGTTCCTGGGTATACCCGTAATGCTTCAGGCTCCCTTGGTGAGTGGTAACGATGATCCTCGCCTGTTTCTCCATGAGGTGATCCAGGATGGCCATAGCAAGGGCGCTTCCTTCTTGCGGGTCTGTACCAGAGCCCAGTTCGTCTAAGAGGACCAGGGACTTTTCCGTGGCATGGGCGATGATAGCCGCGATGGTGCTCATGTGAGCGGAGAAGGTTGAAAGGGACCGGCTCAAGGACTGCTCATCCCCTATATCTGCATACACGCCGTCGCAGAAGGGGAGCAGAGTTCCCGCGGCAGCAGGCAAGGCAAGGCCGAATTGGTTCATCAGGACAAACAGTCCCAGGGTTTTGAGACTTACGGTTTTCCCCCCGGTATTTGGCCCGGTAATGATCATCACTCTGGTATGCCCTTCAAGGACAAAATCAATGGGCACCGCCTGAGCCCCTAAAAGCGGGTGCCGGGCTTGCTTGAGCCGTATGCTTTGGTTCCATCCAAAGGCATCCTCTTCCCCCTGGGCAAAATGCCCTTGGGTTTCCCAGGAATACCGCGCCCGGGCTCGGATGGTCTCAAGGCGGATGATCCCTTCGTGAAATGCTTCGAGAGCCTGCCGCTGCTGGGCAATACGAGCGGTCATTTCCCGAAGGATCCGGCGAATCTCCCCTTCAAGCCGCTGAGCCTCAATGAGCAGTTGGTTGTTCTTTTCTACCACGTCCCCTGGTTCTATGAAGAGGGTCTGTCCGGTGGTAGACACCTCATGCACAATACCCTTGATTCGGCCCCGGAAATTGGCCTTTACCGCCAACACCATGCGGCCATCCCGCTGAGCAGGGACCGATGATTGGAGCATATACCGGGTGCCTTCAGCGTGGACATACTGGGTAATCAGGGCTTCCATATCCCTGGTTAAAGTATGGATCCGCTGGCGTATTTCCCGTAATACCGGGAGATCCCGGAGCTTCCCGGTTTTATCAAGCACCCGAAAGACCTCACGGGAAAGGGGTGTACAATCAGGCAGGATCTGTACCAGGGTATACAGGGGCTTCTGTTCTGCTTCCTGGGGCACCCCGGCCACGAGCCATTGTTTTAAGGCTACTCCCCGTTCGATAAAGACCCCCAAGGCATAGGCTTCCTCCAGGCTTAGGCTACTTCCTGCTACGCCTAGTTTGGGGACCAGGAAGCTAATATCCGGCAGGGGATCCTGCGGCTCTGGATCCCCTGAAGCAAGGCGATCCCATACCGCAGTCGCCAGGCGCTTGAGCTTGCCTACCTCCTGGGGATCCCAGAGCGGAAGGTCCCGAAGGATCCTTCGGGCTGCTTCTTCATTGAGGGCTCCTTGGGCCACCCTTTGACGAAGGACGTCAAATTCCAACAGTTTTAGGGTTTTTTCATGCATAGTACTGTATGAGCGGTCCCTTCCTTATGACACCGTATTAGATACCCCTAAGCTCGCCAGTTCCTCGTGGATCCGCAGAAAACTCTCATACCGGTCTTCATGGATAACGCCACTGCTCACCGCCTCTAGGATCTTACACCCTGGTTCGCTTCGGTGAGAACAAGACAGTCCATAGGTACATTTTCCCGCTAAGGGGGCAAATTCCCGCATATAGAAAAGAAGCTCCTCTGCCGCTAGGCGGTCTGGTATAAAGCACCGCATACCAGGGGTATCAATGATTCCGGTTCCTTCCCCGAGACTGGGAATCTCCAGCAGGACCGACATGGCGGTGGTGTGGTTTCCCCGGTCGTATTTTTCATTGAGGGAACCCACCCTCAGGTGCAAATCAGGAACCAAGGCATTGATGAGGCTTGATTTCCCC
Source organism: Treponema sp. (assembly GCA_031278815.1). GTDB lineage: Bacteria > Spirochaetota > Spirochaetia > Treponematales > Breznakiellaceae > JAIRLU01. Next base: position 10,401 of record JAITJS010000076.1, read on the forward strand.
ACTCCGGATTGCCCTACAAGTACGGAAAAGCGCCGTGCCATAGAGCGTTGCAGTTCCTCCATTCCTTCTCCAGTCCGAGCAGAGACCCGGAACACCGGATACCCGATACGGCTCCAATCCTGGAGCCGTTCTTCTGTATCAGGATCCGCCCTTCCCCCTCCATAGAGATCTTGTTTGTTACAGACAATCACCGGGGGAATACCCGCCTTATCCGCTTGCAAGAGAACGCGGTCAAGGAAACGGGGCCTGAAAGGGGGCGAAACCGGGGTAGTAACACACAAGACCAGGTCCACATTGGCCGCCAAGAGCTGCGAAGACTGGCCTTGCCGGTTAAAGCGGGTAAGCAGATTTTTCCGGTCTTCCAAGTCCCGGATAAGGCCGCGGTGAGGATGACCGGGATCCAGGTCGAAACACACCCTATCCCCGGGAGCTAAGGGATTAACATAGCCCTCCACGCCTTTAAGAACCTTGCCCTTGATACGGCATGCCACTTGTTTCCTTACGGTTTCACCCCACCGGCCATCCCTTCCTCCATCTCCCGGGGCATCCGGTTTTACCATAAAGATATTTCGAGAAGAGGAGATCACCAGGCCCTTCACCGATCTAAAGCACTCCTTATTATCATGCTGGGCTCCATACCTTATTATAAAGCGGAAGAAGAGCACTTTCAACGGGGGCAGAACCCCTCCACAGGGTTAGCGTATGCACATTTTTAATTCCTAAGATACGGCAATACCCTCGGTTTGCAAAACATCAATTCCGGATCTAGGGACGCTTCATGGATTTAGCCCGGTGTGGATTAAAACGAGTGGTAGAAAACCAGCCATCTGCTTCGGCTCCCACTTCCCCGGGTAGACGGCTTATTTTAAATAGATTAGGCCGCAGGGCTATGTCCCCCCTGCCTGCAGGATACTCATAAAAGGAAATACGTCCATTAGGATTAATCAACGCTAAGGCATCCGCGGCAGTATTAACCGCAATACGTCCCTGTTCTTCCAGGGTAAAGGCTCGGCAGGTAGGACAGGAACACCAAGCCCGTTCATAGCCCCGGTCAGGCCACAGATGATAGATCCGGGTTTCTGGATGGGCCCGGAAGATCTTTTCCGCTTCCCGGCTTATGAGCTTAAGGGTATCGGGAGCAGTTGGACAGAAGTTGTACTTCCGGTCCCGTTTACCTGAATCCATGCGGAATATTTCCCGATTAAACAAGAAGTACCCCCGGGGTACCAGGAAGGATAAATCCCAACCTCCTCGTTCAATGGTGAGGGCATATTTTTCAACGAGATTAAACACCTCTTCCGCGTAAGGATAATGATAATAAGCTACCAACTTACGACCGAATTGTATCAAAGGATGGGTGGTGGTTTCCTGCGGTCTTTTCCTTTTAAGCAGGTGACTTACATATAAGGAAAAGACCAGGGTATCAATCTGATTTCGAACCGCCCAGAGAATTAAGGATTTCCAAGTAGAGGAAGGATGGTTCCGCTCGAAAAGCAAACGACGGCGGATAGTATTACCCTGAGAATAATGATACCCATAGGTTTCTTGGGGGAGGTATTCCTGGGGCTTAAGCTTATTGACCGGAGGAAGCACTTCCTTATCTGGTTCCGGCCAACTAAACCCTAAGGTAGCAAGGAAATCAAAAACCCCGTTGCACAGTCCTCGATCCGATTCACCGGATATTTCAATCCGGTTTTTCTCTATATGCCAGAAAAACCCGGTTTGTTCCCGGCTATTCCCTTCACTTACTAGGAGGATCCGAGGAACCAGATGGTCTGGGGCGGTGTCGCACGCTCGGATCACAGGAGGCTTGATGGAAAGGCCGGAGCGATTGCGCAGCAGCTTAAGGTAATAGGATACATCTTCCGCGCTTTTTTTGATGACGGGCATACCTACAGGGATATAAATCACCCATTCTTTGGAAACATCAAACGGTAACAACTTCATTCACTGTAGACTATACCCTTTTTTATTAAGACTATGCAAAGGAGTTCATTATTGCAAGCTGTATGCTATTATTTGAAGTAAAATCAGCATATACTATAAGGATAAGGTAATGAATGAAGGGTACACCGAATAGTACTACACGCCTCATTATCGGTCTAACCGGGACGTATTGCGCAGGGAAAAACCATGTGGCCAAGTTCCTGGAAGAGCGGGGATTTCCTGTGCTGGATGTAGATAAGCTGGGGCATCAGGGAATAGAACTGGAGAAAGGGGCTATTCTTGAACGCTTTGGAACCGGGATTCTGGGAAAGGACGGCAGCATAGACCGTAAGCTTCTGGGTACCCACGTATTTAGTTCCCCTGATGCCTTGGCCTGGCTTGAAGCCGTAGTCCATCCTGTGGCAAACCGTTTAACCGAAGCATGGATCCACCGTCAAGGAAATCGCTCCTGCGTGATCAACGCGGCGCTGCTCCATCGGTCCTCTGCCTGGAACTATCTGGATGGTATCATTATGGTGAAAGCCCCTGTACTTACCCGGCTTTTACGGGCCCGAAAACGGGATAAGCTGCCTTGGGGCCAGTTGATCCGGCGCTTTAGGAGCCAGCGAGAATTCACGGCTAAATATTTGAGAGAATCTGCCGATATTTATAGCATAGTTAACAGGGGATACGGCACATTCGGATCCTCTTTTTTTAGTGGGTATGTAGAGCGACAACTCGAAGCGGCGCTCGCTCAACTGAGTATGGCAAAAGATGAGTATCCTGTGGAAGAAAGGTGAAAACAAAGAACGATAGCTGCTATTAAAAACCGGGAGTATATAAGATCGACACCCCTAGGAGCAGATAATTGCGGGTCCGATCAACTGAGGAATTAATATATGGACAAGAAAAAATTACTGCTGGTGGCAGTCTCGGTAGGTATTTTCCTTATTATAGTAATAGGATTATCGATATTGTTGTTTTTACCGAGAAGAAATGCATCCGCCGTATCTGCTCAGTCTGATCCTGTGTTTACCCAGAGTAATAACGCGGTAATTCCCGGTACGGTAACCATACCGGTTGATCCGGTACCCACTGAACAGGTCCAGCCTGAACCGTCACGGACAGAACCGGCCAGTGCGAATCCGGTAGATATGCTCCGAAATCCTGACAGAATCCAGGGCTTACAGCCTCCTCCGACCCCTTCTACGATGACCCAAGAAAATAACATTTATATTTATGGGGATCCCACCCAGTCCAAAACCCTGGTGGAACAGGTAACTAGGAACAAGAGTTCAGATCTAGTTATCGAAATACCTAAGCCTTCTACCGTAGCAGTTCCCAGTTCATCCTCTACAAGCCTGACCCCTACCCAGGATAGGCCTCAGGTAAGTACCTCCACAGTAAATGCCCCTGAAAAAACTACCACACCAACCACGAGTTCCCGACCTTCTAGTTCACCTCCCGCGACTGCTTCTCCAGCCGCTAAAGCTCCCACATCACAGACCCGACGAGCCTATGAGGACTATTGGATCCAAGCAGGGGCATTTTCCACCGCAGCTCGGGCCGAAGGGGCCAAAGAGAACCTGTCCGCCAAGGGTATTACCGCTATTATAGAAAACCGGGATGTGAATGGGCGAAATCTTTACCGGGTTCGGGTTGGGCCCTTTACCTCTCAGCATGAAGCTGATTATTGGCTTTCAGTCATTAAAAAGATAACCGGCTTTGAAGATAGTCAGATTCGGCAAAGCTCAGGAGATCGATAAACCCGCATCCCTAGATGCCTAGTCCAAGGCACAGGATACACAGAGCCCAATACAAGCAGTCCTCAGTACCGCTCCATAGTAAGGGATATGGATGCAGATATTATTTTTGTCCGGTCCTTTCGCTTCCTATGGACATGCGGCTTCACCAGCGCCTTTTTGCTCGTGCATACCGGGATTGGGGCACAAACGAGTAAACCGCTTTTTTCCTGGGATTTGTTATGGGCTGGCTCTTTGGACGCTTCCTTTGAGGGAAAGGGAACCCTGGTCAACCGGGGGGATATTCGACTCCATATACCCTGGCAGAACCTTACGCTCAGGACCCAGCTTATAGGTAAAACTTCGGTAGCTTTAGAGGAAGGCTGGGACTTGGACAGCATCAGCGGTGCAGGGGGAATCTACCATAAGCCTAGTGGTTCCCGATTACTCTACGGAATCCTGGATGTGTGGGGATTGTCTGCCCGAATCCGTAGGCCTTGGGGAAGGGCCTTACCTTTGGTGGAGTATCGTAAGCCTTCTCTGGGAGATCTCAAAACCGAGCCTAGCTCTACCAAGGAGCCCGAGGCGTATCTTTATCTGCGCAGTCCTTACTTAGGGATTTGGCGGGGCTTTGTTTTAGCCAACATAGCCCCTGATTTAGGGAAGGATGCAATACAGCTTGGGTTCTCTGGGGGAGTGGAGGCCCAATTCGATAAAAAACGGACCTTCCAGGTGGAAGGGTTTTATACCGGAAAGGAGCTTGCTTCCCGGAATACTGAAGCCTGGTTTTCCCTATCCCCACCTCTACCGGAACGGAAGCTGCACCTCTATGCGCTTGGACTGGTGTATACCGGGCCGTTCCTGGGGATTGCCTCAGACTGGGCATATTCGGATACCTTTGCGTATGGGAAAGACCTGTACGGGAACCTGGGTATCCGCTTGGGGAAGCGTCCGTGGCGGCTTTCTCTGGCTGCGGACGGAGCCGGGAGCCGCTATGTGGGCAGTGACGGCTTTGCCGGGGGAGCCGGTTTCAGAGTCGGAGGACGGCTGGAATACTACGGAAAGGGCAGCAGGTTTTTCCGGCTTGGGACCACCTTAGGCGCTGGAACAGTGGGCGGGCCTTTTGAGCGCAGTTCCAACCTGATCTATTACCGGTTTCCCGCTGATTTCTGCATAGGTTTCCTGAGCTTTTCTCGGATTTCCCTTAAGTTGACTCGAAACGCCGAAGATGTATCCAAGGTAACGGATCGTTATGAGGCGCTGCTGGGTCTTGCCTTAGGTCCTCTTGGCTGGGTAGTTTCAGGAAGCCTCACCGGAATCGCTGCCGCCTCAGAACAGCCCTGGCCTTTTCCTATCCAGAAAATTCCTCTTGAGCTTCCTTTCGCAGCTCTTTCCGGGGAACTAAGCTATCGTATCGGTATGCTTCAATTACGGGCAAAACTGGGGTATACCAGCAGGCTCTGGGAGACTTCCTTGCATGCCTTTATACGGGGAAAGCTGGGCCGGTGTAGTCTTAAAATAGCTTCCCCGGACTTACCTACTTCCTGGACCTATACCCTCACCTGGCGCTTGGAACATACCGGCAACAGCAACCGGTATCGCAATGGGTTGACCTTAGACGGGTAGGAAGTTTATTGACGGAGGGCTTTTTCTTGTGCTATTATATACATATCCTTTGATTTTTAAGGTTTATGTCTTACTATTTAGAAGGAAGAAGGAGTTATCATGTCGGGCCACAGCAAATGGGCGACTATTAAACACAAAAAGGGCGCCGCGGATGCAAAGCGCGGCCAGATGTTCACCAAACTGATTAAAGAAATATCTATTGCCGCCCGTATGGGAGGGGGGGATCCTGAAGGGAATCCCCGGCTGCGAACCGCGGTGTTGAAGGCCCGGGGAGCGAATATGCCCAAGGATAACATTGATAGGGCTATCAAGAAGGGAACCGGAGAGCTTGAGGGAGTCAGCTACGAAGAACTAGTGTACGAAGCCTATGCTCCCGGAGGGGTGGCGATTTTCATTGAAGTATTAACAGATAATAAAAATCGAGCTGCCGCAGATATACGGAATATTCTCACCCGTGCAGGAGGTCAGCTTGCCACCTCAGGTTCAGTTTCCCGTCTCTTCAAACGCCAGGGTATCATTACCTTAGACGGTGAAAAGTACACTGAAGACCAGATCATGGAAGTTGCTATTGACGGCGGTGCCGAAGATGTAACCCTTTCAGGGGGAGTTATTGAAGTTACCACTGCTCCTGAAGATTTTGAACCGGTATTGAACAGCCTGGGAAATAAGCATTTTGAAACCCTCAGTGCGGAAATCAGCATGGTTCCAGAGGTTGCGGTAAGTCTGGATAACGATGCCACTGCCAAGGCGGTACGGCTGATTGAGCGTCTCGAAGAAAACGACGACGTGCAGAACGTCTATTCCAATATCGATATCCCCGAAGGATTTGAGGCTGAATAAAGGGGAACCCTCGTGTTTTAAGGGAATCCGCCGTATCATCGGGGTTGATCCGGGCCTCGCTGCTTCCGGGTGGGGGCTTATCGAATTCGATAAGCGGCGAATTCGATATATTGCCCATGGCTGTATTGAAACTGTTGCAGATTGCCCAAGAGGGAAGCGTCTTTTTTTTATATATAAACAATTTCGCGGAGTGCTTAAGACCTATACTCCCACTGAGTCTGCCATGGAAACCCTCTATTTTGCACGAAATGTTACCAGCGCGTTCCCCGTGGCGGAAGCTCGGGGAGTGCTTTGTATGGCCCTGGCAGAACAGGGCCTTTCAGTACAGGAGTATAGTCCTAAGGTCATCAAGCAAGCGGTACTAGGCCGGGGCGCCGCAGACAAGGCCCAAGTTCAGGACATGGTCCGGATCATCTTGGGGCTTGATGTCATCCCAAAACCAGATCACGCAGCAGATGCTTTGGCTGCCGCGGTATGTTGCGCCCATACGGTACTGCTCGGCTAATACCCAGCGGGTGTATCCCTGTTCAAGTTCCAAGGGGAACATACACTGAAGGCCGCCACCGGGATTCCATAAGGGCAAAAGAGCGGTCATCTGCCAAGCATCCGATGAAGTACAGCCGGTCCTGTCGGAGATCTGCGCAGACCTGGACTATGAAGCCCCGGAGCAAAGGCTCTCTTTCTGAAGGAGGATCTCCCCGGATGCTTATGCAGCCTTATCTCCCATTGGGGTCTGAGGTGGAGGAGTACCCCGACTCAAAAGCCGTTCCAAAAGCACCTCATACACAGGACGGGAAGCGATCAAGTCCGAGGTGATGAGCGCGCAAAGGCAAACCAGCACCAGGTTTCCCAGGTGGTTAAAGTTAGCGCTCATCTCCAAGATGAGGACTATACCGGTAATCGGCGCTTTGACCACACCGGTAAAGAAAGCGGCCATCCCTAAGATGATGAAATTCAGGTTCTGCCCTTCTGCGATGTATCCCTCCTGTACTAGGTATAGGCCCAAGATATCTCCGCTTAAGGCGCCGCAGGCTAGAAGGGGCAGGAATATCCCCCCTGCGGTTCCTGATCCATAGGAAAACACCGTGAACAGGATTTTAACCACCAGAATGAGGCTTAGCAGACTGAGGCTTCGCTCCTTGTGGGCCAGGGATTCTATCAGATCATGGCCTCCTCCCAGGACATCAAAACAATACAGTCCAAGGGGCATAGAAAGGAGCAGCGGGAGCAGCGGGCGGAGGAGCTGGGGGATCTTGCATCGCTCATAGCCATTAAGGAAGCCATAGAGCAGCCGTTTAAAGAGGTACCCTAAGAATCCGCAGCCTACCCCCAAAAGTATAACCCAAGGTATATCCTTCAAGGACAGGACCCCAATGTACCTGAAATCAAAGATCGGCCCCCAGCCAAAGAAAAAGCCCGCCACTGCATCGGCACTCATGGAAGCGGTCATAGCGCAGGCTAAAAACAGGGGGGAGAAGGAGGCTTGAAACTCCTCCAGCACAAACAGTACCCCTGCTAAGGGCGCATTAAAGGCTGCGGCTACCCCCGCTGCAGAGCCGCTTGCGATGAGCCAATGCTGTTCCTGCATGGGCTTGGGGAATAGGGACAGAACTCCCTTCCCCATATAGGCCCCGATCTGTACCGAAGGCCCTTCCCTCCCTAAGGAAAGACCTGCTCCTAATCCGAGTAAGCCGGTAAGTAACTTTACGGGTAACTCCTTACCGTTCAAGGGCAGGCTCCCTGCCAAGGCGCCTTTTATTTGAGGTATACCGCTCCCTTTGATAAGCGGCCACACCTTTGCAGCCCATCCCAGAAAAAGACCGATAAACACCATGAGCCCACTTAAGCAAAGCCAATAAAGCTTGGTATGGGATCCTTGGTAAATACCCTGCCGTAAGCTATCGGCCTGGTTTAGGAGATATCTAAAGAGCACAATGATGAATCCCACCAACAATCCGATGAGGGTGCTTTCTAGGATCAGAGCTAGACGAGAACGGTAACTTCTACGCAGCAGTTCGGGTAGGCTGTCTCGTGGTTTATACATGGTTTTATTGTAGTGAATACTACGGTTTTAGCACAAGTACAGGCTTAGCAGGGCAAGGGAGATTTGAGGGTACTCACGCTTTACCCCCCAAAATGCCTTATTTTGAAATGTTCCCGAAAGCTATTCCTGTTCCCGCGTCTTGATGCGGTTTGACGAGGCGGGCCGCTGACGCAAACGCGGGACAGCCTTGTTGACATTCCGCTTGAGGCACGGGGCTTTTTCGCCACCATTTTTGATGAGGTAACGCGAGGGGTGGACAGGCCCCCCGCGCCGCGCTACAATGCGGCTATGACAAGCGCGGATTTGTTGAAAACGCTGTCCTCTTCCTCGTCTCGGACTGAACGGGCAGACGCGGCTCTCAGTTCGGTTTATGGCAAGGATGCCGGTGTCAATCGTGAGCGGTATGCGGCGTTGCTGCGCGGGCTATTGGCGTTTGATCGCGGGGCTTTTCCTGAAACGGACGGCGATGTACGGGTTTTTACGGCGGCGGGGCGAACCGAGCTGTGCGGCAACCACACCGATCACAACCGGGG
>JAITJS010000080.1 GCA_031278815.1 Treponema sp.
TTCCGCGTTAAAAAGGCATGAAGCCTGAAACTTTTCTTTGGAGAAGTTTCAGGCTTTTTTTATGGTTGTATCTGCCGTGCCGTGACAGGAATGATGGTATGGAGATCTATGGCTTATTAAAAGAAGGATAGGTGGCTTAAGGTAAGTGTCTCTGATGAGACGAATTATAGTGAACGCCGGTAATAATTAAGGAGAAATTCTCGATGCGATTATTTTACACTAGAGTTATGTCGATTACCCCCCCCATTACTGGTAAGTTATCCTTTTTATTTTATAGTTCGTATATTTCTCTCCGGTATTAAGACCTTTGGATTAATTCGTATGAATGAGCCAAGGGCTTTTTATTATTACCATCTTTAACATGAAGGAGTTTAGATGTGAAAAAAACTAGTGTACCTAAGGGTATGACAGCATTACTGGCGCTGTTTATGATCCTTATGCTGGGCTGTCCAACGGAAACAGAAGACCAGGAACCGCCACGGGAGGGGACGGGCCTCAGTTTCGAGATTGGAGGGCATAAGGGAATTACCGATCCGAATACGGATCCGGTTACCATCACGGTTACAGTACCTTCTACTGTAAACCTGAGTGAGGCGGAGAGGATCCTCACTCTTTCTCCAGGGGCGACCAGCAGTTCTACTCCGGCGGAACCGGTGTTTCCCGGTACGGCTACCTATACGGTAACCGCGGAGAGCGGCGCTACTCAGACCTATCAGGTAGTGGTAATCCAGACCGGTGGTACGAGTATCGGCTTCTCCGATGCCGGGGACAGGGCTTTGCTGTCTCCGACGCCGTTGGAGGTTTATAAGAACGATCCGGTCAAGACCTACATGACCTTTAACAGCATGTGGGGCCATGCGGCGAATGATCCAGAACTGTTCGTATTCACCCTAGACACCGGAACTATTGGGGAGGGAGGCATACTCAGCAATACGATCTGGAATGGCAAAACACCCCGAGGTTTGGCACGCCTTGAGTTCAAGGCAGACGGTGAAACCGTAACCGGTACTTTTGGTGATGATGCTCCCAACGATTTTCCCTACACCCTAGATGGAACAGTCGGTGGTACCGTGGGATACGGGGTAGGGCCTTTCAGTATCCGCCAAGGGAGTACATTCCTGGCGGCTCAGGGAGGATTCGACACCTATCAATGGCTGGTGGATAACGAGTCCAAGGGAACCGGACGGGTCCTGGTGTTACATCCCGAGGACTATGCGGTAGGAACCCACAAGCTAACCTTGGTGCTTACCCGGGAGGGTGTTGCCTATTCAAAGAAAGCGGATCTGGTAGTTGCACAAACCAGGCCACAAAATTAAGGAGGACTTTATGAAACGATGTATCCCTCGTGTTGTGGGTACGGTTCTGGCAGCGCTGCTTATGCTGGGAGGCTGTACCAATCCCTTGCAGGAACCGGTGAATACCAGTGAAGCAGGGTATCAGAGTAAGGCAAGTAAGGGTCTGGTACGGATCCGCCTTGGCGAGACAGAGGAAGGGAATGCCCGGACGATCCTGCCTGCTACGGATCCGGTGCTTTACGTGCTGACCCTTACGTCCAAGGACAAGGTGATTGTAGAGGATCAGCCCGGGAGCGCGGGGACCTTCTCCCGTGAGCTTGATCCAGGGTCCTGGCATATCAAGGTAGAGGGATTCTTACCGTCCGGTGAAGAAGGGGATGATATCCCGGTGGCCAACGGAGAAGCAGACTTTGAGGTGGAAGCGGGAGCGGCCCTGGATGTACAGGTGATGTTGAGCCCCACTATTGAGGAAGAAGGGATCGGGAACCTGACCTACGATATCACCTATCCAGCGGGGCTGAGCGCGGCAATCCTGCGGATCTTCCCGATTCCGGTTACCGAGCATAACCCCATACGGACCATTGACCTCCTGTTTACTGGGGCCAAGGATGAGACCGGCATAGCTCTAGCCGCAGGGTATTACCGGGTAGCGGTGTACCTGAACCGGGATAAGGAGGAGGGTACAGGCCAGGCTGCGGTAGATACGGATGTGCTCCATATCTACGGGGGCTTGAGCACCAAGGCGGCATTTAGTTTTGGGGAAGAGGGGTTTCTGGATGTGTCGAAAACCTTTACCAGTATTGAAGCCTTGTCCGCCTATCTTACGGCAGCGGAGCCGAATACCGTGGACACCCCCTATGTGGTGGCCCTGAAGGTTGATCTGGCAGAGGATGCAGGGGTGAAAGTCGGAAATGATCCCCTGAGAGGGCTTTTCGATGGTCTCCATGGGAAGTATGTCACCCTGGACATGAAGGGTTGTACCAATGGGAATGAAGGATTTTCCGACTGGGGTACCGGCAGGCCAGATCTAGACAAGATCGTATCCCTGGTCCTACCTGGCGATTTAACCGAGATTGGCAGTTATGCATTCTATCAGTTTTCGTCCCTTGGATCGGTAGACTTGTCTACCACAGAGTTAACGGAAATTCCTCCTTACTTATTTGCCGACTGTTCCTCCCTCAACTCGGTAAACCTGCCTACCACGTTGGCCAGTATTGGAAATACTGCATTCGGTTCCATGTATCCAAATCGTGGAGCTTCACTAAGTTCAATAGACCTATCGAAAACTCAGCTAACCAGTATTGGAGAGAGTGCGTTCGCCAACTGTGCATCCTTAAAGGAACTGAAGCTACCTGCGACAGAGGAGGTGAGAATAAGCAGCATTGGGGAGAGTGCATTCAACGGCTGTAAGGCGCTTACCGAAATAGACCTGTCCGGTACTGAGGTAACAAATCTGGCGAATTCCGTATTTGAGAACTGTACATCCCTTACATCGGTAATCTTGCCTTCACAACTGGTTTCCATTGGCAATAGCGTATTTGCCAGTACGGCTATTGCTACGATAGATATCCCTCAGACCGTCACCACTATCGGTACAGAGGCATTCAGTAATTGTATAGCTCTTGAATCGGTGGATCTATCTCATCTTACCCAAACAGACCTTAAGGGTGTATTCTACGGTTGTTCGTCTCTTACATCGGTAAGTCTGCCTGAAACATTGAATCAACTCAGCTTAGGTGGCCCAAGCAGTGATTTAGGTGTTTTTGGCAATTGTACGTCCCTTACCGCAATAACTCTGAACAAAAACACTGATATACCTGGTGGAACATTCACTAATTGTCCTAATCTTATCATCACCCTAACCGGGGAGACCGGTTCGCTTATAGTCAGTCCTGACGGGAAAACGCTGATGAAACAGGAAGGAACTACTACCAGTTTGTTGGCATATCCCACGGATGGTACTATTGTGATTCCTGATCAGATTACCGACCTACCTGCAAACATATTCTATGGTGCCAAAATTACCTCGATAAAAATACCCGCATCGGTGAAGACTATCGGTGATGTAGCATTCGAAGACTCCTCCATTACCTCAATAGACTTTTCTGAGGCAACGGGACTGGAAAGGATCGGTCAGAGGGCCTTTGCACAGACATCCCTGCCCGCAATAGACCTGTCCAAGGCTACCAGCCTGACAGAGATTGGAAATAACGCATTCTATCAATGTATGTCCCTGAAATCGGTAACCTTACCCGGTACGCTGCCTTATACCGGTTTTGGCAATACGGTATTCGGGGCTTCTCCTTATATTGCCGAGTTTAAGGTAACTCAGATACCAGATAAGACTAACCATCTTTCTTCCCCAGACGGAAAGATGGTCATAAGTAATAATATCACTCTGATTTTATATCCTCCAGATGCAGCCGGTAGGGTTACTGTTCCCGTAGGTATTACGGGAATAGCCAGATATGCCTTTTCTGGGTGTAAGGCTATTACCGAAATAAACTTCACTAGTATAAGTGATCTCACCTCAATTGAGGTGAACGCATTCCAGAGTTGTGTTTTTACTTCGATGGACCTATCTGGAGCTACCAACCTGAGCGAGATTCCCAACTATGTGTTTGCTGATAATCCATCGCTTACCTCGATAAAACTTCCACCTTCGCTACAGACCCTAGGTACCAATGTATTCAGGAACTGTACAGCGCTTACTTCGATAGATCTGCCGGCAACGCTGACCAGCATTGGCAATAATACCTTTAATGGCTGCAGTTCCCTTGCACTTTGTATAGTACGGCGATGGAACCCAACGGGATCATCGGCGGCGCAGATTACTACCCTTGGTGGTACTAATGTATTTACCGGCACACCTGGGAACCTGGTCATTCTGGTACCTGCAGATGCAATAACAACCTATAGTGGATATATCCGATGGCAGACCCATAGTAGTAAGATCACATCCTTACAATAGGCTCAGATGTTCATTATTGAAGTTTTGAACGGTTTACCTGGGATCATGCGGACGTTGTCCGCAGATATACATTTTTTAGGGAGGTTTTTCTTATGAAGAAGAACTCGCTATTATTACTGGGCATAGCTGCGCTTCTGGCGTTGCTTATGCTGGTACCGGGCTGCCAGATGGAAACACTGGATCCGGTAACGGAGACCGCCATTGAGCAGGATGCAGTGATCAATACGGCCGATAGTTCACTGGCGCTTACCGCTGAGACCGTTCTTGCAAGCCTGGTGGTAGAGAGGGGGGATACCGTTCTTCCGACTGATTTAGTCAATACGGAATGGATCGGTTCAACTCCTAGAGATGAGGTGGCAGTATTTACCTTCGGACAAAATAATGTCCTCTGTGTATTTGTCGACGAAGGGACTAACCCAACTTATGCGTATAAGTATGATGGTAAATCAAGTGGCGTCGTAGGAGGAACCACAGGTCCCGGTGAGTTTACCATCTCGGGAAGCGGCACCAACTGGACCATGACATTCCCCAATTTTTACTATTTTCACCCAGATCCGGTTTATTTTTATTTCAAAGGTTACATTACTAGAACAGAATAACTAGCCATCTCTCGTGGGCCTCTGGGCTGTTCCTTCGGGATCGGTGTGGAGGCTCTTTTTGTATGAGCAGGAACGTAAGTGGTTAAGTGGATGCAGATACTTTGTAAGTCCAGCGGTAAAAGTCCGCGGGAACCGCGGACTTTTACCGATCACCCAGGTTAACCTGTAAACCTTTTTAATGTCCGCTCAATTTAAGGAGGAATGTTCGTATGAAAAAAATACAAAAACTGAAAACCCGAACTCTAGTGTTCGGCATAACCGCGCTGCTGGTTCTGGGGCTCTTGATTAGTTGCCCCACTGAAACCGAAGCAGACCCCCCAGCCCTGGACAGCCTGGCCCTCACCGCCTGGACCGCAGGAGAAGCCGCCCCTGTCCCATCCTTGGCCTTCCTTTCGGACGCTAAAGTCCAGGCAGGAGACCGCTTCAATGCCTACACCTACCAAGGGAATAACACCGGAGCCGTTACCGGCTTGGGGGACTTTACCTTGAGCCAGGACGCCCTAACCCTAACCCTAACCCTAACCAGCGGATCCGGTACCCTTCAGTTTACCCGGCAGCCTGACCTGGAACCACCGGACAGCCTGGTGAATACCAAATGGGCCTGGGCATCCTTAACCCTAGAATTTACCTCCCCGGTCCAGGTGAAGATGGGACAGGATACCTATGTGTATACCTACCAGGATGAGGATCATACCGGAATCATGGAGGAACTGGGAGGCTTTAGTTTTGATGAAGCTGCCCAAACCCTGAGGTTCACCAATTATAAGGGAAGAAATCAGTCCTTGGTTTTCAAGACCCAATCAGACCCGGCTCTGGTGGACACCCGGTGGCGCTGGGGTAACTCCCTGCTTGAGTTCACATCCGCCAATAAGGCGGCCTTCAATAGCGGGGTCTATACCTATACTTACGACGACAAAGAAAAAACCGGATCCATAAAGACCTTGGGCAGCTTTACCCTCAGTGACGAGGAAGGAACCCGCACCATCACCTTACACGATTATAAAGGCTACAACTTTTCAGTACTTCTCGATGAATCCTTGACCGATACTCCGGTTACTTTAGACCATACCCTCAAGGGGACCGAGTGGTTCTGGGACAGTCAATACGGAGGCTACATGGTGTTTGTTACCGACACCCAGATTGACGGTGGCAGGACCTATACCTGGGATCCGGCCACCCGGAAAGGGACCGTAGAAGTCCTAGGCCCCTTCCTGGTTACCCAGAACGACCAGCATATCACCTTTACCAATATTAAAGGCTATGGCCACACCGCGGAATTCGAGCGCCGGGAGTAAGAGATGAGAAGGAGTTACCCATGAACAACAGAGTAACCGCAGCAAGTATAAGTCTTTGGGTGTTATGGGCCTTCTTAACCGGTTGCCCGGTGGATACCCCAGAAGAAGCCACCAGCCTGGATACCCTGGTAGCTAGTTTCTGGAGCCGGGTTGTCGGAACAGAGGAGGCAAGCCTCTATTTCCTTTCCGAGACCCAGGTCCTGACAGGGGATACCTTCAAGGCCTATACCTACCAAGGGAATAACACCGGAACCGTTACCGGCTTAGGGGACTTTACCCTAAGCCCTGATGGGGAAACCCTGATTCTTTCCGGGGGCCCCCTCTTTACCCGGCAGCCTGACCGGATCCCTGATGATACCCTAGTGAGTACCCGATGGATCTTTGGTAATACCCTCTCCTTGGAATTTACCTCCCCTAATAAGGTCAAGGTTGGGAGTGGTACCTTTACCTATGATCCGGCTACCCGAAAAGGGGAAATCGAATACGTGGGTCCCTTTATCATTAGCAGCGACGGCATGACCTTACACTTCACCAATTATGGGGGCTATGGTCACGGCGCTACCTTTATACGCCGGGACTAGAACCGGTGTTTGGTACTAACCCTTGCTACAACGATCCCTCAACTCGCTTCCTTGTGGAGCCTTGAATCGGGCAGGACGCCTGCCCATTAATCTAAGGAGCACTAAGATGAAACAAACCGTACGATTCCTCATCCCCTTGGCTTTGGGTGTGGGACTTACCCTGTTCCCCGCAACAGCGCAAACCGACCCTGCATCTGATCCTGAGAGGGGGACTGAACCAGCACAAGCCCCTACAGAACCGGCTGACCAGGATCACGAGCCTGTATATACCCTACCCACGGTAACCGTTACCGGCGAATTTGAGGCGGCTACCCAAAGTCCGGTAGTACCGGTTTCTACCCCCTATGGCACCCAATTTAACGTGGTTACTGAGGAACAAATCAAGCAGCAAGGTTCTCTGGATTTCCTCGATACCTTGCGTAATGTACCTGGGGTCATGTTCAGCAAGCACAACATGATCGGTACAAACACCAGTACCAGTTTATATATTCGAGGCCGAGGTTACAATCATCCCTCCCTGGAGACCACCACCTATTTTGACGGCGTACCCCGGAACGGTCTGATCTATGGACAATCCATGGCCGACAGCCTACCGGTGTTTGCCACTGGCAACCTGGAAGTGTACAAATATCCCCAGCCTTCCCGTTTTGGTACAGGTTACGCCTTGGTCAACGTAGTACCTAAATACATGACCGAAGATGGCTGGGAATTCCGCATTGGTAGCTCTGGAGGTAGTTTCCAGACCATAGCTGAAAATGCGGCTTTTGGATTTAAGTCCGGCCCTATTGATCTCTATGCAGCTCAAAGTTGGATTTCCACCGATGGCCACACCGACCATTCCGACGCCTATCAGCAAAATTACTACCTCAACCTGGGCCTTACCGCCAATGAACATTGGGCCATGCGCTTCTTAGCCAATTATGTGGATGCTAAAACATCCCAGCCCCGGGAGATAGGCAAAAACCCCAAGGATGTCTTACAGCGCTACGATACCAATACGGTATTTGCCACCACCACGGTGAACCACAACTACGACAAGGCCTATGGGTTTATCAAGTTTTATTACAACAATACCAACTTTTTTATACGCCATGAGAGTAATAGCTATTATGACTGGTCAAAACAACCCTTAACCGCTACCGGGATAAAGGCCAAGGAAACCCTTACCTTATGGAAAGGAAACGAACTGGTTACCGGTATTGACCTCGACCGAACTCAGACCACCAACGAGGATCACAATACCAAGTCCCCTACGGTGATTTCCCTTTTTCCCGATATGCACCTCTTGTCCCCCTACGCGGCCATGAGCCAGTATTTTGGTAAACCCGAAGGTTTTCATGTTATACCTTCTGCAGGGTTACGGGGGTACCTGCATGATGTGTGGGAGAGTAAGGTTGCACCTCAAGGGGGACTGGTACTTGGCTGGGCTAACACGGACCTCAATTTCAACTATGCCTTTGGGGTGGTCTATCCTGCTCCAGCCGTCATCCAAACCTGGGTAAACAACAACCCTGAATATGCGGTGGAAGATCTGAAAACCTCAAAGCCGGAAGTGGTGCATCATTTTGAAGTGGGCTTGACCCACACCTGGCCCAAGCTGTTCACGATGGGGTTCTCCTGTTTTTATGATGACGGCCGGGATCGTATAGTTTCAGGAGGCGGAACCGGAGGTGTTCCGGGTAACGCTGCTTCCGTAGATTACTTCCGAATAAGCGGTCTTGAATTGAGCGGTAGTGTAAATCCTTTAAAAGACCTGGAATTGTTCGCTGGAGGTACCTTCTTACGGATCACGGCAAAAGGCAAAGAGGATGTGGAAGTGAATCAGATGTTTTACACACCGGATTTTAGCATGTCGGCAGGTTTCAAATGGACATGGTTTAACCATTTTCATCTGAGCGGAGACTATCAGCACCTGGGTGGTCTGTATGCGGGCTCTTTGATGCCGGATGCGAGTTTTTCTTCCAAACCCTCAGAAGCGACTAAGCTGGATGACATCAATCTGGTTAATCTCCGTTTCAGTTACACCTTCGCGTATGAACGCTGGCATATTGCGGAAGCAGAAGCCTTTATTGTGGTCAACAACGTTTTAAACCAAACTTATACCTATTACCTCAACAACGAGATGCCCGGTATTACCTTTATGATTGGGGCCAACATAGGCTTTCACTAGGGAGACTCTCAAGAATCAGGAGTTTTGAAGATGAAGGAATAACATAAAATCAACAGGTAAAAAGGAAAGGGTTCACGAATGAACAGGGACTATACGAACCTAGACTTTGATAGGGTTTGCCGGTCCCTGGTAGTACCTGTAACATTTTGATGGTATACTCATTACCGTATTTCCTCGGTTTTCAAAATACGATGAAACCTCTTCGGTTCCTATTGTTTTGCGGATGACCGGGCCTGATAAACCTGTGCCGCATCTCCAGTAACCTCATAAGTTCCTTGAAATCCCCCGTTTTAATGCCACTTCCATAGTCCCCTCCTAACTTGCCTTAACGGTGATATCCTCATCAACATTCCGGGCAATCCCGGCGATGGTTTCAAGCAGGGTACTTTCGTCTCCCTCAAATTTAACCGTGAACCGGGTGTTTGGAAAATCCACCGACGCCATTAACCATTTGCATAAAAAAACAACATTCCTCATTACTCGCTGACATGGGTTAAACCCTGGTCAAAGATGGTTCCCACATGCTCGTCTTCTAGGGAATAGTAGACCACCTTCCCCTCCCGGCGGTACTTCACCAGCCGAGTCTGCCGGAGGGTTCTGAGCTGGTGGGATATGGCGGACTTGCTCATGCCCAAGAGGGCCGCAATGTCGCAAACACACATTTCGGCCCGCAGAAGGGCACAGAGGATTTTAACCCTGGTGGAATCGCTGAAAACCTTAAACAGGTCCGCTAAGTCCAGCAATACCTCATCATTGGGCATTTTTTTCCTGACTGCGGCTACCACTTCCTCATGAATTACGTTGTAATCAAGGCTTTCAATGTCCAAAGCGCCTTTTACCATCCCCTTATAGTTGAACATATATAAAAATACCGATATGGGTACTCTATGTCAATTTTTTAAATTGCTTGATTGTTACGTGAAGGACAGAGTTTTGACGCCCTCTGTCCCCTCAAGGTCCTGGTAGAGCGTCAGGCAGAACGGTTCCACCCGGCCACATCTCCCCGAGCCATATTCGGTACAAAGCCGAAGTTCCGGATTCGCCCTTCCATACAAAACCGGCATTCCGCAGCTTCATCCCCCGTACAGATCTTGTTATCGTACAGGGCATAGAGCTTCCGCACTTCCTTAGGAGACAAATTGGGCATCACCACATTAGCCCCGGCCATGAGCCCCTTCTCCCGACCCAGAGGAGATATAGTCCCCAGGGCCGTAGTGGCCGGGATGAGGGCCTTGGGCAATAGCAGCCGCGTGAGGGCCACCATCTTCAAGGTCAATGCCAAAGTCCCTCCTGGATAGCTTCCAAAGGGGGTGTCTGCCTGGGGGATGAAGGGCCCGATACCCACCATGTGCGGTTCCAGGGCCTGCAAAAACCGGAGATCCTCCAAAAGGTTCTCCGGCGTCTGGAAAGGGCTTCCCACCATAAACCCAGCCCCCACCTGGTAGCCGATATCCTTTAAGTCATAAAGACACTGCTTCCGTTCTGCAAGACTCATCACCCCCGGGTGTAGTTTACGGTAGTGGTCCTCATTGGCAGTTTCGTGCCGCAAAAGATACCGGTTAGCCCCGGCCCGGAAAAAGGCCTCGTAGCTTTCCCGGCTTCGCTCCCCGATTGAAAGGGTAATGGCATGATCCGGGAATTCCTGATGAATAGCCTCCACCATCTCAATGATCCGCTGGTCCGTAAACCACGGGTCTTCCCCACCCTGAAGCACAAAGGTCTTAAATCCCAGCATATTCCCCACTTGGCAGCTCTGGAGGATCTGTTCCAGGGAGAGCCGGTACCGTTTGACCTGGGTATTACTGCAACGGATGCCGCAGTAATAACAATCGTTTTTGCAATAGTTGGTGAATTCCACCAGTCCCCGGAAATAAACTCCATGCCCATAATAGATTGCTCGCTGCTGTCGAGCCGCGGCAAACAGGGCTTCTATCTCCTGGGGATCATCGCTGGTAATGAGCCGTAAGACTTCGGCGTCATGGTTGAGGGCAAAATCAGGCATCGTCTCCTCTGGTTTTACCCGGGATTTGGGGGAGGTCTTTGGAGCAGGCATCTCATTCCTCCTCTTTTTCGCTTTTCAGGGTACCGGACACCGCGGTTTTTACCGTTACATGGGGAAGATTACCGAGCTTCCCAGTAAGGGCGTTAATCACATCCAGTTCTCCCAAGAGGGTAAGGGAGATCACCGCCATGTCTTCTTCATCAAAGGGAATACCCATCCGTCCTTTCACAATTTCCTTATACGAGGAAACGGTCTCGTTAAACGCTTTTTGGCTGACTTGGGGTTTTTCCAAAACCGCGCCGATTACGGCAATTCGTCTCATCTGTTCCTCTCCTTAAATTACTGATCCGGATAAAGCAAAAAAAGCTCCCAGGTGTATCCTGAGAGCATGCTGATGCATCCTGCATCGTCTCTGCCCTCATCGAATCAGAACGAATCTTGATTCATAAGGTATACTTAACCAACGTATGATTCCCACCCTAAGCAAGAAATGATGCGCTCCTCTCCGCTAAGATAGGCTTTTTTTATTAGGATAACCCTTCTCACCAAAAATTGCAAGTACATTCGTGTGGGCTTCCAGAACATGCTATGGGTCTTATCTTTACAACAGGGATGTATATATCACAAACCTTCCCCGTCTTAGCCATACAGCGTTCATCGTAAAGTTCAAAGTCGATTCCGTTGCTATCAAATTCATATCCCGAATTGGGAAACCATTCCGAATAAATGTAATTCCATGTACCCTGAATTGAAAGTGAAAAATTCGCTTCGTCTGCAGGAGGTGTAGTGAACCTTGCATACAGTGCTTCAGGCAAGGTACACACATGATACCCGTCGGGAACATCATGACCTTCTTTTATTTCAACTCCGATGACGTATACAAACTCCCCGTCTTCTAGATTTTCAGGAAAACAAGCTCCGTACTCAACATGGCTTTTAAGAAAAGATTCGCCATGCAATTTTTTCACTCTTCCATCAGTTAAATATTCATGCCAGAATTGTGGGATTGCTCTTTTGTTTTCCTCGTCTTTTGTCCTTGTTGTAAGGGCAAACCCTGCAACCTTAACCGCTTCTCTTTTTAACATCTTTGGTTCCATAACAATACCTCCAGTTACATATTGTTTACTTTTTTTAAGGATAGGCAGCTTCGGAACATCGAAGGAGGCATGCATACGATATACTTCGGGGGAACAGTCGAAATAACGGCGGAATGCTTTTGAAAATCCTGAGGGTGTCTCAAATCCGCAATCAACTGCTAGGTCGCTTATGCGTCGTCCGCAAGCGAGTTTAGACGCCGCATAAGCGAGCCGCCTGTTCCTTACATATTCCATTATCGAATAACCGACTTCCCCCTGAAACACCCTGCAAAAATGATATGGAGAAAACCCTGAGCGAGCTGCCAGTTTTTCAACACTTAATTTTTCCATGATGTCTGTGTCAATGTACCGTAACATTTCCTGTAAAATTGCAATATAATCCAATTTGTCGCCTTCCTTAATGAATACTATGCAACCTTTTTATTTGTTTTACTGTTCCAAATTTGCTTTTTTTATGTTCCGGGATTGCTCTTTTAATCACTGCGGTCCGGTTAAAATAGGATACCGATTTTGACAAGGGGACTATAAGAGGGCAGCACCGTAAAGACTTACGGTGCTAATGTATTACTCCCCCAAAAGTTGGGGGAGGGCAAGCGGACTTTGGGACTAAACTACAAAGCCCTGCGGCTATAGCCGGAGACCTTACGGCCAGATAGCGAAACCTTACAGGCAGTTTTCGGCGGTTTAAGTCCATGCCGGTAAAAACGCAGTTTATCAATGCGCTGCTGGGGCTGCTTGTTACGAGCCTTGAGGTGATGCTATGATTACCGGTATGAAACGATATTTTTTAAGCCTCAGTTTTCTTATTATACTTTTCGGAGGGACTGCCGGTTTCTTACAAGCCCAGTCCTCAGTAACCATCTACAGCATTAAAGGCCCTTCTGGGGTGGGGATGATCCGCCTCTTTGAGCAGCCCCCCCAAGCCCCGGGGATCACCATGAAGGTAGAAGCTTTAGCTCAGGCAGACCTCATGGCTGCCCGGTTTATTGCCGGGGATGCCCACGTAGGCATACTCCCTGCCAATGTAGCGGCAAAACTGGCCGCCTCAGGGAAGCCGCTTCAGGTGGCGGCGGTACTGGGAACCGGTATGTTGAGCCTGCTTACCTCGGATCCAGGGGTGCAGCGTATTGAAGACCTAAAGGGCAAACAGGTGGAAGTGGCTGGCCAGGGAGCCACTCCGGACTATGTGTTCCGCCGGATCCTGCGGTCTAAGGGCCTTAATCCTGATAAAGACCTCATCTTAGGGTATGCCCTGGCCTACCCTGAAATAGCCCAATCCTTGATCGCAGGCCGAATTTCCACGGCCTTACTGCCTGAGCCCTTTGCCACCATGGCTCGTTCTGGCAAAGCAAGCCTCAGACTGGTCGGCGATATCCAGGCCGAATGGGTGAAGGCCGGAGGTACCGGGAACTATCCCATGACCGTGCTGGTGGTGGATGGGAACTTTGCCGCCTCCCAGCCTCAGGCAATCCAGGCCATCCTTGAGTCGGTGAAAAGCTCCATTGCCTGGGTTATCAGCAACCCTGGGGAAGCAGGGGAACTGGTAGAGAAGCACCAGTTGGGACTGCGGGCGCCGGTGGTGAAGGCCGCCATACCCCGGAGTAACTATGTGTTTATCCCGGCCCTGGAAGCCCGGCCTGCCTTGGAATCCCTGTTTCGGGCCTTTCTTGAGTTTTCCCCGGTTTCAATCGGCGGCGCCCTTCCGGGGGATAGTTTTTATCTCAATCTAAAGTGGTAGGAAATTAGATTCTTGCTAGCTAAAAGACGGTCCCCAAGGCTACGAAGCAGCAAAAGAAGCGCCCAGGATAGTTCCCTCCTCTGGTTCTGCCAGGGTGTGGGGGTGTTGCTCTTGTGTTGGGAACTGGGATCCCGGATTATCGGGAGCGATCTCCTCTTCCCTGGTCCCCTGCGGGTACTGCAAGGATTTATCCGCTTGGTACCTCAAGGGAATTTTCTTCAATCCTTGGGTCATAGTTTTGTCCGGGTCATCTTGGGGATAGTCATTTCCGTACCCTTGGGAGTGGGGGTGGGTATGGTTGCAGGCATGGATAAACGGGGAGGCGCTTTTTTCCGCCCCTGGTTTTCGATTATTTCCGCTACTCCGGTGATGTCGGTGATTCTCATCGTCTTTCTCATCTTAGGAGCAGAACGGACTCCGGTGTTTACCGCTTTTCTTATGGTATTTCCCGTAATGGCCGCTACCACGATTGAAGGGCTGCGGTCGGTGGATCCAGGGCTTCAGGAGCTTTTCCGCATATACCCGGTATCCCGGGGAGAAGAAATCCGGTATCTCTATATCCCCACCCTGGTACCCTTCATCTTGGGGGGTCTCCGCAGTTCCCTGTCTCTCTGCTGGAAGGTGGTAGTGGCTGCGGAAATCCTGGTGCAGCCCTTCCGGGCCCTGGGTACCCGTATGCAGATGGCCAAGGCCCAGCTTGAAACCCCGGAGCTTTTCGCCTGGACCCTGGCCACGGTGATCGCCGCTGCCTTGTCTCAATGCCTGCTTACCCTGATTTTGAGTAAGGTTCCTTACTTTTCTCTCTATCCCCCCTATTCCAAGAAACGCCCATGAACCTACCGACACCGGTTCCTACAAGCCTACAGTTTAAAAATATTACCTTTGGGTTTAATGAAACCCCGATCTTTGATCGATTTTCTCTGGAACTGGGAGGGGAGAACCCGGTAGTGATCCTAGGGCCTTCAGGCTGCGGAAAAACCACCCTCTTGCGCCTGGGGGCAGGTCTTTTACGTCCCTGGTCCGGGGATCTGGTCTATTCCACCGGGGAGGATCCGATAGCGTGTTCCTTTGTGTTTCAAGAACCCCGGCTGCTTCCCTGGTTCCCGGTGCTGGAAAATGTAATGATCCCCTTGAAAACCCAGTTCCTGCAAAAAGAGGCGGAAGAGCGGGCCCGACATTTTCTGGAATCGGTCTCTTTACAAGATAAGGCAGGAGCCTACCCGGAAGCACTCTCAGGAGGTCAGCGACAGCGGGCATCCATAGCCAGAGCCTTTGCTTATCCTGCCCAGATCCTGTTTATGGATGAGCCCTTCCAGTCCCTGGACATACCCCTACGGATAGAACTCATGGAACTGACCCTGGGCCTGCTCAAAGCAGAACCACGGCTCTGTATTGCAGTTACCCATGATCCCCGGGAAGCCCTGGTTCTTGGCCGGCGGATCCTCATCTTAGGGAAAGCTCCTGGGGGTATTCGCTTTGATAAAACGGTAAACCTCTCCCCGGAAGATCGGGAATACTCCTCCCCTACCCAAGGTCACTGGGAATGCAGGATGCTCAACGTGCTCCAAGCGGAAAGCCGATGACGGATGGGTGTATTGACGCAGTCCTTGAAATAGGCACAATAAGGGAAACAAGAGAGGAGCATTATATGAGAAGTGATGTGGTAAAGAAAGGGATTGCCCGGGCGCCCCACCGGTCCTTGTTTAAGGCCCTGGGGTTCATTGATGAAGAATTTGCAAGACCCCTCATCGGTATTGCAGTGGCACAAAGCGAGATCGTACCCGGTCATGTACACCTAGATACCATTGCCCGGACCGCGGCAGAAGGGGTACGCATGGCTGGGGGAGTCCCGGTCCGGTTCCCGGTGATCGGCGTATGCGACGGGATCGCTATGGGCCATGAGGGGATGCGGTATTCCTTGGTAACCCGGGAACTCATTGCCGATTCCATTGAATGTATGGTCATGGCCCACGGTTTCGATGCCCTTATCTGTATTCCTAACTGCGACAAGATAGTGCCGGGGATGCTCATGGCAGTAGCGAGGCTCAACCTGCCTGCGGTCTTTGTCTCCGGTGGCCCTATGCTGGCAGGTTGGAAGGACGGTAAACCTTTGACCTTTACCACGGTGTATGAGGCGGTGGGCGCGGTGGCCACAGGCACGATGGACGAAGCGGATCTGAGGGCTCTGGAAGAAGCGGCATGTCCGGGCTGTGGGTCCTGTTCGGGGATGTTCACCGCGAATTCCATGAACTGCGTTACCGAAGCCCTGGGAATGGCCTTGCCCGGAAACGGGACCATCCCCGCAGTCATGGCGGAGCGGCTGCGGCTTGCCAAAAAGACCGGGGTTTTGGCCCTGGAGGTGTGGAAGCAGGACATCCGGCCCCGGTCGATCCTTACCGAACAAGCTTTTATGAACGCCTTGGCCCTGGATATGGCCCTGGGGTGTTCCACCAATACCGCGCTGCATCTGCCGGCCATTGCCCATGAAGCGGGATTCACCTTGGACTTGGACCGTTTGAACCAGGTCAGTGCGGTTACCCCGAATCTCTGTAAACTGGCCCCCGCAAGTTCAACCCCCATTGAAGCCCTCCATGCTGCCGGAGGGGTTCCCGCAGTGCTGGGGGAGCTGGCCAAAAGAAAGCTTCTTACCCTGGAAGCGGCTACGGTCTATGGCGTTCTGGGGGACAGCGTTACACCTGCGGTGAACCGGAACCCTGCGGTTATCCGGCCCATAGAGGATCCCTATTCCTCTACCGGAGGCCTTGCGGCGCTCAAGGGTAACTTGGCCCCTGAAGGCTGCGTGGTCAAGCGCAGTGCAGTAGCCCCATCCATGTTGACCCATGAAGGGCCGGCCCGGATCTTTGATGCTGAAGAAGCCGCCTTTGATGCTATCATGGGCGGAAGGATCAAAGCGGGGGATGTGATTGTCATTCGTTACGAGGGACCTCGAGGCGGACCGGGCATGAAGGAAATGCTGGCCCCTACCGCGGCCTTAGCCGGTATGGGCCTAGACGATAAGGTAGCCCTCATCACGGACGGCCGCTTTTCCGGGGCCACTAAGGGAGCGGCCATCGGCCACATCTCTCCGGAGGCTGCCGAGGGCGGTCCTATTGCCCTTCTTGAAGAAGGGGATATCATCGCCATTGCTATTGAAGGTCGAAGCATCGACATCAAGGTTCCTGCAGAGGTCCTGGAAAAGCGCAAAGCTATGTGGAAGCCCCTGCCCCCCAAGGTGCAGACCGGCTATTTGGCCCGGTATGCCCGGCAGGTGAGCTCTGCCGCTTCAGGGGCCATTCTACGGGACTAAAAGGGAGTAAGAACTATGCAGTATACAGGGGCAAGGATCCTCGTGGAAGCCCTAATTGAACAGGGCGTAGATACGGTGTTTGGGTATCCCGGGGGTGCGGTATTGTTTATTTATGACGAGTTATACCAACAGAAAGACCGGATCCGGCATATTCTGACGAGCCATGAACAGCACGCGGCCCATGCTGCGGATGGGTATGCCCGGTCTACGGGTAAAGTAGGGGTCTGTATCGCCACCTCCGGCCCGGGGGCTACCAACCTGGTAACCGGTATCGCCACTGCGGCCATGGATTCAACCCCCCTGGTGGCCATCACCGGCAATGTGGCGACCTCCCTCCTAGGCAAAGACAGTTTTCAGGAAGTGGACATTGCCGGTATTACCATGCCGATAGTCAAGCACAACTGGATCGTCAAAGATGTGGGGGATCTGGCCGAGGTGGTCCGTGAGGCCTTCCAGGTGGCAGTATCCGGCAGGCCCGGACCGGTACTCATTGATATCCCCAAGGACATTACCGCGATCCAGGGGGAATGGGTTCCCCGTGCCCAGGGTAATACCCTCACTGATCCCATTCGTACGGCCCGGGCGCATCGGCTTACCCGGCGCTTTGAGGAAGAAACTTTTACTGAGGAGGATATAGCCCAGGCAGTGGCCCTGCTTACCGCAGCAAAGCGGCCGGTGATCTACGCAGGCGGCGGGGTGATTCTTTCCGGGGCTTCTACCGAACTGAGGCTCCTCTCCGAGCGGCTCCATGCGCCGGTTTCGGTGAGCCTCATGGGTATCGGGGCAATTCCTCAGGATCATCCCCTAAACACAGGGATCTTGGGAATGCACGGGACCGTGGCCTCTAACCGGGCGGTGCAGCAGGGGGATCTCCTCATTGCCATTGGCGCCCGGTTTTCCGACCGGGTTACCAGTCGCACGGATAAGTTCGCCCAGAGCGCCCGGGTGCTGCATTTTGACATAGACCCTGCGGAGATCAACAAGAACATTGAGGCCGAGGCCTGGGTGGTGGGGGATATACGAAAGACCCTCTCCAAGGTGCTGGAAAAGCTCCCGCCCACAGGGGAGACGGCCTGGCACGGGGATATAGAGGCATGGAAAGCCGTGATTCCTAAGGCCAATACAGGGGAGGGAAGACAGGGCCTTTATCCGCGCTTCATCATTGAGGAGACCGCCAAGGCCCTGGGAACAGATGCCCTGGTCGTTACCGATGTAGGCCAGCACCAGATGTGGGTCGCGCAATTTTATCCGATTAGCAAACCCCGGACCTTCCTCAGCTCAGGGGGGCTGGGGACTATGGGCTTTGGCCTGGGCGCTGCGGAAGGAGCGAAGATCGCCCAGCCGGATAAGCCGGTGGTGCTTTTTACCGGAGATGGATCTTTCCGAATGAACTGCGCTGAGCTTGGGACCCTTGCGGCCTACCGTATCCCGGTGCTTATTATCATCCTGGACAACCAGGTCTTGGGCATGGTTCGGCAATGGCAAACCCTTTTTTATGAAAGACGGTACGCAGAGACCACCCTGGATCGTCCCCCGGATTTTGTGAAGCTCGCCGACGCCTACGGCCTCAGGGGCTACCGGGCGGAGGATGAAGGAGCCTTTATGGATGCCCTGGGTAAGGCCCTCCAGGAACTTCAGCGAGGTAATGCCGTGCTGATTGATGCGCGTATCCACCCGGACGAACAGGTGCTGCCCATGGTCCCCGGGGGCAAGCCCATTGACGAGCAGATCCTATAGGCATCACGAGGAACCTCGGCAGGGTCTGGTTTGAGGGGCTTGTGGCAGGAGAAGGACCATGAGGAAGGAGATTTTCCATGCAGGGATTTGCCTAGGGCTGCTCAGTGCGGGGCTGCTCGGGGGCTGTTCGTCGGCACCCAGACGGCCTGCAGCGGTTTTCACGGTCAAGAACCTGGCGAGCACCCAGTTAGCGCTGGTGCATAAAGAGACGGATCGGGGGAATTATGAGCAGGCCCTGGACCTCCTGGAAGAAGTCCGTCGCCTTGCGGTCAGCACCGATGATCCGGAACTGCTCATTCGGGAAGGGATTACCCGGGGGAATATTCTGTACGCCCTGGGGCATACTGCAGAGGCAGAGGCGGTTTGGAACCGTGCTTTAGCCGAAGCAGAGCTGGTCGGTGCAGCGGAACTTGCCGGAATTGTGCGGATTTATAAGGCCCGAAGCCTGCTCCTGAGGGATGGGGCTACGGCAGCTCGGGTCAAAGCCCAGGTAAACGCCGAATTAGCAGCCCTCGGATCCGATAAACCCGCTCTTGCCTTGAGCTGGACCGTCATAGGACTGGCGGAAAAGGAACTGGGCAGGTGGAGCGAGGCCGAAGGGGCCCTCCAGAAAGCCCTGGCTATCCATGAGCAAGATACGTACCTGGAACAGGCGGCCTACGATTGGTTTCTTATCGCATCAGTCCGTTCCATGGCCGGACAGTATGCGGGGGCCTTGGAAGCCCTGGGAAAGGCCATAGGGTTTGACCGCCGGGCAGAGAACAGTTATGGCCTTGCTACGGATTGGCGGGCGCAAGGGGATGTATACCAAAAAATGGGTAAATCCCCTGAGGCCACAGAAGCGTACCGCCGTGCTGCGGCTATTTTTAGATCCATCTTTTTGGAAGCAGAAGCGCTCCAGGTTGAAAGCCGGCTT